>NZ_JBGFCE010000013.1:0-119314 GCF_041205415.1 Falsihalocynthiibacter sp. BN13B15
GCTGGCCTACTATAATGCTGAACGTCCTCACTCGACCCATGGAATCTTGCCCCCCGACGAGGCCTATGCCAACAAAACAGAACCAATGAGAGTAGCAGCCTGACATGAAACCCTGATCCACCTTAACTAGGCTGCAAACTGGTCGAAAACTTAGGACCACCTCTGATGTTTCCCGATTGATCTCACAAACTTGTCCCAAAACGATCTGCGGACACGCCATAAAACATTGAAATAAGTAAGGAAACGATATGATTAAACATAAAGAAACTGCTCTGGCAGAACAAAGAGCCGTGGCTTATGCGGACGGAGCAGTACTTTCAGGAACCACTGCTGCAGGTTGGGGGTGCCATGTTGTGCTCCATACAAGTGCGGGTAAAATAATTGAGGTGAACCGCGGAAGCTCCGCAAGTGCGACACTGCCTAGAGCAAATATTGTGGCGATGCTTGGCGCACTCAAAACGGCTCCAGTTGATTTGCCGCTATCAGCCTCCTGAATGGCGCGAATAAGGAGAGGCCAAGACGTGGACTCTGCTGTTAACTTGATCGCAACTCCGTCCCATTAAAGCACGTCTTCAGCCTCGCTGCGAAAGAACGTAGCCTGATCACCTCGTGCATAGTGTTTACGTTTCGGTATCGTCATATTCTTCAAAGGAGTTGCGGGTGTCTGTCAGCGCTTGTGAGACCTTCTCGTTACACTCTTCATGTGCGGTTTCAAAATGAAAGCGCTCATTACGGTCTACTTCACCTTTGAACCCTGTGATGCGAGACTCGTCGTCCTCTTCTAGACGATAGTGGAAGTAGGTGCCCTTGATGGCCTGTATCTGATCGGGGGACAGCGAAGATACGATGGGGCCAATTCGAACGGCCTCTCGGTGATCTGTTGCGCCGAGCGAGAAGGTTTCTTCTGCTTTGGGGTAGGTGTTGGCAATGTCTTTTGGAATAGCTGCTCGGTGATAATAGGTGGCGTTGCGGCGATATAATCTTGGGTGTCCGGCCATGTTTTTTAAAACTGCCACTGTAACACTCTTCTGTAGCAGGCTGGATAGATATCGCTTTAAAAGCAGCAACTTGCAGTAATATAGGGCGATTCTGATTGGATGGTGGAGCCTAGCGGAATCGAACCGCTGACCTCTTGCATGCCATGCAAGCGCTCTACCAACTGAGCTAAGGCCCCATCCTGCAACTAGGTGTTGCGAAGTGCTGTTTAGGCAAGCGCGGGGAGGAGATCAAGGGAAAAAATCCCCGCGCAAAAGATTAATTGTCGTCGTCAGGCGCCGCGACATCTGCGATCTCGTCGAGAGGCACAGTGTCGTCATCGTCGTCGTCCTCAATGAAGTCATCTTCGAGATCAACTTCCTCAACTTCATCATCATCATCCTCTAGAACGACAACTTCTTCTTTTTCGGCATCTTTGGACGCGGTTTCAGCATCGGCCTTATCCGCCATCATGGTGCGTGCTTTCGACGAGGTGTCGATAACAACTTCTTCACCCGTGTAAGGGCTAATGATTGGTTTATTGTTTAGGTCGTAAAACCGCTTGCCGGTCGTTGGGCAAACACGTTTAATACCCCATTCTTCTTTGGGCATGGTTGTCCCCTTCAAGCTATCTAGAATTTCAGAGTTGAAGCCAACTGCCACAACATGGATAGGGTGTCAAAGGCTTTTAAAGATTGTAGGGGTAAGAAGCGGTTTTTCTCGTACACTTTTACGAAGTGTGAAACGATTTGTTAACTTGGAGGGGCGATGGACCGCCTATTATTACCTGGCGAGCCTCAGCTTGAAGTAACTCTGCGTCGCTCAGCGCAGGCCAAGAGGCTCAGTCTGCGTGTTTCGCGCCTTGACGGGCGGGTGACGTTGACGATGCCCAAGCGGGCAAAAGAGCGGGAAGCCATTGCTTTTGCATATGAAAAAGCGGACTGGATTCGCGGCCATCTTGTGGCGCGTCCTGAAAATTTGGTGCCCGAAATTGGCGGCTGGGTGTGGTTCCGTGGGGCCAAGATTCCCATCGTTGAGGGCAGGGGGCGGGCTGCAAAATTCGTCGATGGGGCCATATATGTGCCGATGGAGTCGCAAAAGGTGCCTATTCGGGTCGCGAGCTTCCTAAAACTTGCTGCGCGCGTTGATTTGACCGAGGCCAGCGAAGGATTCGCCCACGACTTGGGGGTGAGCTTAGGGCGAATTTCCTTGCGCGACACACGGTCTCGGTGGGGATCTTGCGCACACGATGGAAAATTGATGTACAGCTGGCGCCTCGTTATGGCCCCACCCTACGTATTGCGCTATGTCGCGGCGCATGAGGTGGCCCACCGCTTAGAGATGAACCATTCCGCTGATTTTTGGGCCGTTGTCGAGCGAATTTTTCCCGACCATAAAGACGCCCGCAATTGGCTGCGTGTTCACGGCGAAGAATTGCATCAGTTTCGTTTCACGGATTGACGTAGATCTGTTTTGTGATCACATTGGTTTTATGCAGACAAACAGCCGCCAAAATGACGCCCTCCACGAGCAAATCTATCGCCACCTACGGGCGAAGATTATGCATGGCGAACTTGCGCCCGGTCAGTCGCTAACCTTGCGGGGTTTGGGGGCGGAATATGGCGTGTCGATGACCCCTGTTCGGGAGGCCGCGCGGCGTTTGGTGGCAGAGGGCGCGTTGACGCTGTCCTCCTCTGGGCGGATTTCAACGCCTGAGTTGTCAAACGAACGAATCGAAGAATTGGCAGCATTGCGGGCGCTGTTGGAGCCTGAATTATCAAGTCGCGCCCTTCCACGCGCGCATATGGCCTTGATAGAACGGTTGCAGACCATCAATGTTTCGATCGCCGAACATATCGCAAAACAGGATGCTGTTGGCTATATTCGCACCAACTTGGAATTCCATCGAACGCTTTATTTGCGTGCTCAGGCGCCTGCTATCTTGGCGATGACGGAAACTGTTTGGCTTCAACTTGGACCAACGATGCGCGCCCTCTACGGGAAATTACGCCGTACCGAGACGCCAAGAAATCACCGTCTTATTGTTGCGGCTCTGCGTGCGGGAGATGAGCCAGGCTTGCGTCTGGCCATTCGCACCGATGTGACCCAAGGGTTGCGCCTATTGGCGAGTTAGCGGCCTTCCCCTCGATTCATATATTTGTAAGAATTTGGGAATGTTCGAATCAGCTTTGGGCTATTTCTTCGAACGCCGGATAGGAGGCATCCATGAGATGCTATACGGTTGTTTATTTGTAAAATTACAGCCGCGTATTTATAAATTCATTTAGTAAGGAGCGTAGTTGTAGCAATATTTGGTTGGTGGTGTTCGGGTTGAGATTTTCATCACATTGTTTTTGTTCGTTAAAATATTGAGAATTGAGTTTTCCTCACTCCTTTCGGAATATTTGTAAATATTTGTATTGAAGGTTGTAAGGCTGGGCGCTATGTTTTTTCAAACGCCGAACCCTGAAATGCGTCCAGAAGCGTAGCAACGCTAGGATGATCCAGACGGGTGAAAATTACCGCGCAGGTTGGCGATAGAAATCGACGAGTTGTTTGGGAGGCAGATTTGTTAGGTGTTCAACTAAACAAAATCGTCGAGAAATTTGGCGCCATACAAGCAGTTCACGGGACTGATTTGAAGGTCAAATCCAAGGATCGCGCTGCGGCGATGGTTATCCAAAACTCTGCGCTCTACCCCAACCCAATTGTGGCTGAAAATATCGCGTTTGGCCTCGAAATTTGTAAAATTCCAAAGGGCGAAAGTAAGGAACCCGTCGTTGCTGTTGGCGAGACACTTGGGTTGACCGAGGACCTTGAGAGGCGGCCTGCGGACCTCTCTGGGGGGCAAAGACACCCCTTTGCGATGGGGCGTGCAATCGTTCACCGCCCAGAAGTTTCTCTGTTTGATGAAACTCGGTCAAATCTGGACGCCAAGCTGCGGACACAAATGCGCGCCGAGCTTAAACAGCTTCACAAACGTCTTGACGCGACCTCCATATACGTGACGCACGATCAGGCCGAAGCCATAACTTCGGCGGATCGTATCGTCGTTATGTGCAATGGGCGCATTGGGCAAAACAGTGGTGGTGTAGCCATGCCAATTGCGTTGGATTCGGTAGAAACCTTGGGCTCTGAAGCGCTTTTGCATTCGCAAGTTGACGATGTTTCCTTCGTGCCCAAAGTTCAAACGCATGGGGAAACTCCCCATCTCAAAGCACTCTATGTCGATACGTCTCGGATCAAAGTTTTTGGTATAAAAACGGGCCGTGCCATCGGCCTCCCTAAAAACACACAGAGGGGGCGGCCTATGCGACGACTCTCTGAAAATGCGATGTGGGTTTGTCTTCACATGCGGCGGAAATGGCAAATATATCTGCTGCTTGCGCCCACGGTCATCTGGTTTCTGATTTTCTTGTGCAAACCTATGTACGGCCTCCAGATTGCCTTCCCGATACCGATCATCTTAGCCCTGGCTTTCAATGAGTTCGTAATCCCTGGCCTGAAGAAAACCGCGCAAACCATTGTGTATTTGCCGCATTTTATCTCAACCGTCGTTCTGGTATTTAGCAAGAGGCTGGCTTTAGTTCGATTTTGCCAACAGTCCTCGTCATGTTGATTATTCGGATCGGCAATATTCTTGAGATCTGGTTCGAGTTCATCTTCCTGCTGTATAAACCCACGGCTTATGAAATCTCCGATGTGATTTCGAGCTTCATTTATCCTCAGGGTCTTGCCGGGGCGCAATATGATGCGGCTCCCGCCGCGGGCCTGTTCAACGCTGTCGTCGCATTTGTCCTTGTTGCGACTGCCGCCACAATCAGCAAACCCGTTTCGCGCGCTTCATTGTGGTGAGGATAAATACTTGCAGAAAAACATGAACCTTTACTCTCGCGGCGACAAAGCATTTGCCTATTTGAACATGGCGCTGGTGAACGCTTTCAACATTACCCTTTTGCGCAAATTTTTTGAGGCACTCCTTGCTCCCTCTGGGGAAGCGGCACGTTTGGATAGCACCAAGGAGTTCCAAGGGCTTTGGAAAGTGTTCATCCCGCTTTCAAAACCGGCAATCGCGACGATCAGTCTGTTCTGTATTGTGGCGCGGTGGAACGGGTTTTTCTGTGCGATGATCTTGGTGCGCGACGAAGATAAGTCGTCGTTTCAAGTCAATATGCGCAAAATTATTGTAGAGCTTCAGGCCGACAATGACTTCGGGGCTGTATTGCTTACATCCGCCTTTTCGTTCGAAGCCGTCAATGCCGCGGTCATGGTCTGCTCGATCCTTATGGTTTTGATTGTTTACCCGTTCATCCAGAAATCCTTCAACAAAGGTATTTTTAAAGGCGGCGTAAAAGAACAATGAAGTCAAAGCATTATGGAAATTATATGCGGAAAACTACTTTGGTTGGGGCCGCGTTGTTGTCAACGGCAATCGGACCAGCACGTCCTGTTTTAGCGGGGGGGGAGTACCTTGCGTCGGAAGAACCGATCACATTGGACATTTTTTCCCACAAAAAACTATTCGTCTATGATGACAATTGGCCGATTGAATTGGCCACCGCTGCCGCATCAAACGTGACCCTAGATGCGTTCAATATCATGCTCGCATCGGATGATACTCCTGACATTGTTGGTGGCCAAGCGCTCAAGGAAAGCTTCAACCAACTGGGCCTAGAAGCTCCTCGGAACGTCGATGAAATTTATGCGATTTTGACAGAGTTTCGCGCTCAAGTTCTCAATAGCAACGGCCTAAAGGATGAAATCCCCGTTTTTAACCGGGAGTGGGAGGAAATGCAGCGCCTTGTGACAATGTGGGACGGCCACACATCTGGGGCGGATTCCCACAACGATTTTTATCTCAATGATGATCAAATCTGTCATGACTACATGGAAAACAGCGTCAAAGAAGGCATCAAGAACTTCTCTAAATGGAACGCCGAAGGTTTGATTGACCCCGAAACTTTTACCCAAGGAGGTGAACTCGCTGAAAATCAGCCCCGATTCAAATGGTTGCCGGTTGGCGAGGAAATCGCGCATAAGACACAGTTTTTCGAAAATCTTCCGTGGAAGTTTTTCACCCGCGGCACCGGATTGGAGACAGGATATTGTTTTTGGGGCTTCGATGTCTGGGATGAAGCCGCGGGTAAGACTGAGGCGAACTGGTCCAAAATCCGTGCGTTTACAGTGATTGATGCCCAAACCAATGTGCCGCCTTCTGACCGTACGGTGCGGTATGGATGGGTGGAAGCGAGCCACCCTCGGTTGTGGACAAATTCGCGAACTCTAGCGACCTTCAAGAAGGATGTTGCCAAGGACCTGAGCTATTGTTCATGGCATGTGTTCGTTAAAAAGTCCGCTAAGGGGGGGATGGACCACGACATCATGGCCGAGCCTTCACGCTATGAAAACGATCAACGCACGCCGCCTGCTTGGCGCCAACCCAATATTGATTACCAAGAATTGGTCTATGTCATTCGCCACTTGGCCATCGCGGGGAAGGTTCTTGAAAACCCCGCCTACTTGCGGCGGGTAAAAGAGTGGCAATTACCGGCCTGTCCGTGGGAAATTGATAGCACAACGTCGCGGCCTTATACCGATGAGTGGGCGTTTCGCGTTAGCGTTGCCTTGGTTCGGGGCTTTTACTGGCTGCATGATTTACCGCCGGAGGAGGAACGTGTCTTCGCCCGCCACCACCTTCTTGAGCGCACCCGTCAGACGGTGGACCACCTTATAAAACACGCCAATATTCAGCCTTTTCTCTGCAACAGTCATGCTGTGTGTGGGGTTTCCGCCGTACCTATTCCTGCCTGTATCACGATGAGGGGCGAGGGGGCGGAAGCAAAAGAATGGCTCGATCCTTCCATCAATTTCCTTTCGACCAGCTATACCCCTTGGGGCGATAACGCGGGGAGGGGGGCCGAAGGACCGCATTATTGGATGTCGAGCACGGCCCATTTGACAGAAGCGGCAAATCTCGTGAGACCCAATTTCGGGATCGACCTGTACCAGCGTCCGTTTATTCAACAAACGGGTGACTTCCCCGCCTATACCAACAGCCCGGATACGCGCCGCGCCGCCATTCAGCACCGTTTGGGCGACCCAAAGGAGCACATTCAATTTGTGTTTAAGTCCTCACCTTACGGCTCCGCTTCCCACAGTCACGGCGACCAAAATGCGTTCTGCCTAGCAGGTTTCGCCGAAGAGCGGGAAAACCACATTTATATCAAGGGGGACACGACCGAAGCCTATAAGCATTTCAACCTCTCCGAGACGAAGGTTCAACGCGAAGTCCATTTCGTGCGTGACAGCTATTATGTGTTCGTTGACATAAATTGGCTGTACCAAGCAAATGGCGAATATGACCTCGGAAGGCCCAGCTTCCGCTGCAATGTTGAAAAAACGGGTTTTCCCGATGTTGGCCCAAGCGAGTATGACGGGCTTGCTGTTTCGACGGCCCTTCACGTTAAATTCCCCAAGGAAAAACGTCATCGCATAGCAATTTTGCTTGTTTCATATTCAATGGAGGCCCCAAAACGGGTTTTCCATTTCCTTGATGATCAAGGGTATGATCGCGATTTTTACTTCACCGACGCGGATGAAAACGCGTTTAAAATCACCATCCAAAAACTGGCGAAAGCCTAAGGAATCACCCGATGTTGGGTGAATAACAGGAGCTTACTATGAATCTCAAAGGAAAAACCGCGATTGTAACTGGCGGCGGACGCGATATTGGTCGTGCTTGCGTTATGCGTTTGGCTAAAGAAGGCGCAAACGTTGCGATCAACTATTTCCAATCTTCCGAAGGTGCAGATTCAGCCGTTGCTGAAATCAAAGCAGCGGGTGGCAATGCCTTCGCAATGCAAGGCGACATGACCAAACAAAACGAAGTAAAAGCGCTCGTTGCGGCGACCGTTGAAGCTTACGGAAGCGTTGATACACTTTTGCATGTGTCTGGCGGGATCGTTAAGCGTGTTTCTATCGCGGACATGACTTTGGAGCACTGGAACAAGGTTATGGAGTTGAACACAACGTCGTTCTTCCTCGCTGTAAATGCAGTCATTCCGTTCCTCAATGAAGGGTCTTCCATTGTGTCGATTGCGTCGCAAGCAGGCCGCGACGGTGGTGGACCGGGGGCTGCAGTTTATGCGGCGTCCAAAGGTGCGATGACAACCTTGACCCGTGGCTTGGCCAAAGAACTTGGGCCGAAAGTTCGCGTGAATGCATTGTGTCCGGGCATGATCGACACTGATTTTCACAACATCTTCTCCAAGCCAGAAGTGCGTACGCATGTCGCTGGCATCACCCCCTTGAAACGCGAAGGCACGCCAGACGAGGTTGCAAACTTGGCCGTATTCCTCGCGTCCGACGAAGCTTCCTTTATCACGGGTGCAAACGTCGACATAAATGGCGGCTTGCTCTTCTCTTAAGCAGCGCGGCCACAGCCTTTCTGGGCTGTGGCCAACCCATATTTCAAGCGGAGGTATATTGATGGCCACCCCCGCCTTACTAAGGCGTCATATACCGAGATGCCCTCAAAGATAAGATGGTCGGTGGCATGATGATTATGTTTGCCAGTCACCTTCTTGGGTATACGTCCGGACAAGCCTCCTTCCTCACCACTGTTGCGCCGCTTGTTCTCCTCGTGCGTTACCCGTTTCTGGAAGTTGTGAATCGCCTTCCTCGGTTTCGCGTCATGTTGGCTCCCCTGCGTGACACGCCTGAACGCAAGTATCCGTCGCGCAAAAATCGTGCTTTCTAAATTGTTCTAACAACGTAACCGCTCATGCGCCGCCCCCTCGCTATCTCGATGACCAAGAGCCTGTTTATCATTTTGAAAACAACCGGCGCAATTCTCTCGCGGAACATTTGGGACCGAAACGCTGACCTGAACGGTTTTTGGTGAGCCTTGCTCGCTCGGCCCCTTTCCGATCCTTATGATTGTACCCGAATTCGTTCAAGTCCCAAACGGCAGCCCTCTGTATTTGTTCGGAATATTTTCGTAAGTACGGATGCTTCTTTTATGGGGGTACTGTTTGCGGGGCAAAACTTGGCAAACACCCTTTATTTCACCGCGTATCTTCGGGAGGGGCAGGGGGTTTCTGTCCTAACCTTTTGACGGCGATGATCACGGTTTTCTTGTCTGGTCGACGGCTTCCGAATTCTGCCCATCTTCGGTCTGAGATGGCTGCGCGCCTAAGGGCTTGTCCTGTCCTTCAGCATTCCTCTTCATATCGTCAAGACGCACGTTTAGTCCCCTTTAGAACGCAAAAAGGTAGCCACTGGGCTGCCTTTTTGATTGACGGGGTACATCGGATTAGGCGTGGATAGGGCCATCACCACAGGCCAGTGCGGCTTCGCGCACAGCTTCGGAGTAGGTTGGGTGCGCATGGCACGTGAGCGCGATGTCTTGAGCACTGGCACCAAACTCCATAGCAATACAAATCTCGTGGATCATGTCGCCAGCGGCGGGGCCGATGATATGGGCGCCCAAAACGCGGTCGGTGTCTTTGTCGGCAAGGATTTTTACGAAACCTTCGCCTTGGAAAACGGCCTTGGCGCGGGCATTCCCCATGAACGAGAACTTCCCGACTTTGTAGTTTACGCCTTGTTCTTTCAGGACCTGTTCCGTCGCGCCAACGCTGGCCACTTCGGGGCTCGTGTAGATCACGCCGGGGATCACGTTGTAATTCACGTGGCCTGATTTTCCTGCGATTTGCTCAGCGACGGCCATACCTTCGTCTTCGGCTTTATGGGCCAGCATGGGTCCTTCGATGACATCGCCAATGGCATAAATACCATCAATATTTGTATCCCAATGGGTGCCTGTCGCGATTTGTCCGCGTTCCGTCATTTTGCCACCGAGGGCTTCAAAGCCAAGATTGTCGACATAAGGACGACGGCCCGTTGCAACCAAAACGACGTCTGCATCAAGGCTCACTTCACTGTCGTCTTTGCGCAGTTTGTAGGTGACTTTTGCCTTGGTTTTGGTCGCTTCAACGTTTTGAACTGCGGCGCCCATAATGAAGTTCAGCCCTTGTTTGCTGAGAATCCGTTTCAACGTTTTCTGTACGTCTTTATCCATGCCGGGTGTGATTTCGTCGAGGAACTCGATCACGGTCACTTCGGTGCCAAGGCGGGCGTAAACCGACCCCAACTCAAGCCCGATGACGCCAGCGCCAATCACAACCATGGAGCGCGGGATTTTGGCTAAATCGAGCGCGCCAGTTGATGTGACAATCCGTTTCTCGTCGACTTCAACTCCGCGTAGGCTGCTGGCTTCGGATCCCGTTGCGATGACGATAGATGTCGCTGTGTGAACCTCGTCGCCAACTTTGACTTGGCCTGCGGCGGGGATGCTGCCCCAACCTTTGATCCAGTCGATTTTGTTCTTCTTAAATAGAAACTCGATGCCTTTAGTGTTTTGGCTGACAACGTCTTCTTTATAGGCCTTCATTTTGGGCCAATCGACCGAAGGGGATTTTCCCATGAGGCCCATTTTTGTGAAGTTGTGTTCGGCTTCGTGCAGCATGTGGCTGGAATGCAATAGGGCCTTGGAGGGGATACAGCCCACATTGAGGCAGGTGCCTCCGAGTGTGTCGCGGCCCTCGACGCAAGCAGTTTTCAAGCCGAGTTGGGCAAGGCGGATAGCGCAGACATAGCCGCCGGGGCCGCTGCCGATAACGATCGCATCATAATGTGCCATGGGTCTCTCCTTGGGTAGGAATTTCAATAATCTAAAGTGTGTTTCTGGCCAAGCTTAAGCGGTTTAAGTTTGGAATGTAGGGGTTTAGGGAATGAGTGCTGCGATAATCATCATAATGGTCGCAACGAGGCCCGCGAACCAAACATAGCTTCGCCAAGGCGTCAGCCCGTAAACATAGCAAAACACATATAAGATGCGCGCGACGACGTAGATATACGCGCAAGTTGCCGTGAGAACGGAGGATTGATTGCCGAGCGTGACAACAACCACAGCGAGGGTGAACATAACCAGCCCCTCAAAATGGTTGTCCAGCGCGCGTTTGATACGGGCCGCATTTCCAGACAAGTCGGGCGCGTTATCGCGCGTCCCCATTGCGACGTTGCGACCAAGTTGGCGCTGCCCTGCGATCATATAGGAAAAGTATTGTGCGCTTTGCACGAGGCCAGCGAGGGCAAGAGCGGTAAGTTCTGGGGTCATCTTTGCGGCCTACTTTGTGGTTCGGACGCCCCCGCTCTTTGAGAAGCGGGGGCGGTCTGAATTTACAGATCCATCAACAAGCGACGGGGATCTTCGAGGGCTTCTTTAACACGCACAAGGAAAGTCACTGCGCCTTTTCCGTCCACAATGCGGTGGTCGTAAGACAGCGCGAGATACATCATCGGGCGAATGACAACTTGTCCGTTGATCGCCATGGGGCGGTCTTGGATTTTGTGCATGCCGAGGATGCCAGCTTGGGGCGGGTTGAGGATGGGCGAGGACATAAGCGAGCCATAGACGCCGCCGTTTGAGATCGTGAACGTGCCACCCTGCATTTCGGCCATGGAGAGTTTTCCATCCCGTGCGCGGGCGCCTTTTTCGGCGATGGCCTTTTCGATTTCAGCAAATGACATGGCATCTGCGTCACGGATTACTGGAACAACAAGACCTGTTGGGGTGCCCGCTGCAATACCCATGTGCACAAAGTTTTTGTAGACGACATCTGTGCCATCGATCTCTGCGTTGACCTCTGGGATTTCCTTCAGGGCGTGACAGCATGCCTTGGTGAAGAAGGACATGAAGCCCAGCTTGACGCCATGCTTTTTCAGGAACAGGTCTTTGTATTCGTTACGAAGCGCCATCACTTCGGTCATGTCCACTTCGTTATAAGTGGTCAGCATGGCCGCTGTGTTCTGGCTCTCTTTTAGGCGACGCGCGATTGTCTGGCGCAGGCGAGTCATTTTCACGCGCTCTTCGCGAGAGGCGTCGTCAGGGACACTTGGCGCGCGCGGTGCCGCTGCGGCAGCAGATGGAGCGGTAACGGCCGAATCTGATGCCAGTGCCTTTTGCACGTCATCTTTCATGACGCGGCCATCGCGGCCAGTGCCTTGCACGGAGCCTTCAGAAAGGTTGTTCTCGGCCATAAGTTTTTTTGCACTCGGGGCGTCCTCGATGCTTTTGCCGGCGGTTGCGGCCGGTGCAGTTGCCGCGGCGGCGGGAGCAGCAGAAGATGCGCCGTTTCCGCCGATAACGGCGAGCTTGGCCTTCGCGTCGACAGTGGTGCCTTCAGGTGCAAGGATTTCGCTCAAGACACCTGATGCAGGCGCAGAAACTTCGACGGAAACTTTGTCGGTTTCGAGTTCACAAAGCATTTCATCTTGAGCAACAGTGTCTCCGACCTTTTTGAACCATGTGGATACGGTTGCTTCGGTTACGGATTCGCCAAGGGTAGGGACCATGACATCAACGCTTGTTGTCGGTTCTGACGCGGGTTTTGACGCCGTTGGCGCGGCTTCGGGTGCTGCGGATTTTGCTGCGGGGGCACTTGCCGCGCCAGCTCCTGTATCGATTGTTGCGAGGAGTGCATCAACGCCAACGGTTTCCCCTTCGGCGGCAATGATGGATTCCATAGTACCGGCAGCGCTCGCGGCGACTTCGACGGTTACCTTGTCGGTTTCCAGTTCGCAGAGCATTTCATCGACGGCAACCGCGTCGCCTGGCTTTTTGAACCATGTGGCGACGGTGGCTTCGGTGACGCTTTCGCCCAGAGTGGGGACACGGACTTCTGTGGACATGATAGCTTATCCTTGCAGTGTGAGCGCTTCGTTGATGAGCGCCGCTTGTTGAGCTTTATGTTGAGAGGCGAGGCCCGTCGCAGGGCTGGCCGCGGTGGCGCGTCCTGCATATACGGGACGGCGATGTTTTGCTTTGATGCGTCCGAGGACCCATTCGATATTGGGTTCCATGAAGGTCCAAGCGCCTTGGTTTTTTGGCTCTTCTTGGCACCAGATAACGTCCGCGTTTTCGAACCGTTTCAACTCATTCACCAAAGATTTGGCGGGGAAGGGGTAGAATTGTTCGACACGCATCAGGTAAATGTCGTCGATTCCACGGGCATCACGCTCTTCGAGGAGGTCGAAGTAGACCTTGCCTGAGCACATGACAACGCGTTTGATTTTATCGTCTGCTGCCAAGGTTGTATCGCTATTGCCTTTTTGCGCGTCATCCCAAAGAACACGGTGGAAGGAGCTTCCTGTCGTGAAATCTTCGACGGTTGATACCGCGAGTTTGTGGCGCAGCAGTGATTTCGGTGTCATCAATACCAGCGGCTTGCGGAAGCTGCGGTGCATTTGGCGGCGCAGTATGTGGAAATAGTTGGCTGGGGTCGTACAGTTGGCGACGATCCAGTTGTCCTGTCCGCACATTTGCAAGAAACGCTCAAGGCGGGCTGAGCTGTGCTCTGGGCCTTGGCCTTCGTATCCGTGCGGCAACAACATCACGAGGCCCGACATGCGCAACCATTTGCTCTCGCCAGATGAGATGAACTGGTCGATCATGATTTGCGCACCATTGGCAAAATCGCCAAATTGCGCTTCCCAAGCCACAAGTGCATTGGGTTCGGCCAGTGAATAGCCATATTCAAACCCCAGCACGGCGTATTCGGACAGCATCGAGTCGATGACATCAAAATGTGCTTGGCCTTCGCGGATGTGATTGAGCGGGAAATAGCGCTCTTCGGTATCTTGGTTTACGATACCCGAGTGACGTTGGCTGAAGGTGCCACGCATCACGTCTTGGCCTGAAAGGCGCACCGGGTATCCTTCGACCTCAAGCGAGCCAAATGCGAACGCTTCGCCTGTGGCCCAGTCGATCCCTTTGCCAGTTTCAACCATTTTGGCCTTGGCTTCCATCAAGCGTGCCACTGTTTTATGGACTGGAAACCCATCTGGAACGGTTGAGATCGCCTTGCCAACTTCGGCAAAGACTTTGGGAGACACTGCCGTTTTCCCACGCTGATAGGTTTCTTTTTGCGCGTTGAGGTGCTTCCAGCGCCCGTCAAGCCAGTCGGCTTTGTTCGGTTTGTAATCATTGCCAGCTTCAAATTCGGCATTCAGATAGGCTTGGAAACCCGCTTTCATATCCTCAATTTCGCCTTCGGGGATCAAGCCGTCTTTGACCAAGCGCTCTGTATAGAGCTGCAAAGTGGTCTTTTGTTTTTTGATCCGCTTGTACATGATCGGGTTGGTGAACATGGGCTCGTCGCCCTCGTTGTGCCCAAACCGACGATAGCAGAATATATCGAGGACCACGTCTTTGTGGAACTTTTGGCGGAATTCAGTGGCAACTTTGGCTGCATGAACAACCGCCTCGGGATCGTCGCCGTTCACGTGGAAAATAGGCGCCTCAACCATCAAGGCAATATCCGTGGGGTAGGGGCTTGAGCGGCTAAAATGCGGAGCGGTTGTAAACCCAATTTGGTTATTCACAACGATGTGGATTGTGCCGCCAGTTTTATGGCCCACAAGACCAGACAGACCGAAACATTCCGCCACGACACCTTGGCCCGCAAAGGCCGCGTCGCCGTGCAGAAGGATCGGCAAGGATTCGGTACGATTGACATCCTTCATTTGCGCCTGCTTGGCGCGCACTTTGCCCAAGACGACGGGGTTCACGGCCTCAAGGTGGCTTGGATTTGCGGTCAACGAGAGGTGAACCGTGTTGCCATCAAACTCGCGGTCCGAAGATGCGCCAAGGTGGTATTTCACATCGCCAGAACCGTCGACGTCTTCTGGTTTATAGCTGCCGCCCTGAAACTCATTGAAAATCGCGCGGTATGGTTTGCTCATCACATTACACAGAACGGATAGACGACCACGGTGGGGCATGCCGATCACGATGTCTTTGACGCCCAGCGAGCCGCCGCGTTTGATGATCTGCTCCATCGCGGGGATCAAGCTTTCGCCACCATCCAGACCAAACCGTTTGGTGCCCATGTATTTTACGTGCAGGAATTTTTCAAAACCCTCGGCCTCAACCAGCTTGTTGAGAATGGCTTTGCGCCCTTCGCGGGTGAACTGGATTTCTTTGCCGTAGCCTTCGATCCGTTCCTTGAGCCAGCCTGCTTCTTCGGGGTTGGAAATGTGCATGTATTGCAGCGCAAACGTGCCGCAATATGTCCGTTTGACGATATCGATGATCTGGCGCATCGACGCGATCTCAAGTCCGAGAACATTGTCGATAAAGATCGGGCGGTCCATGTCGGCCTCAAGGAAGCCATAGGTTTTTGGATCGAGTTCAGGATGGGTCGTGGTGTCGGTCATGCCAAGGGGGTCTAGGTCCGCCGCAAGGTGGCCACGGATGCGATAAGCGCGGATAACCATCAACGCGCGGATACTATCGAGAACGGCTTGTTTTAGTTGATCGTCGGAGACTTCCACACCCTTTTCGGCGGCCTTACTTTTGATTTTCGCACCCGCAGCTTCGGGTTCAGCGGCCCATTGACCGTCGAGTGCTTGCGTGAGGTCATCATGTGGGATCGGAGGCCAATCGGCACGTGCCCAGCTCGGGCCAGAAGCTTCTGCAACGACATCATCGCCGTTGTCGCCTAAACCCGCAAAAAACGCCTGCCAAGCCGTATCAACAGCCGTCGGGTCTTTGGCAAATTGCGCGTAAAGTTGCTCAATGTATTCCGCGTTATGGCCTTGAAGGAAGGAGGACGCGTGGAACTGGTCGTTAGAGCTTTGGTCGGTCATTCTGATAGCTTTCCGAGTGACATGGGGGTTGTTGTAATCGTGATATTTACCGCATAGAGCGCGGGAGTTTTGGCGGGTGCGCCATCGGTTTCCTCGATGGGCGTTAAAAGATCGGTGACAGTTTGTACGTCAATTTCGCTCAGCAGGATACGGCTGCGTTCCGTGGCTTCGCGCAGAAGGTGGCGGCTAGGAACATCGGGCAAGCCAGTCCATGGGACGAGCGTTTGGGTAAGGGTTTCTTCGGCGAGGATGGCAAGCCAGCTTGGACCTGCGAGGACGCACCACGGTTTTTTTGTTTCCAGACCTAGAGGGGCAAAGAAGACATCGCCGTGCTGATAGACGGGCTGGTTTGGGGCTAAGTTGGACCCACCGAGCACCGACATTGTGAGGAATTGCGCTGTTTGCACCGAAGCCTTTGTCGCGGCGGGGTCAAGCGTGGCGATAAGATTGCTTGCAGTAAGTATATCCGGCAGTGTTTTTGTGTTTTCGACACGCTGCCAGCCTTCGTCCAACAAGGTAGTGGAATAGGGGAGCTTCACTTCTGGGAGGGCTGCGCAGCGCGAAATTGCGGTGGCGGCGGCCTCTTGGGCGGTGAGGGGGGCGGCCGGCGCGCTACCCGCAACTAGGGAAAGTCCCGCAGCAAATGCTACGGGAACAACCCAATGTGCAAGGGGTGCGCGCAGGCCCATTTTGTTAGCCGATCGCCTTGAGAACAGCTTCGCCGAGTGTGGCGGGGCTATCTGCGACGATGATTCCAGCGGCTTTCATCGCTTCGATTTTACTCTCTGCGTCGCCTTTACCACCGGCAACAATCGCGCCTGCGTGGCCCATACGGCGGCCGGGAGGGGCTGTGCGACCCGCGATGAAGCCAGCTGTTGGTTTCCAACGGCCTTTTTTGCGCTCATCCGCAAGGAATTGCGCCGCTTCTTCTTCTGCGGAACCACCGATTTCACCGATCATGATGATCGAATGCGTTTCGGGATCGGCAAGGAACATTTCCAGCACGTCAATGTGCTCTGTGCCTTTGATGGGGTCACCACCGATGCCAACAGCTGTGGATTGGCCGAGGCCGATGTCAGAAGTTTGTTTCACGGCTTCATATGTAAGTGTGCCTGAGCGGGAAACAACACCGACGGAACCACGTTTGTGGATCGAACCGGGCATAATGCCGATTTTACACGCATCTGGTGTAATCACGCCCGGGCAGTTAGGGCCGATGAGACGCGATTTGGAACCTTCAAGCGCCCGTTTCACACGCATCATATCGAGAACAGGGATGCCCTCAGTGATACAAATGATGAGTTCCATCTCGGCGTCGATCGCCTCTAGGATCGAATCTGCCGCGAAGGGGGGCGGCACATAGATCACGGAGGCGTTGGCCCCAGTGATGTGACGCGCTTCGTGGACGGAGTTGAACACAGGCAGGTTCAAGTGGGATTGCCCACCCTTGCCCGGAGTGACGCCGCCAACCATTTTCGTGCCATATGCGATGGCTTGTTCGGTGTGAAAAGTGCCCTGCGAGCCAGTAAGACCCTGACAGATGACTTTGGTATTTTCGTTTACGAGTACTGCCATGATTTTAGCCCTTCACCGCTTTGACGATTTTCTGTGCGCCATCTTTGAGGTCGTCGGCGGCTATTACGTCCACGTCGGAGTTGTTGATGATTGCTTTGCCTTCGGCCACGTTTGTGCCTTCGAGGCGAACAACCAATGGAACCTTGAGGCCCACTTCTTTCACGGCAGCAATCACGCCCTCAGCGATCACATCACAGCGCATGATACCGCCAAAGATGTTCACAAGGATGCCTTTGACGTTGGGATCGGACGTGATGATTTTGAAGGCTTCGGTGACTTTCTCTTTGGTCGCGCCGCCGCCAACATCAAGGAAGTTTGCAGGCTCAGCACCGTAGAGTTTGATGATGTCCATTGTCGCCATCGCCAGACCCGCGCCGTTGACCATACAGCCGATTTCGCCGTCGAGGGCGATGTAGTTGAGATCGTATTTCGAGGCTTCAAGCTCTTTGGCGTCTTCTTCGCTTTCGTCGCGCAATGCGATGATATCGGCGTGGCGATACAAAGCATTGCCGTCAAACGAGACTTTCGCATCGAGCACTTTAAGGTCGCCGCTGTCGGTAACGATCAGCGGGTTGATTTCCAGCATCTC
The DNA here is from genome assembly GCF_041205415.1 of Falsihalocynthiibacter sp. BN13B15. Lineage (NCBI taxonomy): Bacteria > Pseudomonadati > Pseudomonadota > Alphaproteobacteria > Rhodobacterales > Roseobacteraceae > Falsihalocynthiibacter > Falsihalocynthiibacter sp. BN13B15. The sequence goes on from NZ_JBGFCE010000013.1 coordinate 17,852, forward strand.
CATGTCTTTCTCAACGAAAGCTTTATAGAGCAGCCCCATCAGACCGACACATTGCTTAACCTGCGCGCCCTTAAGGCCGAGGGTGAAAGCAACACGGCGGCCGTGGAAGCTTTGGTAACCCGTTGCCGGATCAACCGAGAAGGAGAGGATTTTTTCAGGGGTCGCTGCAGCGACTTCTTCGATGTCCATGCCGCCTTCGGTGGAGCAAACGAAGGAGATACGCGATGTTTGGCGATCAACGAGCAACGCAAGGTACAGCTCAGTTTCAATGCCAGAGCCATCTTCGATGTAGATACGGTTGACTTGTTTGCCGGCTGGGCCAGTTTGGTGCGTGACCAAAGTGCGTCCAAGCATTTTTGCGGCTTCTGCAGCGGCCTCGGCCACAGATTTGGTGAGACGTACACCGCCAGCGGGGCCTGCGGACTCTTCTTTGAATTTACCTTTGCCGCGTCCACCTGCGTGGATTTGCGCTTTTACTACCCAAAGAGGGCCGTCGAGTTCGCCTGCGGCGGTTTTCGCATCTTCAGCTTTGAGGACGACACGCCCATCTGACACAGGTGCGCCAAAGCTGCGAAGAAGGGCTTTGGCCTGATACTCATGAATATTCATGAAAGAATCCAATCTTAATGCTACGTTCCTAAGTACCTAAACACGCATGTAAGGTGTAAATAAACGGTTTTCATTACATTTGGATGCAATATAGGGAATTTTCGCCATTTTGTGATCACACCAATAATTGGTGTGATCACAAAATGCGGAAGCCGAGAATGCTTGTGGTGGATTCGAGAGGTGGTAAATGTGTAATTTAAGGGTCGCCAGAAGGATTGATGAATGAAAACAGAAGATTTCGCGTCTAAATGGGCCGTTGTAATAACCGTGAGCGAGCCGAGTGAATTGGTTTTGGCGAATGTCGCCCATCATCTCACGCATGGGGCAAGTGAGATTTTCGTCTATTTGGATACGCCGGACGCGGAGCTTGAAGCGGTTTTGGCTGCGCATCCGGCTTGTCATGTCGCCTTGTGTGACGCCGCCTATTGGCAAGTCCAACACGGGATGAAAAAACCTCCTGCGCGACATACGCGCCGCCAAACCCTGAATGCCGATCTGGCAGCCAAGACGACTCGCGCCGCATGGTTGCTAAATATCGATGCCGATGAGTTTTTGTGGTGTGAGGGTCGATTCGCGGACATTTTGACCACAGTCCCCGAGTCTGCGGGCTGGATAAAACTCCGGCCATGGGAAAGGCGGCGTTTTGCTGGTCGTGCTGAAGGGCTTTTTGACGGGCGATTTCTGGGACTACATGTGCTTCCGTCCGAAAGGCCACTCACCGAGGGTGGTTTCACGGGGCATTTGGTCGGTAAAGCTTGTGTGAGAACCGGCCGAGGGTATGCCCTAACGCTTCACAACCCAAGGATCGGCCCCGTCAAGGAAAGAAGTATTCCAAAATCCTTCGAGGACGACAACGCCTACCTGCTTCATTTTGATGGTTTGACGCCGTTGCATTGGGCGAGCAAACTGCTTCGGCGTGCAGAAAAAGGCCCAGAATACGTGCGGAATAACTATCGTGGGAAAAGGTTGCGGCAGATTTACTTGGCGGCGCAAACATGCGGCGATCCAGCAAACCTTGCTAAGCTTCAAAACGAAGTGACGTATATTTCGCCCGAACGCGCAGAGGTTTTAACGGGCGAGGGAATGCTGCGCATGTTAGATCTGCAGATTCCGCAGGCGCTAAATACGCAGTTTTCGAATGAGGTTGTTGATCTTACCACCCAGCATTTCGACAAAAAAATCGCACCACTTCTAGATCAATTGCGTGCGCGTGTCGCGGCGCGCGGAGATGTATGGGGAGTGGGGAAATAGAAAAAGGGCTGAGTCTCCCCAGCCCTTTTCGCATTCATTTCCCTTAAAGTCTTAAGCGAGGGAAGGGTCGATCTCTTTACATGCTGCAACCAAACCTTTGACCGCATTGACTGAGCTGTCGAACATTTCTTGCTCTTCTTTGGTCAACTGAATGTCGGCAATGCGTTCAATGCCGCCCGCGCCGATCACGGTCGGAACCCCAACATAGAAACCATTGAGGCCAAACGCGCCATCAACGTAGGCCGCGCAAGGCAGTAGACGTTTTTGGTCCTTGAGGTAGGCTTCAGCCATTTCAATTGCGGAAGTTGCTGGCGCGTAGAACGCGGAGCCAGTTTTCAAAAGACCGACGATTTCGGCGCCACCATCACGGGTGCGTTGGACGATCGCGTCGAGCTTTTCTTGTGTTGTCCAACCCATTTTGATGAGGTCGGGCAAAGGGATGCCAGCAACGGTTGAATACCGAATGAGCGGAACCATTGTATCGCCGTGTCCACCCAAAACAAAAGCTGTCACGTCGCGCATGGAGACGTTGAACTCCGCTGAAAGGAAGTGGCGGAAACGTGCGGAGTCAAGAACGCCCGCCATGCCGCAAACTTTGTGGTGCGGAAGACCAGAGAATTCGCGCAGTGCCCAAACCATCGCATCAAGCGGGTTTGTGATACAGATGACGAATGCGTTTGGCGCGTGTTTTGCAATGCCTTCGCCGACGGATTTCATAACCTTGAGGTTGATGCCCAAAAGGTCGTCACGGCTCATGCCGGGTTTGCGTGCGACACCAGCGGTGACGATGCAAACGTCCGCGCCTGCGATATCTGCGTAATCTGTGGTGCCAGACATGGCCGCATCAAAACCCTCGGAGGGGCCGGATTCTGCGATGTCGAGAGCTTTGCCTTGGGGCGTTCCGTCTGCGATGTCGAAAAGGACGACGTCGCCCAGTTCTTTCATTGCAGCAAGGTGAGCGAGCGTGCCGCCGATTTGCCCTGAGCCGATAAGTGCGATTTTGGGTCTAGCCATGAAATTGATCCTTGGTCTGTTTAATCCGCCATTTGCCTATCCATTTGCGGAGCATCACGCAAGGGTGCTGCACTGCGGCAGGGGGGAACTTTGAGGGTTTAGATAGCGCTAACAACCATATAAAGGTGCAGGTAACCGTGCTAAAACATGCGCATTTCATTCGGAGACAACATGGAACTGGACCCAACATTTTTCGCATTTGCGGTACCTGCGGTGTTGTTTGCGGGGATTTCCAAGGGGGGATTCGGCAGTGGGGCGGCCTTTGCGGCGACTCCATTACTGGCGCTGATTCTCACGCCTGGGCAAGCGGTCGGGCTTATGTTGCCTCTTTTGATGTTGATGGACTTGGGAGCTTTGAAAGCATTTTGGGGGAAATGGAATTGGGCCACGGCCAAGATTATGATCCTCGGATCACTCCCTGGAATCGCGATTGGTGGGGCCTTGTTTGGTGTGGCGAACCCAAATGTCTTTAAGTTTTTGATTGGAATGGTTGCCGTCGGATTCGTCGTTTATCAAGTGTCGCGCTCGACCGGGTTGTTGCGAATTTCCACGAAAGAGATGCCTAAATGGAAGGGGTATCTCGCTGGCGCTGTCTCGGGTTTTACAAGTTTCATCAGTCATGCAGGCGGACCTCCCGCAGCTGTTTATCTGTTGTCCAAAAATATGAACAAAACAGAATTTCAAGCGACGACCGTCATTGTATTTTGGGCTATAAACTTGATGAAATTTCCGCCGTACTACATGCTTGGGATGTTTACCAAGGAAACGGCGGTTGCGGTTGCCTATCTGGCACCCGTTGCATTTTTGGGCGTGTATTTGGGTGTCATCGGCCACCGCAAGATGCCCGAAACACTATTCTTCCGCGTGACTTATGTCTTTTTGCTCATTACTGGCGGCAAACTCATTTGGGACAGTTTGGTTTAGATTATCAAACTTCGTCACCAGTGAGGGACGCGAGATCTTCGTTCATGGTTTCGAAGGCTTGGCCGGACGCGACAAGGCATGTCTTTCCGTTGGCCATCGTCACCGTAATGGTCCAAGTGCCGGACGTCTGGCTGGCGAAAACTTCGACAACTGCGTTATTTGCGCCCAATCCTATGCTTTGGCGGGTCTCGCCGTACTTATTTGCAAGCCGGTCAACAATTGCTATCCGGTCGCCGCAATTTACGCGTTGTTGTGCCTGTGCGCCTTGTGCAACGATCAACATCGCACCAACGGCAAGAGTAAGTGTTAAAAACTGATTCTTCATGTTTCTCTTCCTTTTTCAAAAGGTGCTAAACCCTATGCCGGGCCAATCCAGAGAGGTTCTGGCAGCAGGGGCTTTGCCCGTGTGGTTGCAGGGGTCGGGTCGTTTCGTTCCGTCGTTTTGGCGGCCATGCCTGACGGACCTCCTAATGCCCAACGTTGGAAACAGCTTGCATTAGCTTAGCAAATAAGTGGTTAAGCCGCCGTACTGTGATCCTTTTTAAAAGGTTAATTTCGTCTGCTGTGAAATCTCGATGGGTAAAATTCTGCACCGCGGCAATTTTTCCCTTGTCATTTGATGCGGTATGGGGATTGATTGCGCAACAATATTGCGAGGATAATTATAGCATGCCAGTAGAAACCTCTCTTACCCGCTCCGTTTTATATATCCCAGCTTCCAAGGAACGCGCCTTGGAAAAAGCGCGAGGACTGGAGACCGATGCCATTATCTTTGACCTTGAAGATGCCGTGGCTCCTGACGAGAAAGAAACGGCAAGGGCCGTCCTACGCAAAGCTTTGACACAAGGCGGGTATGGGAGCCGATTGCGCATCGTGCGCATTAACGGAGCGGAAACGGAGTGGGGTAAAGCTGATATTGAAGCTCTTAAAACAATGGATTTCGATGCGGTTTTATTGCCAAAAGTCGAAAATGCGGCGGATATTTCGAACGTGAATTCCGCGTTGCCAGACATCCCAGTGTGGGCCATGATCGAGACGCCGAAGGGCATTTTGCACGCCGAAGAAATTGCGGCGCACCCCGCCCTTGAAGGGTTTGTCATGGGCACAAACGATCTCGCCAAGGAACTTCGATGTCGTTTTCGGGCGGACCGATTGCCACTCATGGGGGCCCTTCAATCGGCCCTTCTGGCGGCGCGCGCGCATGGGGTGATCGCCATTGATGGCGTCTATAACGCTTTCAAGGATGACGCCGGTCTTGCACTTGAGTGTGAGCAGGGGCGCGATCTTGGATTTGACGGAAAGACTCTCATACATCCTGCACAACTCGCCACCGCGAACAGGGTTTTCTCGCCTAGCGCTGCGGAGGTCGACTTGGCAAATCGCCAAATTGAGGCCTATGAGACCGCCGAGGCAGTGGGGCAGGGCGTTGCGGTCGTAGATGGGAAAATTGTGGAGAACCTCCATGTGGTTACTGCACGCCAAATTATTTCTCAAGCGAAGGCCATTGCAGAGGCCCAAGAATAAAGGCAATGTGAAGCGGATTTACATTGCGTGTCGGCGCAGCTTTTGGAGATTTTCATGACTTTACTTTACCTTGGCCTCGCGCTCTGGATCATTGCCCACTTTTTTAAACGCTTACATCCCGCTCTGCGCGCCAAATTGGGCGACAAGGCCAAAGGCGGCGTTGCGGTGGCCGCATTGCTTGGCATTGTTGCCATGGTTATTGGCTATCGCAGCGCGTCAATTATCCCAGTTTACACGCCGATGGCGGGTATGGGGCACGCGAATAACCTTCTGATGCTTGTTTCCATTTTCCTATTTGGGGCTGGGAGCGCCAAGGGCGTTACCGCTAGTAAAATCCGTCACCCAATGTTGTGGGGCGTTGTTGTCTGGAGTTTTGCCCATCTATTGGTCAACGGCGACTATGCATCAGTTGTTTTATTCGGCGGAATGGGGATTTGGGCGTTGGTGCAAATGATTCTCATCAACCGCGCCGAGGGTGTCTGGGCACGGCCAATGGCTGGCCCAATTAACAAAGATATCCGCACCGTCTTTATCACACTGATCCTCTATGGCATCATTTCTGGCATTCACATTTGGCTTGGATACAGCCCGTTTCTAGGAACCTACGGATGAAAATTTATCGCCTCCTAACCGAAGAAGACACTTCGGCCTTTTGTCACAAAGTCTCGCTGGCGCTGAGCAAAGGATGGGAGCTTTACGGCAGCCCAACCTATGCATTTGATGCGGCAAACGGTGTTATGCGTTGTGGTCAAGGGGTCACAAAAGAGGTCGATACGCCCTATACTCCCGACATGAAACTCGGCCAGCAATGAGCAAAACCAACGCTGGGCGCTTTTTTGAGGATTATGCCGTGGGCCAAGAGATTGTCCACGCGGTGCCACGCACGCTTTCGGGAGGGGAGCGCGCGCTTTATCACGCGCTTTATCCCGCCCGCCATGCGGTGCAATCCTCGGATGAATTTGCGCGCAGCGTTGGGTATAGTGAAGCGCCGATGGACGATTTGATCGCGTTCCACTCGGTTTTCGGCAAAACAGTGCCTGACATCTCACTCAATGCTGTCGCCAATTTGGGCTATGCGGAGGGGCGTTTCTTGCGGCCAGTATTTGCTGGCGACACATTAACGGCGACCTCAGAAGTCATTGGCGTAAAGCAGAATAGCAACGGGAAATCCGGCGTCGTTTATGTGCGTACTCGCGGCGAAAATCAGCGCGGTGAGACCGTGTTGAGCTATGTGCGCTGGGTTATGGTGCGTAAACGCGACCTTGCATCGGCCCCTCCACAAACGGTGATCCCCGACCTTGTGGATCATGTCGCGCCGGTTGATTTACCCATTCCAGAAGGGTTGGATTTTACAGGATACGACTTCGCGCTGGCAGGGGAGCCGCATCGCTGGGCGGATTATGCCGTCGGTGAAGTCATCGATCACGTCGACGGCGTAACCATCGAAGAAGCTGAACACATGCTGGCAACGCGGCTGTGGCAAAATACCGCCAAAGTTCATTTTGATACCACGGCGCGCCCCGAGGGGCGGCGGTTGATTTATGGCGGACACGTGATTTCAATGGCGCGGGCGCTGTCTTTCAACGGCCTTGCCAATGCGCAACTCATCGCGGCCATCAACAGCGGCGCACATGTAAATCCGTGTTATGCAGGCGATACGATCCGAGCGTGGAGTGAGGTTTTGGATAAAGCTGAGACCTCCGCCCCTAATGTTGGTGCGCTTCGTTTGCGGCTAGTTGCAACAAAAGGCAGGGCAGGAGGGTTGCGTGACGCGGATGGCAAGTACTTGACCGATATTCTGCTCGATCTTGACTACTGGGTGCTTGTCCCACGCTGATTTTGCATTCCACTAGATTATTATAGGAGTCGGGGCAAATTTAAAATCTGCACGACACTTGTTACTCTATTTGTGATCACGGCAATTGGATGCGTGATCACAAAACTTAAATTTATACCGCTTTGTTTATGTTTCAAGCATATTTACGACTCTGAAAGAGTGACATGTGTAAAAAATGCGGTATTAGTTGTGAAACCGAACCAAAGGCATCTTATCCTGAAAGGGTGAACCCATGGCTGACATGAAGCAGAGCAAGCGCCCGCTCTCTCCGCATCTCCAAATCTACCGCCCCCAACTTAACTCCATGACGTCAATCCTGACGCGGATTACGGGCAACGCGCTCCTTGTGAGTTTTGTTCTCGTTGTGTGGTGGCTCTTTGCCGCGTCAACTAGCGAAGAATATTTTGCGGTGGCTAACGGCGTTCTAACGTCTTGGCTGGGGCAATTCGTGATGGTGATTTCGCTTTGGGGTATTTGGTACCACTATCTAGCAGGCTTGCGTCATTTGTATTTTGACTCTGGGCGCGGGCTTGATCCTGTGACTGCGGACAAATTGGGCTGGGGCTGTATCATTGGCTCCGTCGCTCTCACCCTGTTAACCTGTGTCATCGTTTAGGAGGCCACTATGAGTTTTATTACTGATCGTAAACGTGCAGAAGGCAAAGGCGCTTCGGGCACAGGCACCCTAGACCATTGGTTCATGCAGGTCAGCGCTGTTGGCTTGGCCGTGATGGTGCCCACATTCTTGTTCATTTTTGGCCGGGCTTTCGGAGGCAGCTATGAAGAGGTCCTCTCCACGTTTGCGCGCCCCGTTCCTGCGATCCTTTCTGCCCTCGTGCTGGTTTTTGGTCTTCTGCATTTCCGAAAAGGTGCGCAAATGATGATCGAAGATTACATGCGCGGTTCAAGCCGCAAAATCGCGATTATCGCGGTGATCCTCTTTTCCTACGGGTTGATGGCCACTGGCCTTTTCGCCCTCGCTAAAATCGCGCTTTAAGGAGCTGGCTCCATGTCTGCATATGAATATGAAACCCACGACTATGATGTGGTTGTTATTGGTGCCGGTGGCGCAGGTTTGCGCGCAACCCTCGGGATGGCCGAACAGGGCCTCCGCACTGCTTGCGTAACCAAAGTTTTCCCAACCCGTAGCCACACCGTTGCGGCGCAGGGCGGCATTGCCGCGTCGCTTTCAAATATGGGGCCAGATAATTGGCAGTGGCACATGTTTGACACCGTTAAAGGCTCCGACTGGCTTGGTGATACCGATGCCATGGAATACCTCGCCCGAGAAGCTCCCAAGGCGGTCTATGAGCTTGAGCATTACGGTGTTCCGTTCTCACGCACCGAAGAAGGCAAGATTTATCAGCGCCCCTTCGGCGGCCACACAACGGAATTTGGCGAAGGCCCCCCCGTGCAACGGACCTGTGCAGCCGCCGATCGGACCGGCCACGCCATTTTGCACACGCTCTATGGACAATCCCTCAAGCATAACGCCGAATTCTTCATTGAATACTTCGCGATTGATTTGATCATGTCCGAAGACGGCCAATGCCAAGGCGTTGTCTGTTGGAAGCTTGACGATGGTACAATCCACGTCTTCAACGCCAAGATGACGGTTCTTGCGACGGGCGGTTATGGACGTGCCTTCTTTAGCGCGACTTCTGCGCACACGTGTACGGGCGATGGCGGCGGCATGGTTGCCCGCGCTGGGCTTGCTTTGCAGGATATGGAATTCGTTCAGTTCCACCCAACCGGCATTTACGGATCGGGCTGTTTGATCACTGAGGGCGCGCGCGGAGAGGGCGGTTATTTGACCAACTCCGAGGGTGAACGCTTCATGGAGCGCTATGCGCCCACCTACAAAGACCTCGCGCCACGCGACTATGTTTCGCGCTCGATGACGATGGAAATTCGCGAAGGGCGTGGCGTTGGCAAGGATGGCGATCACATCCATCTTAATCTAAGTCACCTGCCCAAAGAAGCGCTTGCCGAACGCCTCCCCGGAATCTCGGAAAGCGCACGCATTTTTGCGGGTGTAGATGTCACCAAGGAACCGATCCCCGTTTTGCCAACGGTGCATTACAACATGGGCGGAATTCCAACGAATTATTTCGGCGAAGTTCTAAACCCAACTGCCAAAGATCCTAACGCCATTTTGCCGGGCCTGATGGCCGTTGGTGAAGCTGGCTGTGCGTCCGTGCACGGGGCCAACCGTTTGGGCTCGAACTCTCTGATCGATCTTGTCGTCTTTGGCCGTGCTGCAGCGATTAAAGCGGGCAAGATTGTCGACCCCGAGGCCTCCAATCCTGTCCTGAACCAAGCCTCCGTTGATGCCGCCTTGGATCGTTTTGACGGCTTGCGCCATGCAAAAGGCAATGTTTCCACCGCCGAGTTGCGCATTGAAATGCAGAAAACCATGCAGGCCGATGCCGCCGTGTTCCGTACGGATAAATCCTTGGCCGAAGGCGTTGAGAAAATGACCGTCATCGCTGGCAAAGTCGATGACCTAAAAGTTACTGACCGTAGCCTCGTTTGGAACAGCGACTTGATGGAGACGTTGGAACTGACCAACCTTCTTCCAAATGCGATGGCTACAATTGTCGGCGCCGAAGCTCGCAAAGAGAGCCGTGGCGCGCATGCCCATGAGGACTATCCCAAGCGCGATGACGAAAAATGGCGGGTTCACACCATCAGTCGTGTTGACGGCAACAAAGTTGACCTGACATATCGCCCCGTTGTTACGACTCCACTCTCCACGGAAGCCGAGGGCGGGATTAGCCTCGCGAGAATCGCTCCCAAAGAGAGGACGTTCTAATGCGTCTGTCTTGGGCCGTCTTGGGACTTTTGGGGGTTGCAGCTTGCGGTCCCACTCCACCGAAGACACCGAAAAACACGGATGAATGCCAGTCCTATGCTGCAAGTCGCGCTGGGCTGAGCTTTTCAACGGTTGGGGCAAAACAGGCGTATTTTAGTAAAGTTGTGACCGATACACATGGCGACAACAAAACGGTGCGCTCCACTTACCTTGGCTGCTTGGACCAAATTGGCGCGCTTCCAGAAGGCGTGAACTCTGTAGGCCAATCGGGGTCTATTCCTATTGGCGAGCGCACTGGAAACCGCAGTGACGTGATGTCGGGCGGAGCTGGCTACAAGATCGTGTCCTTTCGATCTGAGGGCCCTGGCATGATCGCGAGCGCTTCGGCCACGGGAACAGAGCCGCTCCCGCTTGAGTATGCCAGAATTTCTGGTGGAGCGGACCTTTGGTCCACCTTGTCACAATCACAACAAAAGCGCGTGCAATCTTACTTGTCTTCGGGGGGCGCATTTATGCCTTCCCTTCAGGGAGGCCTATAATGCGGAACAGTCATATGAGCGCAAAAATCGCTCCGAATTACAGCAAGCTTGGTGTTGATATGGTCGAGCGAGCCACAAAGAAACGGGTGCTATAATGGTAGAGTTTACACTTCCAAAGAACTCCAAAATCAAAGTGGGCAAAACTTGGCCCAAACCTGCTGGTGCGACGAATTTGCGGAAATTTCAGATTTACCGCTGGAATCCAGACGATGGCAAAAACCCCCAAGTTGACACCTATTTTGTCAATTTGGATACTTGTGGTCCGATGATTTTGGACGGGCTTATTCAAATCAAGAATGAGATCGATCCAAGTCTCACGTTCCGTCGCTCCTGTCGCGAGGGCATCTGTGGATCGTGTGCGATGAACGTCGGCGGGATCAACACGCTCGCCTGTATCTATGGCATGGACGAAGTGAAGGGCGACGTGAAGATTTATCCGTTGCCACATATGGAAGTGGTCAAAGACCTTATTCCAGACCTGACCCACTTCTACGCACAGCACGCGAGCATTATGCCGTGGCTGGAAACCAAATCTAACCGCCCCGCCAAAGAGTGGAAACAGTCGATTGACGACCGCAAAAAACTGGATGGCCTATACGAATGTGTGATGTGTGCTTGTTGCTCAACATCCTGCCCAAGCTATTGGTGGAACAGTGATGAATATCTTGGACCGGCGGCGTTGCTGCATGCCTATCGCTGGATTGTAGATAGCCGCGACGAAGCCACGGGCGAGCGTTTGGATGATCTTGAAGATCCGTTCAAACTGTACCGCTGCCACACGATTATGAATTGCGCGAAAACTTGTCCTAAGGGCCTTAACCCCGCAAAATCAATTAGCCACATCAAACAGATGATGGTCGAACGCGCAGTTTAAAAAATACAAAATGTTTAAAAAAGGGGCCGGACAATCTGTCGGCCCCTTTTGTGTTCTGGCTCCTAAGCCGATTTATGCAAATGCGGCTTCAAGGGCAATTTCTACCATGTCGCCAAAGCTTTTTTCACGTTGATCGCTCGGAAGGGCTTCCCCTGTCAAAAGATGGTCAGAGACCGTCAGGATCGCCAAGGCACGGCAACTGTGGCGCGCAGCCAGATTATAAAGTTCGGCCGCTTCCATTTCCACGCCCAGAATGCCGTGACGGATCATCTGTTCATTCAAATCGGGGCGCTCGTCATAGAAAACGTCGCTGGAATATATGCCGCCAACATGGGTGGGCGTGCCGCGGGATTGCGCCGCATCGGCGGCCGCGCGCAACAGGCCGTAATCGGCGCAGGGCGCAAAATTCATCTCTTTGAAAATCCCGCGTGACGGGGTCGAGAGGGTCGTTGCCGTCATGCCGATGATAACGTCACGGACCTTGATGGATTCTTGCATGCCACCACAGGATCCAATGCGGATGAGGGTTTTTGCGCCATAAGTTGTGATCAACTCGTTAACGTAAATTGAAAGGCTGGGCATGCCCATTCCGGTGCCATGGATGGTCACGCGGTTACCATTCCACATGCCAGTATATCCAAGCATGCCACGCACTTCATTGACCAGTTTAACGTCGGTCAGAAAGGTTTCAGCGGCCCATTTTGCACGATAGGGATCGCCCGGTAATAAAACGGTTTCTGCAATGTCACCGGGGGCTGCGCCAATATGGACTGTCATTCGGACCTCTTAAGTTTGACTGGATGGTCAATCTCTGCACAAAGCTTGGAGCGAGCGCAAGTAGTGTCTTACTGTGCCGCGATCGTTACAGGCGTAACAAGGGCGACAATATCAAACATGATTTTGTTCATTTCGAAGTCTTTCGGCGTATAAATTCGGGTAAGTCCCATTGCGAGCAGAGTTTTTGCATCGTCTTCGGGAATAATGCCGCCAGCGACGATGGGGATATGCCCAAGACCAGCATTCCGCATGCGCTCAACGAGTTCCCCCAATAGGGGAATGTGGCTGCCGGATAGAATCGACAATCCGACAATATGCGGCTCCTCGCGCAGGGCTGCTGCAACGATTTCCTCTGGCGTGAGGCGGATGCCTTCGTAGCATATTTCCATGCCACAATCACGTGCGCGGGTTGCGATTTGTTCGGCCCCGTTTGAGTGGCCATCAAGCCCCGGTTTGCCGACGAGGAACTTGAGGCGACGACCAAGGGACGCGCTTACGCCTTCAACGGCAGCGCGAATTTCTTCAAGGCCTTCCGTTTGGTTCGAGACGGTTTTGCGCACACCTGTGGGGGCGCGATATTGCCCGAAGGCAGTGCGCACAACGTCGCCCCACTCGCCCGTCGTAACGCCGGCTTTTGCGCAGGCGATGGAGGGTGGCATGATATTGGCACCGGATTTTGCTGCCGCGCGAAGAGCCGCGATTGCGGCTTGTACTGCGGTGTCATCGCGCGCTTCCTTGAAGGCCACAAGACGGGCGATTTGGTCCGCTTCTGCGGCGGGATCGGCAGCCATAATCGCGCGTTCCCCCGCGGTAAGGGGGCTTTCTTCCGTTTCGGTCCATCGGTTTACCCCGACGACCGTGGTTTCCCCCGTTTCTATTTTTCTCAAACGGTTCGCGTTGCTCGTCACAAGGCGGGATTTCATGTATTCAATCGCCGCGATTGCCCCGCCCATTTTGTCGATCTGGGCCAATTCGGCGCGAGTGCCTTCTTTTAGGGACTCCACTTTGCGTGTGACGGCTGGGTTTTCGTCAAACAAGTCGTCGAATTCCAAAAGATCGGTTTCATAAGCCAAAATTTGCTGCATCCGGAGGGACCATTGTTGATCGAAGGGGCGCGGCAGACCGAGCGCTTCGTTCCACGCAGGGAGTTGCACCGCACGGGCGCGCGCGTTCTTGGAAAGGGTCACCGCGAGCATTTCGATAAGAACGCGATAGACATTGTTTTCCGGCTGCTGCTCGGTCAACCCGAGGCTGTTGACTTGCACGCCATAGCGGAAACGTCGAAATTTTGGCTCCTCAATGCCATATCTCTCGCGGGTGATCTCGTCCCATAGGTCCACAAAGGCGCGCATTTTGCAAAGTTCGGTCACAAACCGGATACCGGCGTTAACAAAGAAGCTGATGCGCCCAACCATTGCGGGGAAATGCTCGGCTGGGACTTTTGTGCGTAAATCATCCAAAACCGCGACCGCCGTTGCAAGGGCAAAAGCCAGTTCTTCTTCGGGCGTCGCTCCGGCTTCCTGAAGGTGATAGGAGCACACGTTCGTTGGGTTCCATTTCGGTAGGAATTCGCGCGTATAGGCCGCGACATCCGTGAGCATACGAAGGGATGGCTCGGGCGGGCAGATATATGTGCCGCGACTGAGGTATTCCTTGATAATGTCGTTTTGGACGGTCCCTTGTAAGGCCGACACATCCGCCCCTTGCTCCTCCGCTGCGGCGATATACAACGCCAAAAGCCATGGGGCCGTGGCGTTGATCGTCATGGACGTGTTCATTTTCTCAAGCGGGATTGCATCAAAGAGGGCGCGCATGTCACCGAGGTGGTTGATTGGAACGCCAACTTTTCCCACTTCGCCACGGGCAAGTTCGTGGTCGCTGTCGTAGCCAGTTTGCGTCGGCAGATCAAAAGCCACAGACAATCCAGTTTGCCCTTTGGAAAGGTTCGAGTGGTAGAGCGCGTTGGAGGCCTGAGCCGTGGAATGTCCTGCGTAGGTGCGGAAAAGCCATGGCTTGGATTTCTCGGAAATTTGCATGGTTAAACCTTAGCGTAATTTTGATGCGTAAACTTACTTATAATTGATATATAGTTTCACTGTCAATCGCTGCGTTGCGGCATCTTGGGCTTTACCTAGGGGGCCGCGACTGAAACATTGGCACAATGTTTCAAACCGTTGAATTTCCAATTTGGCTAGTTGTTCTCGTTGCCCTCTTGGCTGCGATATCGACGCTTGATCGCATTCTAGTACCCTCCGTGCGCTGGTTTTTTCGCCGTCGTATGGAGCGGGTCGTCGCGCGGATAAATCTCAGGCTCCAGCGTCCAATTGAGCCATTCAAGCTCGCGAGACGTCACGATATGATCCAAAGGTTGATTTATGACCCTAAGGTCGCAGAGGCAATTCAAGAGCATGCGGAGGCCGAAGGTATACCCGAAAATGTCGCCTTTGAAGCGGCGCATAGATATGCGCGCGAGATCGTACCGTCATTCTCGGCGACAGCCTATTTTGGCTTCGCGATAAAAATCACACGTTGGCTTTCCCGTAGCTTTTATCGTGTCCGTCTTGGATATTCTGATGAGGAAAGTATCGCTCAGATTGCGCCTACGGCAACGGTGGTTTTCGTTATGAACCACCGCTCGAACATGGACTATTTCCTCGTGACATATCTCGCGGCCGAGCGAAGCGCCTTGTCATATGCCGTTGGAGAGTGGGCGCGCGTATGGCCTCTACAGGGGTTTCTCCGCTTTATGGGAGCCTATTTTATTAGGCGAAAGTCGCATAACTTACTCTATCGTCGCGTTCTTGGACGGTATGTTCAGATGGCGACTGAAGCTGGTGTTGCACAGGCCGTGTTCCCCGAAGGGGGGCTTTCTCTCTCGGGAAAAGTGGGGCCACCAAAGCTCGGAATCCTCAGTTATGTGATCTCTGGTTTTCACGGTGATGATGGCCGCGATGTTGTGTTTGTTCCCATCGCTTTGAACTATGATCGTGTTTTGGAAGATCGTGTTTTAATTGAAGCTGCGACCACGGGGTCGCGCAAATTTGGGTTCAGCTTTTTTAAGATGCTCGGGTTTGTTCTTCGCCAATTCCGCTTTTTCCTGACGGGTCGGTTCCACCGCTTTGGCTATGCCGCAGTGAGTTTTGGGCAGCCATTGTCTTTGCGGGAGTTTGCAGCCGAAGTACCAAAGGCAACCCATGATGAGCTTACGAAAACTGTGGGGCGGGAAATGATGAAACGTGTGCGCGAGGTTGTGCCGGTTCTTCCTGTTCCCTTGGTTGCTCTGATTTTAACCAGATCAACCAAGCCGTTGAGTCGCGAACAAATAGAAGCGCAAATGGGGGAGATCATTCAGGGCCTTAAAGAGATTGGTGCGCATGTGCATATCCCACGGGAAAATATTTCCTATGCTACCGACGTTGGTTTGCGCATCCTGTTGCTAAGGCAATTTATCCGTGAGGCATCTGGAACCTATACAATTACAGAGGATTCCAAAGAGTTTACGGCGTATTATGCGGCCTCAATTGAGCATTTGGTGGACGGCGAGCTTGTTATTTGATGGGAATGCGCCGCATCTGCTCGGTTATAAAGTTTCAAAAATGATGCCTGAATGGTTGTAATATTGCTTTGAGGTCGGTAATCCTTTCTTTAAGGCGCGTGATTCTGCGCCGCAGAAACCGATGGAGGCCGCCATGGCTCTAGATACAGAAAGCAAATTTCCTAGCAACGACGGTGCTAAGCTTGACCTATATGAGGTCGGTCAAATGCCGCCTCTAGGGCATGTCCCAAAACAGATGTATGCTTGGGCGATCCGGCGCGAGCGGCACGGTGAACCGGATAAATCTTTCCAACTTGAAACTGTGGCTGTTCCCGAAATTGACAGCTATGAAGTTTTGGTTTTGGTGATGGCCGCAGGTGTTAATTACAATGGTATCTGGGCGGGGCTTGGCGTTCCGATCAGCCCGTTTGATATTCACAAACAGGACTTCCACATTGCCGGTTCCGACGCTTCAGGCGTTGTTTGGGCGGTTGGGGATAAAGTTACGCGCTGGAAAGTTGGCGACGAAGTAGTGATCCATTGCAACCAAGACGACGGCGACGACGAGGAATGCAATGGTGGCGATCCTATGTTCTCATCGAGCCAGCGGATTTGGGGATACGAGACACCCGATGGGAGTTTCGCGCAGTTCACACGCGTGCAAGCGCAGCAATTGATGCCACGCCCCAAGCACCTGACGTGGGAAGAAAGTGCGTGCTACACACTCACCCTCGCCACCGCCTACCGGATGCTGTTTGGGCATCATCCACATGAGTTGAAACCGGGCCAAAATGTTTTGGTTTGGGGGGCCTCTGGTGGGTTGGGCAGCTTTGCTATTCAGCTCATTAATACCGCTGGGGCGAATGCAATTGGGGTCATTTCCGATGAAGAAAAACGCGCATTTGTGCTCGGGCTGGGGGCAAAAGGGGTCATTAATCGCAAAGACTTCAACTGTTGGGGGCAACTCCCGACGGTAAATAGCCCCGAATACAAAGACTGGTTCAATGAGGCGCGCAAATTCGGCAAGGCCATTTGGGATATCACGGGTAAAGGCGTGAATGTTGACATGGTTTTCGAGCATCCGGGCGAAGCGACGTTCCCAGTTTCAACCTTTGTTTGCAAGAAGGGCGGTATGATCGTTATTTGCGCAGGAACGAGCGGCTTTAATCTGACGATGGACGCGCGTTATGTATGGATGAACCAAAAACGCATTCAAGGCAGCCATTTCGCGCATTTAAAACAAGCAGCCGCGGCGAACAAATTGATGTGTGAGCGGCGTATTGATCCATGCATGAGTGAAGTCTTTGGTTGGAACGACATTCCACAAGCGCATCTCAAGATGCTGCGAAACCAGCACCAGCCTGGGAATATGGCTGTGTTGGTTCAGGCACCTCGTACTGGGTTGCGTACACTCGAAGACACTTTAGACGCGAATCTCTAATCCTGATTGTGCCCGCGACTCACCTGTGTTGCGGGCACAAACCTAGAAGACGAACAGGCCCCCCATAGCTTTCAAAACGTTAAAAGAGGCCGCCTCGCTATTTTAGGGGAGGAATAATATGCGAATACCCCAATTATTTAACTCGTGCTACGGTTGTGTCAATGCTCTGTTAACCACTGTCGAAGAGACTCGTCATGACAAACGTAACCACTGTGAAAGAGACTCGTCATGACAAACGACTGGATACTGAGCGTTCTCAACGACCTACAAGTTTTTGCTGATGCAAACGATATGCCTCAGCTCGCCTTACAGCTTGTAGAGACGAAAATATTGGCAGCCGCCGAGCTCTCTCAGAATCCGGAAAACCCAACAAGGGCGTTTAACGGGTATGAAGCGGAAGTTGGAGAGTATTATCGATCAGTTGGGCCAAGCGCAATCGCTTGAGGCTCTGCAAGATCAGGTATTCCAGATCAGGGACCTCTATGAGGTCGAGCATTTGGTTTATCATTCAGTCAATTCTACGGGTCAGCAATACGCTGCGCTCACCTATGAGGACGCCTGGGTCGATCACTACATCGAGACCGATTTGGCGCGGGTTGATCCCGTGGTCAAAGGGTGTTTCCAGCGGTTTCATCCCGTCGACTGGAAGCGATTGGATTGGTCGTCCAAAAAATCCCGTGACTTTTTGGGGGAAGCTGTTGCTGAAGGCGTCGGCAACCAAGGGTTTTCCGTTCCAATACGCGGTCCAAACGGGCAGTTTGCTCTCTTTTCGGTGAATCAGAAATGCGGCGACGAGGAATGGGAGAAGTTTACAGACCGCAGCATTCAAGATTTAATTCTGGTTGCGCATTACCTCAACCAAACGGCTTTGCGCATTGAACGTGGAACAGATGAGATGGCGACACGTGCCCTGTCTCCTCGCGAAAAAGATGCGCTAACTATGCTTGCGCTCGGGTATAGTCGTGCTCAGGCCGCCGAAAGCCTTTCCATTTCCCCCCATACTTTGCGCGTTTACATCGAAGCAGCCCAATTCAAACTCGGAGCCGCCAATACAACCCATGCCGTGGCGCGCGCGATGGCGCAGGGGTTGCTCGTCGTGTGAGTGTTGCGCAATTCGCGGGCAGGGCGCTCGCCTATGTTTGAGAATCTTTAGCCCTACGAAATAGACATCAAGGTGCCAATAACGACGGAGGGCACCATGATCCATTATCTTTATGCAGACCAACTCTCAACCTACCCAAAACTGCGCGACGGAATGTTCCGCGATCGCGCTCTTCAGTTTAAAAACCGCCTTGGTTGGGAGGTCGAAGTCGATGCAAATGGCAAAGAATGTGATGACTATGATGCCCTCAACCCCCTTTATGTGATTTGGGAAAATACCGACGGAACCCACGGTGGCTCCATGCGTTTCCTACCAACGACAGGCCCGACAATGGTCAACGATCATTTTAACGAGCTGTCTGATGGGGTGCATATCGAAAGCCCGCTTATTTGGGAATGCACGCGGTTCTGCCTTGCCCCAAATGCGCCCGCTGGTACGGCTACGGCTTTGATGTTGGGTGGCTCCGAAGTGGGGGTGAATTTCCATCTCAGCCACGCTGTTGGGGTTTTTGATGAACGAATGGTGCGCATCTATTCACGCCTTGGCTGGGGCCCCGTCATTATGGGAACTCAAGGAGAGGGGCGTGATGCTATTAGCCTTGGTTTTTGGGAGTATTCCAAGGAAATTCGCGAAAAAATGTACGAGAAATCGGGCATATCAGCGGCACAGTCGGCGCAATGGTTTAATCGTGCCTTTGGTACCCCATCGGCACAAGTTGGCGGCGCGGAAAAATCTCTAACCTTCGCTATGTGATATAGACTGGCAACCTCTGGGGCGGCCCTGTAATGTCGCCCCATGACCCTGCCAACCATTACCTATTCCGAAGATCAGGCCGAAGCCTTTGACCGCGTAACCGAAGTGTTACGGGAGGCAGGCGTTGATCTTGAAAATTCAGTAATGACACCGTTAAGTGATGGAAAACAAAAGGCTTTGGCCGTGATTGGGAAGGCTGGATCCGGCAAAACCCTTTTATTGGCGGAACTGTATAAGGCGCTTGAGGCCGCAGGCGTTGATGTTGTCTCAGGCGATTACGAAGGCAAGAAACGCAAATCGCGGCGCACGCTTGCAATCCTTGCCCCTACGAACAAAGCCGCGAGCGTTTTGCGCAATCGTGGGGTGCCAGCGACAACAATTCACCGCATCCTTTATACCCCCGTTTATGATCCCGAATACGAGAAAATCGCTGAATGGTTGGCGGGCGAGGGGGAGAGGCCGCAAGTCGAGGGGCTGACCGATGCGGCCCTCGATCGCGCCTTCGCTTTTTTCCAGAATAATAAATCGGTTCCGGGGGCATTAGCCGCCGCAGGGCTTCGTGGATCGGACTTTATTACCGGCTGGAAGCGCCGCGATGACCCGCTCGATATTGGGTTCATCGACGAAAGTTCGATGCTGGATGAAAAACAATACAATGATCTGCGTGAAATTTTCCCCACGCTGGTTCTTTTTGGAGATCCAGCCCAGCTCGCACCCGTAGGGCAGTCGGGCGAGATGATTTTTGACCGATTTAAAGGCCGTCAAAAGATGGTTCTTTCACGCGTTCACCGTCAAACCCAAGATAATCCTATCCTGGATCTCGCGCATGCTCTTGCCGATGAAAACCTCACGTTTGAGGGGTTTGAGCGGATGATAGAAGAGGCGTCAAAAAAGGACGAGCGCGTGGTTTGGGCACAGCGTGTCGAAAGCGACTTGATGGCGCGCTCTCCTGTCCTTGTGTGGCGAAACGCGACTCGCGTGCGGCTTATTCAGGCCTTTCGCGGTGCTTTTGGCGCTCCGGGGGATGCGCTTTTGCCGGGGGAGCCGCTAATTTGTGACGGGATTGAACTGCCCGCGAAACACCGAAAAAAACGCATTGATCTCGAGGCGCGTGGCCTAATTAAAGGGGCGCAGGTGGTCTATCTGGGACCAGGTCGCAATCCGGGTTTTTCGCGCATTCACGTAATGGGTGCCGAAGACCCGCAGGTCAGTGCGGCTTCGATCATCAAAATTGAATTCCCAGACGAAGAAGAGCCCTTCATTCCCTTTGCTGCCCGTATGGGGGCAGCGTTTTTGCACGGGGCCGCGGTAACCGTGCACAAGGCGCAAGGGTCGCAATGGGAAGATGTGCAGGTTTTTGGACCAGATATTTATGCCGCTGCGCGCATGGGACGGGTCGAGGCGGGGCAACCTTTGTGGAAACGGTTGGCTTATGTCGCTATTACACGGGCGGAAAAACGCCTTTTTTGGGTAGTGCGTAATCGTTTGGCCCGCCCAAGTGGTCCGCTGATAACGTCAGACTTGACGGTAAAGCCATCGGTGCTGAAATTGGCGATTGAAAACGAAGGGACAGAGGCATGAAGTCGATAATTATTACGGGTGCCAGCGGTGGTTTGGGCGCAATGACAGCGGGTATTTTCCTGTCACGTGGTTGGCGCGTTGGGTTGATGGCGCGCAACGCAGATAAACTTGCCGAGGTTGCCACTGGCTTTGAAAACGCTGTTCTTTTACCCTGTGATGTAACCAACGAGGTGCAAGTGGCGCAGGCTTTCGACAGCTTTGATGGCCCCCTTGATGCGCTCTTTAATAATGCCGGAAGCTTTGGCGCTACGGGTCTTATTGATGAGATTAGCCTTGCCGATTGGCAACAGGTTATGGAGGTCAATGTGACAGGGATGTTCCTCTGCGCACGTGCTGCTTTCGGTCGGATGCGCAAGCAGTCGCCACAAGGTGGGCGCATTATCAATAACGGTTCGATTTCCGCAACAACACCGCGTCCGGGGGCGATTTCCTATACGGCGTCCAAACATGCGGTTTCTGGGATCACCAAAACACTGGCGCTCGATGGCCGTCCTTTTGGCATTGCCTGTGGCCAAATCGATATTGGCAATGCGGCCAGTGCAATGACGCAAAAAATGTCGGGTGGCGTGCCACAAGCTGATGGCTCAATTCGGCCGGAACCTGTAATGGACGCGAGCAATGTTGCGGAAACGGTTTTTCACATGGCGAGTCTACCGCTCAATGCGAACATTCTAAACGTAACGGTTATGGCGACCGATATGCCGTTTGTTGGTCGCGGTTAGCGTGGGCCTTAAGCGCGGAAATAGCGGAAGATTGCGCTGGCACCCCAGCCCGCAAAAATTGCGATAAAGAGCGACATAATCCCGTAAATCAGAGAGTGTTGATGCGCGAGGTTGTACAGCCAGCGTTCGACACCCACTTTACGCACCTCAATGGAGGCCTCCGTTTGATTGACAACTCTTCCGTTGCGCACCAGTAAAAAACGCGTTTTGTATGTGCCTTCTGTAAGGTTCGCGGGCAGGGCAATTGAGGTGCGAAATAGGGTGTCCGAGGAAAGTTCGACCGCGCCTTCAAGGAGTTGATACAGTTTTTCTTTGTCGCGAATGCGTATCAGAGCTTCCGTGAAAGTTTCGGAATCAGTGATGTTGCTCGGCGCGCCAACCGAGCGCACAGCGTTGTTGATCGTTATATCGTGGCGCAAGTCAGAGGTTTGAGAAAGAATATCCTGTAGGGGAGACGTCGTTGCTACGGCATAGAAACTGGGTGCGGCATCAACTTCGACCGCATCAGTATTCACCCAAATTCCCAAAACACGCGACTTACGGCGGACAAGGACGGGCAAAGACGGGCCTGATACCGTGATGATAATATCCAGTTCCTCGCCCTCGGGAATCGGCGAGTCGCGTTTAATAGCGCCAAAAATGAGGATTTCAGAGCCGTCAAAATTAGCTGTGATGGCGACGTTATTATGGCTTAGAGCGGCGATGACTTCTTCACGCGCCGGAGCGGTTACAACACTTGTCAAAAGTAGGATGGTAGCGAGTAGAAGTGACCGCATTATTAGCTTCCCACCTTGCCCAAAGAGTAAAGTTCGCTGGGTTGGAGAAGCAAATCAAGCGCAAGTTTTCCGCAAACGACCAACACCAGAAGTGCCAGGAGCACACGCAATTGTTCGGCCTTAAGTTTGAGGCCAATGTGAGTGCCAAATTGGGCGCCAACAACCCCACCAATAAGCAGGAGAACCGCAAGGGGCATGTCGACGGTTTGGTTTGTTGTTGCGTGCAACAGTGTGGTGAATCCGGTTACGAAAATGATCTGAAACAGCGAGGTTCCGATCACAACTTTGGTGGGCATCCCCAGAAGATAGATCATGGCAGGCACCATAATAAAGCCGCCGCCGACGCCCATGATGGCCGCCAATATTCCAACAAGTACACCCACAAGGATCGGGGGGATTACACTGATATACAGGCCAGACGTGCGGAATTTCATTTTGAACGGGAGGTTGTGTACCCAGTTGTGTCTGCGTCGTATTGGTACTGCTCCGGGTCTTCTGGACCGAAGGATCGCACGAACGCTCTCGATAAACATGAGCGCACCGATGATGCCAAGGAAAACCACGTAACAGAGGGTGACAAGCAAATCTACTTGCCCCAAAGATTTCAGCAGGTTGAAAAGATAAATACCAAAAGCCGCGCCGAGCAGGCCGCCGATGAGCAAAACTGTCCCCATCTGAAGGTCGACGGTTTTGCGCTTAAAATGCGCAAGGACGCCGGAAATCGAAGACGCTACGATTTGGTTGGCCCCTGTCGCCACAGCCACGGCGGGCGGGATACCAATGAAAAACAGCAGCGGCGTGAGAAGGAAGCCACCGCCCACACCAAACATTCCCGACAGGATTCCCACCAATCCCCCAAGGCCTAACAATAGGAAGACGCTGACCGATACTTCGGCGATTGGGAGATAAATCTGCATTTGGTTACCCTGCTAGTCGCACAGTCAGTATAAGATGTCCCACGCCGGTTGTAGACCCCCGCATGCGACAAATCGGATCACTTCTGTTCAAAGCCGCACTTATTTTTCTTTTACGTAGGGCTGCCCCCCAGCGCGTGGCGGAATGGCTTTGCCAACAAACCCTGCGAGGATGATAACTGTGAGCAAATAGGGCAGAGCGTCGATGAATTGGGACGGTACTTCGAACCCCATAAACGATTTGTTTTCTAGATAGGGCGCCGCGGCTGCGAGGAAGCCAAACAAAATGCACGTTCCCATCGCCTGCCAAGGGCGCCATTTCGCAAAAATAAGCGCAGCAAGGGCAATATACCCCCGACCTGCCGTCATATCCTTCACGAAATTAGCGGCAAAACTCGCCAGATATACACCTGCTAGCCCGCACAAAACGCCAGCAATAATGATCGCGCTATACCGGAGTTTAACCACAGAAACCCCTGCTGTATCCACGGCCGCCGGATTTTCACCCGCTGCGCGCAGGCGCAACCCAAAGCGTGTGCGAAATAAAACGAACCATGTAACAGGCACGGCGATTAACGCTACATAGACCAATATGGTGTGCCCAGAGAGCAAATCCGAATAAATTGGCCCCAGTATCGGCACGTTCGCAACGGAATCCGCAAAGGGCAGTGTGATGTCGTGGAATCGGGCGCTGCTTGGCAGAGAGGGCGTGCGCCCACCAAGACCAAACCACGCAGAGCCAATCACAATCGAAAGGCCCGCCGCAAGGAAGTTGATCGCAACACCTGAGATGAGCTGGTCGCCACGGAAGGTAATCGATGCAACTCCGTGCAACATCGAAAGCGCCATGGAACCCGCAACTCCCGCCAAAAGGCCCAGCCAGATCGAGCCTGTTACAAACGCAACACCCCCTGTGAGGAAGGCTGCGCCGAGCATTTTACCCTCAAGGCCAATGTCCACGATCCCCGCGCGCTCAGAGTAGAGGCCCGCGAGGCACGCCAAAAGGAGTGGCGTTGCATAGCGCAAAGTTGAGTCGAGAATCGGGATTAAGATGTGAAAGAATTCCATGTCCTAAGCCCTCTTCTTCGAATTTGCGCGCATGAGAAAAATCCGCTCGACGGGGCCACGGACCATATAGTCGAGGGCGCCGGTTAGCAGAATGACGATGGCTTGAATCACGGTGACCATTTCGCGCGGGATGCCATAGACAAACTGTAATTCCGCGCCGCCTTGCCACAAGAAGCCAAACAAAATCGCCGCAAGAATGACACCGATGGGATGATTGCGCCCCATCAAGGCCACGGCGATGCCGATGAAACCAGCCCCTTCGACCGCGTTGTGGATCATGCGCTCGGCTTCGCCCATGACGTTATTTACAGCCATAAGTCCGGCAAACGCGCCGGAGATCAACATGGTGATGATCATGATTTTGGCGGGTGAAATTCCTGCATATTTGGAGGCAGTCTCCGAGTGTCCGAGGGCGCGGATTTGATAACCCAAGCGCGTGTGCCACATCAAAACCCAAAAAAACAAACAGCACAAAAGCGCCACGAGGAAGCTGATATTCGCGGGGGCGTGTTTTGAAAACTCAATGCCAAAGGGAGCGAGCATCTCGTGGAAGGTTGGCAAATGCGTGCCTGGTGGGAACGCGGCTGTTTCGGCAGCCATTTTGCCTTTCACTTTCATTGGGCCGGTCAACAGATATCCCGTTAGGGCCGCCGCCATAAAGTTGAACATGATCGTCGTGATAACGATATGGCTGCCCCGTTTTGCCTGAAGATAAGCGGGAATAAAGGCCCATGCTGCGCCGAACAGGCCACCAAAAACAATAGCTGCGGGAAGGGCGAGCGTCCAATGTGGCCACGGAACCGCTAATAAAATAACGGCGACTCCAAGGCCGCCAATCGCCGCTTGGCCCTCGCCGCCGATGTTGAACATCCGAGCGTGTGACGCGATGGCCATTGCGAGGCCTGTAAATATGAAGTTCGTCGCGTAATAAAGCGTGTAGCCCACACCGCGCGAACTGCCGAACGATCCTTCGATCATCGTGGCGAGCGCGTCAAACGGGTTAGTTCCGATCGCAGCGAGAACAATGCCAGAAATTACAAATGCAATGAGCAAATTTATGAAGGGGATAAGGGCAACATCCGCCCATCTTGGCATCTTGTTCATGCGCCCGCTCCGTCACTCTTGTCTGGTGTCATACCCGCCATCATCATCCCCAATTCGCGCTCGTTCGTTTCGCTCGCAAGGCGTTCGCCCATGATTTTCCCGTCAAACATGACGACAATCCGGTCCGCAAGCGAGAGCACTTCTTCAAGTTCCACCGAGACCAGCAAAATCGCCTTGCCCTGATCACGAAGCGCAACGATTTGCTGGTGGATGAATTCGATAGCTCCAATATCCACACCGCGGGTCGGTTGGCCAATGAGGAGTAAATCAGGATTGCGCTCAATTTCGCGTGCAAGAACGATTTTCTGTTGATTGCCACCCGAGAAGTTCGCCGCGTGAAGATGCGGGTTCGGGGGGCGTACATCAAAGCGGTTCATCTTGCCTTGAGTGTCCTCGAGGATGGCCTTGTTGTCCATTATGAATTTGTTTTTATTGTATTTTGCGTCGTTGTGATAACCGAAGGCGACGTTTTCCCACGCCTCAAAATCAAGGATAAGACCCTCTTCGTGGCGATCTTCGGGGACGTGCGCAATGCCATTGGCGCGGCGAGATTGGCCGTCGCTTTTGGAGCCTGTTAGGTCGAGTTCTTTGCCGTGCAAGCGGATGCTTCCGGTGGCCTTGGCGTAGCCGCCAAGAACTTCAAGAAGTTCAGATTGGCCGTTCCCCGAGACTCCCGCAATTCCCAAAATCTCGCCTGCGCGAATATTGAAGGAAATGCCTTTGACGCGGGTGACCTTATCTTCGTCAACGACCACAAGGTTCTCGACCGAGAGGATTTCCTCACCCGGTTGCACGGGGGCTTTGTCGACATGCAGAAGCACTTTGCGGCCGACCATCAGTTCGGCCAACTGCTCAGGGCTCGTTTCCGATGTTTTCACCGTCGCAGTCATTTCCCCACGGCGCATGACGCTCACGGTGTCGGTGATATCCATGATCTCGCGCAGCTTATGCGTAATGAGAATAATGGTTTTGCCAGAGGCGCGAAGGCCTTCGAGAATGCGGAACAGGTGGTCAGCCTCATCGGGTGTCAAAACCCCCGTGGGCTCGTCGAGAATAAGGATATCCGCCTTGCGATACAGAGCTTTCAGGATCTCAACCCGCTGACGATGCCCCACCGAGAGGTCTTCAATCAACGCGTCCGGATCAACATTCAACTCGTATTCTTCTGCCAATTCGGTGAGTAGTTTGCGCGCCTTGCGCAACGACGGCGTCAGGCGCCAACCATCTTCGGCCCCAAGGACCACGTTCTCAAGAACCGTGAAATTATCAACCAGTTTAAAGTGCTGGAACACCATGCCAATGCCAGCCTTGATGGCGGCCTGACTGTCAGGAATGACCGTTCGTTTTCCGCTAATAATAATCTCGCCCGCATCGGCCTTGTAGAACCCATAGAGGATCGACATCAGCGTTGACTTACCAGCGCCGTTTTCGCCAATAATTCCGTGGACGGTGCCCTTTTGGACGGTGATCGAGATGTCTTTGTTGGCTTGAACAGGGCCGAAAGCCTTGGAAATGCCGCGCAGCTCGATAGCGGGAGCGGGGGATGTTGGAGCGGCAGTTTCCTGCCGCCCCTTTTCTGGTGCCAAAGCCATTCTAGCTTAGTACGCTGGGCAAGTTTCGTCGGACATGTAGTCATGTACCGTGATGTCGCCAGCAATGATGCCAGCTTTTGCCGCTTCAACTTGCGCGATCATGTCTTCTGTGATGAGTGCCGCATTGTGCTCGTCCATCGCATAGCTCACGCCATCGTTCGCAAGGCCCATTGCGTTGAAACCTGGCTCAACGGCTTCGCCGGCGAGGAAGCTTTCGTATACAGCGTTATCGACGCGTTTCATCATGGAGGTCAAAACCGACCCTGGCTGAAGGTAGTTTTGGTTGCTGTCGACACCAACCGAAAGGATGCCTTCGTCAGCTGCCGTTTGAAGCACACCAAGACCGGTGCCGCCAGCTGCTGCGAACACAACGTCGGAGCCTTGGCTGATTTGGCCGCGTGTAAGCTCGCCACCTTTTACGGGATCATTCCAAGCAGAAGGCGTTGTGCCTGTCATGTTGACGATGACTTTCGCGTCAGGGTTCGTCGCTTTGACGCCCTGTGCATAGCCACATGCAAATTTGGAGATCAATGGAATATCCATGCCACCAACGAAGGAAACAGTGCCAGTTTCGGACGCCAAGGCCGCCAGAACACCCACAAGGTAGGAGCCTGTGTGCTCGTCAAAAACAATGCTGCGCACGTTTGGCTGGTCTACAACCATGTCGATCAAAACGAATTTTGTATCTGGGAAGTCGGGAGCAACTGTTTCAAGCGCAGAAGCAAACGAGAAGCCGGCCATAACAACAGGGTTGTTGCCGCCTTCAGCGAAGCGACGAAGAACCTGTTCGCGCTGTGCATCAGCAGAAAGTTCGAACTCATCGTAAGAGCCGCCTGTTTCTTTTACCCAACGCTCAGCACCATTAAAGGCCGCTTCGTTGAAGGATTTGTCAAATTTTCCGCCAAGATCAAAAATGATCGCGGGATCAGCCAAAACAGCGCCAGCCGATAGGGCCAAAGTCGCGGTTGCGCCGAGAATGGATTTCATGAGGGTCATTATACTCTCCCAGTTGTGTTTTTTTAGGGTGTCATACCATGGATGACGTTACCCTTTGTTAAGAGCAGATCACAAGAAGATCATCGGGTATTTAGGGGAGAGAGGCGACCGTTGGTCAACAAAAATTTTACCATTTGGTAATAAAACTTGAAATACCCGTGAAAATATTGGGTTAAGTGCCGTGTTTTCAGGCTCCTATGGTTTTTCGAAAAACCAGAGCGTCTAAAATAGTACCGCTTTGCGAACGGTAGTATCCGCGTCGAAGCCCAGATTCGCGGTAACCCACTCCCCGATATAGGGAAAGTGCCGCTAGGTTATCTTCGGCGACCTCAAGAAATGATTCTGTGGATTCGCGTGCGATGGCCTCGTTTTCAAAGAGTTCCATCAAGGTGCTTCCCGCGCCTGTTCGACGTGCATTTGGCTCGACGGCAATCGTAAGCAATTCGGCCTCTCCCGCGATGGCGCGCCCAAGAGCAAAGCCCGATGGGACCGTCACGAGGAATACCAATTTTTGAGAAAGTAGCGAGGCAAACTCGTCCGCCGACCATGGACGCGGCGACGTGAAGGAGCGCGCGTGCAGCGCCGCGAGGGCCTGTGGTGTTTTGAGGCTAGTCAAGGAGCACCGGCGGCGCGTCCTTTGCGGGAGCAGCATCGGCGGAGCGTACATAAAACGGGGTTGGTCGTTGACCTTCGGATTGGAACTCAAAACGACGTGCCGCGATTTTGGCAATTGCGACCGCGAGAGGGACATTTGAGGGTGTAAATTCGGTGGTATCAACGGGGCCGACCGACGGCCCTTCCAAGACACGCGCCTGAGCCTCAACGAGGGGAATTTGCTCGATAACGTCCACATCAGCACCGAGACTTTGGATGTAATATGTATCCCGCGGGGCAGGGATCAAGGAGTAGATCGGGCGCTCTAGACCATCGGCCTGTGCTTCGAGCGCCGTGACGCCCACCGCCGGAATACCAAGGGTCATCGCCAACCCACGGGCAAGGGCGACGGAAATCCGAATGCCGGTAAAATTTCCGGGGCCAGTTCCCACACCAATCGCGGCAAGGTCAGCCCACTTGTGTCCCGCTTGCGCGAGGACGTCTTCAAGGATGGGCACGAGGTTTTCGGCCTGTCCTTTGTGCATCGTAACATAGGTTTGCGCCAAAACTTGGTCGCCAAACAGCAACGCGGCCGCACAATGGGCGGCCGACGTATCAAATCCTAAAACCAGTCGATCAGGCAGCAACAGGCCGCACCTCAAGAACTTCGGGTATATAGTGCCTCAGCAGGTTCTCGATGCCCATTTTCAACGTCAGCGTCGAACTTGGACAGCCCGCACAGGCCCCTTGCATATGAAGATATACGATGCCGCGATCAAAGCCGTGGAACGTAATATCGCCACCATCTTGGGCAACCGCAGGGCGGACGCGCGTGTCGAGGAGCTCCTTGATTTGCTCAACAATTTCGCCATCTTCGCCTTCATGTTCGGCATGTCCAGACGCTGGTTTCACATCACCACTAAGCGCGGATTGGCCGGATTGGTAGTGTTCCATGATCGCGCCGAGGATCGAAGGTTTGACATGATCCCACTCAGTTGCGTCGTCTTTTGTGACAGTCACAAAATCAGAGCCGAAAAACACACCCGTCACGCCGCCAACCGCAAAGATGCGTTGGGCAAGAGGAGAGGTATTTGCAGTTTCAGCACTTGGGAAATCCGCCGTTCCAACTTCAAGCACGGTCTGGCCGGGCAAGAACTTTAAGGTCGCGGGATTTGGTGTGGACTCGGTTTGAATAAACATAGGGGCCTCCGTTTGAACCTAGATATGCGCCTGCGCGTCCTAAGTGTCAAGGTTTAGAACTGTTCTAAACATCCTATTCTGACAGAAACACTACGGTACTTATGTGATGGCTTCAAGTTGCTCTTTAGTCAAGTCACCAGGAACAATAGTCACGGGAATGGGCAAACTGCCCGCCGATTTTGACAGCGCCGAGACCAAGGGGCCGGGGCCACTTTTCCCAGTACTTGCTCCAAGAACCAAGACACCGATCTGTGGGTCGTCGCGGATTTGTGCCAATATTTCGTGCATAGGTTCGCCCTCGCGAATGATCAACGATGGATCAATGCCTTGGCGGTCGCGCATCCATTTTGCGAAAACGTCAAAATGAACTTGAATCCGCTCGCGGGCCTCGGCACGCATGATGTCGGCCACGCCAATCCAGTGATTGAACTCGTCTGGCGGGATCACAGATAGGATTTCCACTCCGGCCCCAGTATGGGCTGCCCGCATCGCCGCAAAACGCATAGCGTTTAAACATTCGCGGCTATCATCGAGTACGACCAAAAACTTGCGCATAAAATTCTCCCTTAACGGCTTGATGATGGCCGATTTTGGGGGCCTGCTGCAAGCACAATGAAAGATACCACTGCGTCGTAGTCTCATTGGCGAAAGGAAAGCCGCCTCTGGTCGGGGAACCAGAGGCGGTAGGGCGATGTGGGGCTGGTTGGGACTTGGGCAAAGTTTTCCAACCCACAGGTTTAAGGTAGGCCGTTTCTGAATCTTTTTTGTGACAGTTCAGCGGGGGAATTCGGCCAGCAATGCGTCAAGGTCGAACGGTGTATTGTTCATTGTCAGCGTGCCGTCCTTATCCCGTGGCCACTCGTTTTCGGCGCGGTCCCAGTAAAGTTCGACCCCGTTTCCATCGGGATCGTCAAGATAGATCGCTTGGCTGACGCCATGATCTGCGGCCCCCGTGAGGGGCCAGTCGGCTGCGATCAAACGGTGCAGCGCATCGGCTAGTTCTGCGCGGGAGGGATAGAGGAATGCCGTATGATACAGACCCGTATGCCCTTTAGGGGGCGGAGTCGCACCGAGGCTTTCCCATGTATTGAGGCCGATATGATGATGGTAGGAGCCCGCCGCGAGAAAGGCCGCTTGCGGGCCGTAACGTTGCACAATGCCAAACCCCAAAATGCCGCTGTAAAAGGCAATGGCGCGGTCAAGGTCCGAAACTTTTAGATGAACGTGGCCTATCCGAGTCTGGGGATGGACAGGCTTATTTTCGATGTGTTTGTTCGATGTCATGGCTTGCTCCTGTTTTCACATGTCAATTTAGGGATGTGCGCAGGGAAACGAAATGCTGATTGGCGCGCAGGGTTAGTTCATCTTTGCACATAGCGTAGGATGTGAAAACAAAAACGGGGCACCCGAAGGCACCCCGTAATCTGTGGAAATTGTATAAGGCGTGGTTTAGCGCACCATGCCAATGATATCGTAGGTTTTCTCAAGGATTGGTCCCGCAACAGTACGAGCGTTTTGGGCCCCTTGACGCAGGATTTTGTCGATCTCGGCGGTGTCTTGCATCAAACGCGCCATTTCGGCGGCAATCGGAGACAATTTGGAAACCGCAAGTTCGGCCAACATCGGTTTAAACACTGAGAACTCTTTGCCACCAACATCCGCAAGCACATCGTCCACCGTCATGTCGGCAAGACCCGCATAAATGTTGACGAGGTTGCGCGCTTCTGGACGTTCATTCAGGCCAGAGGCTTCACTTGGCAAAGCATCAGGATCCGTCTTGGCCTTGCGAATTTTCTGAGAGATCATGTCGGAATCGTCCGTCATGTTAATCCGGCTGGCGGCAGAGGGATCAGACTTCGACATCTTTTTGGACCCATCGCGCAAACTCATAACGCGTGTTGCCGCCCCCTCAGTAACGGGTTCGGGGATCGGGAAAAAGTCGACACCGTAGTCGTGATTGAACTTCGTCGCGATGTCGCGGGTCAATTCGATATGTTGTTTTTGGTCTTCGCCCACGGGAACATGCGTGGCGTGGTACACCAAAATATCGGCGGCCATCAAATTCGGATAGGCGAACAGACCCACAGAAGCGGCCTCGCGGTTCTTGCCAGCCTTGTCCTTGAACTGGGTCATACGGCTCAGCCAACCCATGCGTGCTACACAGTTGAAAACCCACGCAAGTTGAGTGTGCTCGGGGACTTGGCTTTGATTAAACAGCGACGATTTGGCGGGATCAAGGCCAGCCGCAAGGTAGCCAGCGGCCAACTCTCGCGTCGCGCGCCGCAGGTCATCCGGTTTTTGCGGCGTCGTGATCGCGTGCAAATCGACCATGCAATAAAACGTCTCAATGCCGCTTGCTTGCATATCCACAAAGCGTTTGATCGCCCCGAGATAGTTGCCTAGGGTCAAGCCGCCTGTTGGCTGAATGCCTGAAAAAACGCGCGGTACAAACTGAGTGCCGGGCTGCGAGGGTGTTTGGACCACCTCGGTCATAATGAATACTCCATCTGGATTTTTAATGTCCTTTCGCTTACCGATAGGACAAAGGCACGTCAATGTAAGCCTGTTTCATGAGGTCAGTAAATGAGCACACCCCAAAACGACAATGATTTCGATCACAATGCATCGCCGTTCAATGCCCTGCCCATCGCGGTTGTGGGTTTGGTGATGGTGATTGTCGCGGTCGAAATCATCCTGAGCTTGGCAAGTAGCGGTTTGATTGGCGGACCGGAGGCCATTGCATGGCGTCGCGACGCGATTTTGGATTATAGCGTCCTTGGCCAAATCATCACCCCCTACCTTGAAACGGGGCGCTATAAGCCAGAAGTCCTTGGCCGTTTTCTAACCTATTCTTTCGTGCACCAAAACTTTACGTCCATGGCCTTCGTCGCGGTGTTTATCTTGGCGCTCGGAAAAATGACCGCCGAAGCCTTTGGTAACTTCGCGTTTCTGCTCATTTACTTTGCCTCGGCCATTGTTGGTGCGGTGCTCTATTGGATGATTTTCCGCGAAGAGGCCGTGTTGATCGGCGGCTATGTCGGGGCATTTGGCCTCATCGGAGCCTTTACCTTTGTGCGTTGGGTGAGCTTATCGCTCAATGGCAGCAAACAGTATCAAGCCTTCTATCTCATCGGCATGTTTATGGGGCTGCGGTTAGTTTTCGGCATGCTTTTTGGCGGATCCAACGATTGGGTTGCCGAGCTTATTGGCTTCTTTGTGGGATTTTTCTTGTCATTCGTCTTGGTGCCCGGAGGGGCGAAGGCGATTTTAGTAAAGTTGCGCCGCAGCTAAGCTAGCGGCGCAACGATGCTTTGAAATCGCCAAGGCGGAAGGCCCCAATCAGGTGCCCGAAGCCGAAATAGCTGACTATTCCGGCTGTGATGAGCAAGAGTAGCGCCAAGACTTCAAATCCACCCGTGCCAAAAAGCTGCCCGAGCATAAGGTTTGCGGCCCAAAGACATACGCCCATAAACAGCGAGGCGATGACAATGCGGATTAAGCGGCGCCAAAACCGGCGGTCAAAACGCACGGTCTCGCCATAGCGACGCGCACCAAGCGCTAGCATAAGCACCATGGTCCACCCCGCGACAGTGGTCGCAAGGGCGGCGGCCCAAAACTGAATGAACGGCGCAAGACCGATGGCAATGGCGGCATTTAACACCATCGCAAACAGCGCGAAGTAGAACGGTGTTTTCGTGTTTTCCCGCGCGAAATAAACGGGTTGCAGCAGCTTTTGCAGGACAAACGCAGGCAGGCCAAGGCCGTAGATCGCAACGGCGACGGCGGTCGCTGCGGTATCGTCCGTGCCGAATGCACCGCGTTCAAACAATACCCTCACAAGGGGGATTGGGATCACAACTAGCGCCACGGCGGAAGGAATGGTGAGGGCGAGGGAAATCTCGCCCGCGCGGCTCAACGCGTCGCGGCTACCCGCAAAGTCTTCGGCGCGTAACCTGCGCGAAAGCTCCGGCAGAAGCACAATTCCAACGGCAATTCCGACAACGCCAAGGGGCAGCTGATACAGGCGATCCGCATAGGAAAGCCACGCAACGGCGCCTTCAAAATGGCTCGCGACTTGGCGTCCCACCAGCAAGTTGATCTGTACGACGCCCCCCGCGAGGGCGGCGGGGGCGGCGATAATCATTAGGCGTTTAAGGTCAGGCGTCATGCGTGGACGGCGGGGGATCAACCGATATCCCGCGCGCGAAGCGGCCACCCAAACGATGGCCATTTGCGCGATACCTGCTATGGGCACCGTGATGGAAATGGTCGTCCCCATGTCCCATCCCGCCCTATGTGCCGTCAGCATGGAGGTGACCAAAAGAATGTTGAGCAACACGGGGGCGGCGGCGGCGGCGGCGAACCGTCCGGACGAATTTAGAACGCCGGACAGCAGCGCCGCGAGGGAGATAAACAGGATATAGGGGAAAACGATCCGACCATAGAAAACAGCCAAGTCAAACCGTGCATCATTGGCAAAACCGCTGGCCATCGCAAGCACCAGCCAAGGCATGAAAAACTGGGCGATAATGGTGAAAACAATGAGGATTCCCGCAAGCCCAGACATCGCGTCCCGCGCGAATGTATGTGCGCCTTCGCCGCCCTCCAGCTTCTTGGAGAACATCGGTACAAAGGCCATGTTGAAAGCCCCTTCGGCAAAGAACCGACGAAACATATTGGGCAGCGAGAAAGCGACCAGAAACGCCTCTGCGACGGGCCCCGTTCCCAGATAGCTCGCAATAAGTATATCGCGTACAAAGCCTAAAATACGACTCATGAGGGTCCAAAAACCGACCGTCATAAAGCCCGACATCATCCCTCTGGATCTCATTCTTTGTTTGCTCTCTCGGCGCCACTCAAAATCGCGGCGCGAATTTTATCTTCAAGGGCTTTTTGCTTGGCGACCGTGTGATATTTAATGCCAAACATATCTTTTACATAGAAGGTGTCGACCACCTGCTCCCCAAAGGTCGCGATGATCGCCGAGGCAATATACACGTTCGCATTCACCAACGTGCGCGACAAATCATAGAGCAATCCCGGGCGGTCGCGGGTGTCGACTTCGATAATTGTGTAAATTTCACTGCCTTCGTTGTCGAAGGTGATATTGGTCGCCACGCGGAAGGCTTTTTCCCGCTTCTTCAGCTTGTCTCGCCCTGCGAGTGCATCGCGAGCAACCACTTCGCCCTTGAGGGTTTTCTGGATCATATTGCGTAGCCGCGTCATATGATTACTCGCGTAGGGGTGCCCCTCGGCGTCCTGAATCCAGAAAATCGCGGTCACATAACCGTCCTTGGTGGTGTAACTGCGCGCATCGACAACATTCGCCCCAACAAGGGCCAAAGCTCCCACGAGACGGGAAAAAATTCCGGGATGATCGACCATACAGAAGCACGCGCGCGTGGCATCGCGAGTTACATCTAGGCTTAGGTCGATACCGACTTCGCTATCGTTGTGGTTCTTTAGAAGATTGGCGAATACGATGTGATCCGCAGACTGCACCCCTTGCCAATAGGGCTGGTAATGGCGCGAGGTTTCCTTGCGAATATCTTTTTTGTCCCAGTCCGAAAGCGCGATGCGGAGCGCTTTTTTGGCGACCTCTTCTCGCGTGGATCGATTCACCTCTTCGAGTCCGTTCTCAAGCGCCATGGAGGTTTGCGCATAGAGATCGCGAATGAGCACGGCTTTCCAATTGTTCCATGTATTCGGCCCAACACCGCGAATATCACAAACCGTCAAAACGGTGAGAAGGTCGAGCCGTTTCTTGCTTTGGACCGATTTGGCGAACCCACGCACAGTACGGGGATCGGAAATGTCGCGTTTTTGGGCGATGTCTGACATCACCAGATGGTTGCGCACGAGCCATTCAACGGTTTTGCAATCGGCAGGTTTGAGACCAAGCCGTTCGGCCACTTTACGTGCGATCTTGGCCCCCAAAATCGAGTGGTCTTCGTCGCGACCTTTACCGATGTCATGCATGAGGAGGGCAACATAAAGAACTTTACGATCCACGCCCCCTTTCAGAATTCCGCTTGCCACGGGCAATTCTTCGATCAACTCTCCACGCTCAATTTTTGCAAGTGTTTTGATACATTGGATCGTGTGTTCGTCGACTGTGTAGTGATGATACATATTGAATTGCATCATCGCGACAATGACTTGAAACTCGGGGATAAAGGCCCCTAAAACGCCAATTTCATTCATCCGTCGCAGGGCGCGTTCCGGATTGCCATGTTTGAGCATAAGGTCGAGGAAAATTCGGCGGGCTTCTTTGTCGTTGCGCACCTCGTCATCAATTAAACCAAGGTTTGCATCAATCAACCGCATCGCTTGCGGGTGGAGCAGCATCCCTGTGCGCAGGGCTTCTTCAAATATCCGCAGGATATTAAGCTTGTTTTCAGCGAGTTCCATGTCGGGGGAAAATGTAAGCCGGTTTTGCTCAATTTCGAAGCCATCGCGGACTTTGCGTTTGCGGCGGAAAAAGCCTACGAGCCGAGGTTCTTTTTTAACCTGCGAAGCTTCGAGCGACGTGAGGAAAATACGTGTCAATTCACCCACGCGGTTTGCGTGCCGGAAATAGTCTTGCATGAAAATTTCAACGGCCCGACGTCCGGCTTTGTCGACATACCCCATGCGGGCGGCAACCTCGACTTGCATGTCAAAACTCAGCGTGTCCATCGCGCGCCGCGAGATCAAGTGAAGGTGGCAACGAATGGCCCAAAGGAAAGATTCTGCACGTTCAAAGCTGTCATATTCATCTTGGTTGAACATGCCCAGTTCAACGAGTTCGGCGGTGGAATCCACTCCATGTAGGTATTTCGCCACCCAAAATAGCGTTTGAAGATCGCGAAGACCCCCTTTGCCTTCTTTGACGTTCGGCTCAACAACATAGCGCTGTCCGCCTTGTTTTTTGTGACGCCGGTCGCGTTCATCAAGTTTTGCCTCCGTGAATTCCGGAGCAGTTCCTTTGAAGAGGTTCTTTTTTAAACTTTCGTCGAACTCCCCAAGCAAGGGTTCATAGCCTGCAATGAAGCGATGCTCCAAAAGAGCGGTGCGAATGGTGAAATCCTCGCGGCCCAGACGGATACAATCTTTGATCGTTCGACTGGCGTGGCCGACCTTGAAATGCAAATCCCAAAGAATATAGAGCATGCTTTCAATCACGCTCTCGGCCCAAGGTGTTATCTTGTAGGGTGTCAAAAACAACAGATCGACGTCCGAGTGCGGTGCCATTTCTGCGCGTCCATACCCGCCCACCGCCAGTAAGGCGAGGCGTTCGCCCTCGGTGGGGTTCGGGTTTGGATGAAGCAATTGCGTAGCGACCCCATGGGTCAAAATCACAATGCAATCGGTTAGGTAACTATAGGCGCTGGTGACGGGCTTCGCGTCAAATGGGCGAGCCAAAAACGCGGCTTCAATTGCTGCCGTTCCTTTGGAGCGAGCCTCCAAAAGAAACGCAACCGTGAGGGTGCGTTTCTCAGAGTTATCGCTGATCTCTTCAAGTTGTTTAAAAAGCGCCCTGCGTGATTCCTCAAGATTGAAGATGTCAGCAGGGTCACAGATCAGCTTTTTGGCAGGATATGTGATTGAGGCGTTTTTGTCGGCGGTACTAGAAACCAGAGCCGGAGAAGCTTCTTGGAGCGGGGTCAATGACGATTACCTGATTTTCTTGGACCTGCGCAATTGCGAGGCCACGTTGATTTGTTCCATCGGGGAGAAGGCGGAAGACACCGTTCACACCCACAAAACCGGAGGATTGTGTGAGGGCTGCCGAGGTGAGGGCATTGGAACTTCCGCTCTTAACCAGCGCCCCAATAGCCGCGATTCCATCATAGGCAAGGCCCGAGATCGGATGGGGAGGCTCGCCAAAGGCGGCTGAATATCGTGCGATATAACGGTTTGAAAGACCTGGATCGGGCAAGGCAAACCATGCTCCCTGAACTCCAGGGAGGGACAACGTCGCGGTTGGAATATCCCACCGCGTGAGGCCGATAAATTGGGTCGTTTCCGTGTTTATGCCATTTTCAGGAAGAAGTTGCGTCAGAAGCGGGAGTGCCCCTTCCGTCCCTGACGCGAACAAAATTGCGTCGGTCCCCGAATTGCGCGCTTGTGCGGCAATGTTAGGAATCGCATTGATCACGCCTTGCTGGCTCATCTCAAAGGAGGGCACGCCGGTGATCGTTGCGCCATTGCGGTTCGCGGCTTGCACCAAGGCGTCGCGGCCCGCTTCTTCTGAAACATTGTCGGCGCCGTGAACGATCATGACGTTCCGGCGGCCCTGATTTACACTATATGAAACGATGCGTTCGGCGGTATTTTGGAAGGTGTTGCCCAAAACAAAAACGTTTCCGCCTGCAATGGAAGGTTTATTTGAAAACGCGAGGATGTTTATGTTTTTGTTGGACAAAGCCAAGCCAACAGCATTGGCAGACTCACCGTATAGAGGCCCCAGAATGATCTGAGCGCCGTCATCCACTGCAGCCACGGCCACGGAGGCAGCCTTCTCGGCATTGCCCGAAGTACTATAAACTCTCAGATCGATTTGAACCCCTTCAAGGTCCGAAATCGCGAGGCGCGCGGCATTTTCAAGGGAGCGTGCAATGATGTTGTCGCCCGCACTCGCTGATTCTCCGGGAATCAGCAGAGCAACGCGCACAGGCTTCGACGTATTGATCGTCGGACCCGAACTTGTCGACGATGGCTGACACGCGGCCACAAAAAGCACAATAAATATGGGAAAAATAAGACTAAAACCCTTGCGGGCATTCTTTAAAAAAGCAAACATAAGTTGGTCTCGCTCCAAATTGCAAAAGTGCGCAAAGCAGTTTCCACGTTTGGAACGAACTTAAGCGCTTGAGCCTCATTAGTAAACGTCATGGAAGGCGCCAAATCATGAATTTTGAAACAAAGAAGCTCGCTGCTGGGCTGTATTTTGTCGCGACTCCGATTGGAACTGCGCGTGATATC
Source organism: Falsihalocynthiibacter sp. BN13B15 (assembly GCF_041205415.1). Taxonomy (NCBI): domain Bacteria; kingdom Pseudomonadati; phylum Pseudomonadota; class Alphaproteobacteria; order Rhodobacterales; family Roseobacteraceae; genus Falsihalocynthiibacter; species Falsihalocynthiibacter sp. BN13B15. Next base: position 56,361 of record NZ_JBGFCE010000013.1, read on the forward strand.
ACGTTGCGGGCGTTGGATGTCTTGGCGAACGCGGATGTGATCGCCGCAGAAGATACCCGTACCGCGCGCAAGTTGATGGACATTCACGGGGTGCCCTTGGGCGAACGGCAGCTTGTTGCCTACCACGATCATAACGGTGCCCAAGCGCGTCCTCGCCTGTTGCGGTATCTGGAGGAGGGGAAATCTGTGGCTTATGCTTCAGAAGCCGGAACCCCCCTTGTTGCGGACCCTGGATATGGTCTGTCGGTGGCAGCGATTGAGGCGGGATACACGGTAACCTCAGCGCCAGGCCCTAGTGCCGTCGTGGCTGCCCTCACAATTGCGGGCCTTCCCACCGATCAATTTCACTTCGCAGGCTTTTCCCCGAATACGCAAAAAGCGCGCCAAACCTATATGCAGTCTTTGGCGAAAATTGACGCCACGCTGGTTTTTTATGAATCCCCCAAACGGATTGCCGCAGCGCTGGCAGATCTTGCCCAAGTCCTCGGGGGCGCGCGAAGAGCCGCGGTTTGTCGCGAAATCACCAAGAAATTCGAAGAGGTGTCCCGTGGAACACTCGACGAACTTGCCGCCAGCTTCTCCGAGCGAAGCGTAAAGGGCGAGATTGTCGTCGTGGTCGATCGTGGTGCACAGGAAGAAATTTCCACGGCGTCGATTGAAGACGCCTTGAAACAGGCCCTCGAGTCTCATTCGGTTAAAGATTCTGCAACTATTGTGTCCGAAGCTTTGAATATCCCACGTCGGGATGTGTATCAAACCGCGCTTGCCATGAACAAAGGTCGCTCTGAATGAATGGACAAATGAATTACCACGCAGGCTTTGCCGCCGAAGAGGCTGTCGCGCGGTCATATGTCCGTCGAGGGATGCAGATTGATAAAACAAGATGGCGAGGGGCCGCGGGCGAAATTGATCTTGTTGCTCGAAATGGTGACGGCGTCGTCTTTATCGAAGTGAAAAAGAGCAAGAGTTTCTCCGCTGCGGCGGAACGTCTCTCACGGCGGCAAATGCAGCGAATTTACCAAACTGCATCCGAATTTCTCGCAGGCGAACCCAACGGGCAAAACACGGATGTGCGATTTGACGTGGCCTTGGTGAATGGCGTTGGGGAAATCCGCATCTTGGAAAACGCATTCGGCCAGATGTAATCTCCCATTGAAAATACACCCTTGCTAGGCCATCTATTGGCCAACAAGGAGATTTCACATGGCACTTAAAATCGCGTTTCAAATGGACCCAATCGAGCATTTCGATATTTCTGGGGACAGTTCTTTTAGGCTTGCAGAAGAAGCGCAAGCGCGCGGGCATGAGTTGTTTTACTACACGCCGGACAAACTCGCCTACCAAGAGGGGAAAATCACAGCGCGGGGTTGGCCTCTCACAGTTCAGCGTGTCGTTGGCGATCATTATTCTTTGGGTGAAGAAACAGAAGTTGATCTTGCTGATTTCGATGTGGTCTGGTTGCGTCAGGACCCTCCGTTTGACATGGGCTACATCACAACAACGCATCTTTTGGATCGCCTCAAAGAGACCACCCTTGTGGTAAATGACCCGTTTTGGGTGCGGAATTATCCCGAAAAACTATTGGTTTTGGATTTTCCCGATTTGACTCCGCCAACCACAATCGCGCGCGACTTGGCCACGATACGCGCCTTTAAAGAGCGCCACAAAGATGTGATTCTTAAGCCGCTTTATGGAAATGGCGGGGCGGGTGTTTTTCGACTGGATGCGAATGATCGAAACTTAGCCTCTCTGCATGAGCTGTTTTCGGGCATAAACCGCGAACCCTTGATCGTTCAAAAGTTCCTTCCGGATGTTTCAAATGGCGATAAGCGCGTGATTTTGGTGGATGGGGTACCTGTTGGTGCCATTAATCGTGTTCCCGCTGCAGGTGAAACGCGTTCAAATATGCATGTTGGCGGGCGGCCCGAGAAAATCGGCCTGACCGCGCGGGATTTGGAAATCTGTGATGCCATCGGACCGTTGTTGCGTGAAAAAGGCCAGATTTTCGTAGGAATCGATATTATCGGCGACTATCTCACCGAAATTAACGTGACCTCCCCAACGGGCATCCTCGAGTTGGAGAAATTCGATGGTGGAAATATTGCGGCGCAAGTTTGGGAAGCTATTGAAGCTAAGTGCTCTTAATGACGCCGTTGGGCAGGGAAACGATAACTGACAGCTTCGGAAACATGTTGTTTTTGAACGTTTTCCTGCTCGCCTAAATCTGCGATCGTGCGCGCCACACGTAATACGCGGTGGTACCCTCGCGCCGAAAGCCCAAATTTGTCGGCAACTCTGGATAGCAACTCTTTGCTTTCGGTATCTAGGGCGGCGATCTTCTCAAGGATGTCGCCTTGGGCATCGGCATTTTGATACATCCCGTCAATTGTGCTGAACCGGTCGGCTTGAATTTCCCGTGCGGCACTTACACGTTCTGCAATGGCCGCGCTGCTCTCTCCATTTTGTGGCAAATCAAAATCCGAAAACGGAACCGGCGGGACTTCGATTTGCAAGTCGAACCGATCCATTAACGGGCCAGAAATTTTCCCGAGATAGTCTTGGCCACAAATAGGTGCGCGGCTGCAGGCTCGAGAGGGGTCAGGAAGATAGCCACATTTACATGGGTTCGCCGCGGCAATCAGCATGAACCGACATGGGTAGCGCACGTGTGCATTCGCCCGCGCCACCATGACTTCGCCCGCTTCGAGAGGTTGGCGCAAAGAATCCAAAACATTTCGATTATGCTCAGGGAATTCGTCCATGAACAGGACCCCGTTGTGCGCGAGGGAAATTTCGCCGGGCAAAGCGGTGCGGCCCCCGCCGACAATCGCCGCCATTGACGCTGTATGATGCGGGTCGCGGAAGGGGCGGTCGCGATGAAGGCCACCTCCCGAAAGCAAGCCCGCGACGGAATGCACCATTGACGTTTCGAGGACTTCGCGCGGAGTGAGAGGCGGTAAAATTCCGGGTAAACGGGCCGCCAACATCGATTTTCCCGATCCAGGCGTGCCAAGAAGCAACGTGTGGTGACGCCCTGCCGCTGCGATTTCCAGCGCGCGTTTGGCGCGTTCTTGGCCTTTGACATCCCGCATGTCTTTTAGAGCGGGGGTATGTGTGGATTGTCCGGGTTCTGCGGCCGTTAGGAGTGTTTTTCCCGTGAAATGCTGAACCAAAGCCGTAAGGTTTGTCGCGCCAAGGGCGCGGGTTGTACTGACCCATGCCGCCTCGGAGGCACATGAAATTGGACACAAAAGGTCTTTGTCTTCGGCCGCTGCTGTTAGGGCCGCAGGCAGGGAACCATTCACATAGGCAAGGGTGCCATCCAGTGAAAGTTCTCCAATCGAAACATAGTCTTGTGCTGTGTCTTGGGGGATAATATCCAGCGCTGCGAGGAGGGCGATTGCAATCGGGAGATCGTAATGCGGCCCTGATTTTGGCAGGTCAGCAGGCGTAAGATTAATGGTGATCCGCTTGGACGGCAGGGCCACAGACATCGCCGTAAGCGCCGCGCGAATCCGCTCTCCTGCTTCGGACACGGACTTTCCCGGAAGGCCGACAATTGAGAAAGCAGGCAGGCCAGGCGCAAGGGAGCATTGCACCTCGACCAGTCGCGCGTCGATACCTTCAAATGCAACTGTGTAAGTGCGCGCGACCATTTTATCCGCCTTAACAAGTGTTAACTCTCCTTTAGGACTACGATGATCATAGTTTACGAAGAGTTAACGCATGTTCGGATGCGACCTTTTAGTCCGCCAAAAGTGCCATAAATGCTGGCCATGCTGCGGGGTCTATAACCGTTTTATCGCGGCATAACGCATTGCAGAACCCAAAGATACGCCCCTCAATTTTTGCAAAATGGGTTACAGGTTTTCCAGAATAGGGGCACATGGCGTTTTCTGAGGGGCCGTGCTCAATGGTTTCGACGGCCAGCGATGAGGCATGTGGCCAATCCTGTAATGCAAAATCGCGCTTATAGAAGGGTTGATCAGGGCCATCGACCATGCCCATTGCTCGCCAGCGGCGAAAGGCAGGGTCACTCAAATGTGCATCGACATAGGCCTGTGCCGAGGGCGAAACTTTGAGGCCATAGCCCGCAATGCGCGCGGCAATTGGCGCATAGAACGCGTCGGCGGCGCTATATTCTCCACAGAGCCATGGTGTTTCGTTTAAGGTTTCCTCGCGGGCGCGATCCCAGATGACTTCAAGTCGGCGAAGGTCTTTTTCGACGGCCTCGGAGGGTACAAAATCACTATAGGAAACACGCATGTTCATCGGGCAAGCGTCGCGAAGCGCGCCAAATCCGGCGTGCATTTCCGCGGCTAAACTGCGCGCGATGGCGCGATGCGTTGGGTTGCTCGGCCATATCTTGGCTTCTGGGTGGCGGCTAGCGAGTTCTTCGGCAATGGTGAGGGACTCGGAAATAACCACGCCATCGGGCGTTTTCACCGTTGGCACTAGCCGCGCGGGCGCGAATTCTTTTAGCATCTTTGGGAAGGCGTCTGAATAGAGACGCGCGAACCGAGTTTGCACAGGAATGTTAAATTTTTCAAAGAGCAGCCATCCCCTGAGGGACCAACTGGAGTAGGCGCGATCGCCCAATGCAAGTAAATATGTCATGCCAAAACTGTAGCTAGAATTCCGCGGTTCACGAAGCGAATTAATGGAATAATTGGTATCACATAATTTGATTGATGCTGGTCGCCCGCCAGCCTTCGTCAAACGAAAGGCAACTCAGGGAAAGGTTGTCTATTTTCTGCGCAAAAACTTCGGTCGTGCTAACGCCGAGAGCGCGTTGGACCTGACAGAGGATGGCTCCAAAATGGGCGACGATGATGATGTCGGGTTCTGGACGCGCCAGAAGCCGGTCTGCGGCAGCATCGACACGTTGGCGTAAATCATTCCAGCTTTCTCCCGCAGGGGCGGTACTTTCACCGGGGTGGTCCCAAAAGAGTTTGAGCGCGTCAGGATCTCGCGCGTTGGCCTGATCAAACGTGAGGTTTTCCCAGTCTCCGAAATGAATTTCGCGCAGGTCTGGATCGGGCTCAAGGAGCGGCCGCGTCTGTGAAAGCATCTTGGCCGTGCCAATTGCGCGCTGCAACGTGGATGAAATAATTGGTGCTTGTGTGGGAAGGGCCGTGGAAAGTCGTGCGAAGGCTGCTTGATCGGACAGGTCCGCTGGAATGTCACTCCAGCCAACCATCGATTTCGCGTGCGTCGGCGCGTGACGCACCCACCATAGGCGCTTCATGTGGCCTCCGGCATGGTGCCTTTAAGTGTGAGTGGCAGGCCCGCGACGACCAAAACAGCGTAATCCGACTGCGCTGCTAGCTGTTGATTTAAACGCCCTTGGGCCTCGCGGAACCTCCTTGAAAGCGCTTCAGCGGGCACGATTCCTGCACCGACCTCATTACTCACAATGACAACGGGAATGGCGCAGGAATTGAGCGCAAAAAGGAGGTTCTCCAGCGCTTCCTCGACGTTTCTGTCCGCTAGAAGCAGATTAGAAAGCCAAAGAGTCGCGCAGTCGAAAAGGATTGCCGACTCTGGCTGCGCCTCCAAGAAAACGGGCGCAATATCCATCGGCCGCTCTATGGTGTCCCAGCCCTCGCCTCGCATGATTTGATGGCGCGATATCTTGTTTTCCATTTCGGAATCAAAGGATTGCGCCGTCGCGAGATAGGTTCGTGTCCCCGCGTGCACAGCGAAAAGACTCTCGGCATAGGCCGACTTCCCTGAGGCAGCCCCTCCCAAAATAAAGCTCAATTTAGGCAGCATAACAATTTCCTCTATTCCTAGAATGGGTCTAGCAAACTATTTGGCGTAGGTTAAGGGTGGCAATTGGAGCGTTTGCGCAATAGCAATAAGGTAGGTTGAGTAAAAGGGCCGATCATGCTGGCACAAAAACGGGTTCTCTTAATTATTGGCGGCGGTATCGCGGCTTATAAGGCTTTGGATTTAATCCGAAAGCTCCGTGAGCGCGGAGTGTCGGTGACCGCTGTCCTTACCAAGTCGGCTGCGGAATTTGTGACGCCGCTTTCTATATCCGCCTTGTCGGGTAATAAGGTTTATCAAGATTTGTTTAACCTTACCGATGAAGCGGAAATGGGACACATTGAGCTTTCCCGCGCGTCAGATTTGATTGTTGTCGCACCAGCCACAGCGGACTTGATGGCCAAATCCGCGACAGGAATTGCCAATGATCTCGCGAGCACGCTCCTTTTGGCGACGGATACAGATGTTCTATACGCGCCCTCAATGAATGTTCGGATGTGGGATCATCCCGCCACTCAGCGCAATATTGCGCAAGTTATTGCGGATGGCGGCACTGTGGTTGGCCCCAACGAGGGCGATATGGCGTGCGGAGAATTTGGGTTTGGCCGTATGGCAGAGCCACTTGAAATCGTTGCTGCTATCGAAGCAAAATTGGCCGTTGGCCCCCTAAAGGGGAAGCGCATTCTTGTGACTTCGGGACCCACGCACGAGCCCATCGATCCAGTGCGCTATATTGCAAACCGGTCGTCAGGAGCGCAAGGAACGGCCATTGCCTCGGCGCTCGCCCAACTTGGTGCCGATGTTGTATTTGTTACAGGTCCAGCGGATATCGCGCCTCCTACGGGCGTGGAAGTTGTAAAAGTGCAATCCGCCCGCGAGATGATGGCCGCAGTTCAGCGCGTCCTTCCCGTGGATGCTGCGGTCTTTGCGGCGGCGGTTGCGGATTGGCATGTTGAAAACGCACGGGCCTCCAAAATGAAGAAAACCAAAGATGGAATGCCTGACCTTAAATTTGCGGAAAACCCCGATATTTTGGCGACGGTCTGTGCAAGTGCTAAGCGGCCTCGATTGGTCGTTGGCTTCGCCGCGGAAACCGATGACGTTGTCGCAAACGCTACGGCCAAACGTTTGCGCAAGGGATGTGATTGGATACTCGCCAACGATGTTTCGCCCGAAACGGGCATTATGGGTGGCAGTGAAAATGCAGTAACCTTTGTGACGGAGGAGGGCGCGCAGGCTTGGCCGCGTATGAGCAAAACCGAAGTCGCCAAGAAACTGGCTGGATTGATCGCACAGACATTAAATTCATAAAATGCGAGTGTTTTGAAAATGGAACAGACCATAATTTCCCTGAAATTTGTCGATGGCGCTGATCAGTCCATAGCTTTACCAAGTTATGAAACCAGCGGTTCTGCTGGGGCGGATGTGCGGGCTAATTTCCCTGCCGAACAGCGTGACGGGCTTGTGCTGTGCCCCAATCAACGGGCCCTGATTCCGGCAGGTTTTTCTATGGAGCTTCCTGAGGAATTTGAAGTTCAAATTAGGCCACGCTCAGGACTTGCGCTCAAACACGGGATCACGCTTTTAAACACTCCGGGGACGATTGATTCGGATTATCGCGGTCCCTTAGGCCTGATTGTCGTAAACTTTGGCGACACGGATTACCTTATTTCTCACGGAGACCGGATTGCTCAAATGGTTGTGGCTCCCGTAATTCAAGCGTCGTTTTCCCTAACAGAAACCCTTTCGAAAACCAAGCGTGGGGCTGGTGGTTTCGGCTCAACGGGAAAGCGTGACGGATGATCTTTCCGCTCTTTCTAATGGCGGCAATTTGGTTCGGGGGTGGCTATTTGAAGGCACCGCGCAGCCTACGTGGATTGTTGATATTCTGTATATACGTGGTCGGCTTACTGGCCCATTTTGCCTTGCCGGAAGGAAATGCAATGCGCGGATATTTTGGCCAGGTTTGGGGGGAATGGGCGCTTGTTGGAATTCTCATCGGTAGTGTTTTTGGTTTTCAAAGGTGGATTCTCTGGTTGCGGCACAAAGTGGCGAAAAATGCGGAAACCTTGGGCCCTAACGCGATATTTCGGGATGTTGAAATTGATCGATATTCCCGCCACATCTTTCTGCGCGAGATCGGCGGCGCTGGGCAAAAACGCCTAAGAGACGCGAAGGTTTTGGTTATTGGCGCTGGCGGATTGGGAGCGCCTGTTTTGCAATATTTGGCGGCGGCTGGGGTGGGGACAATTGGAATTGTCGACGATGACGTTGTGGATAATTCAAACCTTCAACGCCAAGTGATCCACAAAGACGCCAGCATTGATATGCCCAAGGTCTTTTCCGCTGAGCAAGAGCTTCGTGCGCAAAACCCTTTCGTGGAAATTCGACCATATTTCAGACGTTTAGATCGAGAAGGCGCTGTCGAATTATTTGCGGAATACGATGTGATTATGGACGGCACGGACAATTTTGAGACTCGGTATATGGTGAATGAGGTCGCAGTTCTTCTTCGGAAGCCCCTTATTTCGGCGGCTATGACGCAATGGGAAGGCCAGATTTCAATCTATGATCCTGCGCGTGGTGGCCCTTGCTATCAATGCGTTTTTCCCGAAATCCCGGCGCCGGGTTTGGTCCCCAACTGTGCAGAGGCAGGAGTCGTAGGACCGTTGCCGGGCATCATTGGTTCCCTGATGGCGCTAGAAGCCGTAAAGGATATTACTGGTGCCGGCGAGGGGTTGCGAGGGCAGTTGTTGATGTATGATGGGCTTTATGCGCAAGCGCGCAAAATTTCTGTAAAACGACGCAAAGATTGTCCGATTTGCGGTGAAAATTCACATTGAAAGGGTGGTGATCCGCGGCCTTCGTGACTAGCTTATGGTCAAAGGAGACATTCTATGACCAACCCGTTACTCGCTGCTTGGGACACACCCTTCAAGCTTCCACCTTTTGCTGAAATATCTGATGACGATTTTGAGCCAGCGGTTCGGGATGCCATGGCGCAAGCGCGGGCCGCGATTGCGGCGATTTCAGAAAATCCAGACACGCCGACTTTCGCCAACACGATAGATACGCTTGAGCAGGCGGATGAAAACCTTGGCCGTGTTTTGAGTGTTTTCTATAACCTCGCGGGGGCTGATAGTTCTGAAACACGCGAAAAATTACAGCGCGTATTTTCCCCGCTATTGGCAGAGTATTCCAGCGATATCAGTATGAACGCGGCCTTGTTCGCGCGGATAGACTCCGTGTGGAACAATCGTAAATCCTTTGATTTGACCGATGAGCAGTTGCGTGTTTTGGAACTTACTCGCCGCGGATTTGTACGGTCTGGCGCACAGCTATCGGGCGACGCGCGCGACCAACATCGCGCGGTGAAGGCGCGCCTTGCGGTTTTGGGAACGGAATTTTCGCAGAACCTCTTGGCCGACGAGCGCGACTGGTTTCTGCCGCTATTAGAAGATGATTTGGCGGGATTGCCCGAATTTGTGGTCGCCACAGCGCGGGCCGCAGGCGTTGAAAAAAAGGCCAACGGACCTGTCGTAACCCTTTCACGCTCGCTGATCGTGCCTTTCCTGCAGTTCTCGGAACGTCGAGATTTGCGCCAACTCGCCTATGAAGCTTGGGTTGCGCGGGGCGCGAATGGCGGAAAGACGGATAATCGTAAAATCACAAGCGAGACGCTCAAACTGCGCGAAACGCGGGCACAATTGTTGGGTTATGACAATTTCGCAGCCTATAAGCTTGAAACGGAAATGGCGAAAACACCAGAAGCCGTGCGAGAATTATTGATGTCGGTTTGGGATAAGGCCAAACCCGCCGCAGAGGCAGACGCGGCTATTCTTGAGAACATGATGCTTAAGGATGGCGTGAATGGCCCGCTTGAGGCTTGGGATTGGCGCTATTATTCGGAAAAACGTCGTTTGGCGGAGCATGATTTGGATGAGGCGGAATTAAAACCCTATTTCCAACTGGACCGGATGATTGAGGCGTCGTTTGATTGCGCGTATCGACTGTTTGGGCTTGAGGCTAAACCATTGGACGTTCCACTCTATCATCCCGATTGCCGTGCGTGGGAAATAAGCCGGAATGGCGTGCATGTGGCGGTGTTCATTGGGGATTATTTTGCTCGAGGTTCTAAACGGTCTGGCGCGTGGTGTTCGGCGATGCGCAGTCAGAAAAAACTGGGCGGAGAAGTGCGCCCGATTGTGGTGAACGTGTGTAATTTCGCCAAACCTTCGGCGGGCGAGCCTGCGCTTTTGTCCTATGATGATGCACGGACACTTTTCCACGAATTTGGCCACGCGCTGCACCAAATGTTGTCGGATGTGACCTACGAAAGTGTTTCGGGAACCTCCGTTTCGCGCGACTTTGTTGAGTTGCCGAGCCAGTTGTTCGAGCATTGGCTTGAAGTACCCGAAGTTCTCGAAAAACACGCGCTTCATGCGGTGACGGGCGCGCCCATTCCACGTGCGTTACTTGACCGACTGTTGGCGGCACAGACCTACAATATGGGGTTCTCGACCGTGGAATATGTGGCCTCGGCCCTCGTGGATTTGGACTTCCACAACGGGGATGCTCCGGTGGACACAATGGCCCGCCAAAGTGAAATTTTGGCTAGTATTGGCATGCCGCATGCCATTCGAATGCGCCATGCGACGCCCGGGTTTGCGCATGTGTTTTCCGGTGACGGATATTCGAGTGCCTACTATAGTTACATGTGGTCCGAAGTCATGGATGCGGATGCGTTTTTGGCTTTTGAGGAAACAGGCGATCCCTTTGATCCAGAAACAGCTAAGCGGTTGGAGAAATTCATTCTTTCCACAGGTGGGTCGCAGGACTCAGAAGAGTTGTATCTTCAATTCAGGGGCCGGATGCCAAAGGTAGATGCCCTTTTGAAGGGGCGTGGATTGGTCTGAAAACAGTCCGTTTAATCGCGAATTTCACCCACTCCGACGCCCCAATAATTCGACTTTGGAGCCCACCCTTTGTAACCATCTGCATTGAGTTCGCACCAGTCGGGATTACAGTCTTGAAGGCGGGCAATTACGCCCGCTTTTAATTCCGCCGTCGGAAGGGCGTTGTCTTTGGGATGGCTGAGAAGTTTGGTCAGGTCTTTGGTGATCACCACGGTGCGCACCCCCGAAAGCAGGGTGAAATGCACCCAGCCCCCAACGCCGTCCATGTCCCGCACGCGGCGCCAATGTCCGAATTCGGCGGTAATTTCCAGCGGCATGTTGCGGTGCTTATAAACCCAGTCAATTCGGTGAGTCAGGCTGGGCCCACGACGCACATTGGCCTCCGAGGCTTTCATCGACACGAATCGCGGAATTGGCAGATTTGTTACGGCCCCGCGCGTTTCGGCAAAAGACGAAGGCGTCATGGACGCAAAAAGGAGCACCGACAGGAGGGCTCGAACAAAGTTTTTGGAACGCATTTTGCGATTGCCTGACTTATTTTCTGCTTCTGTGCGTCGAGTTCTTGTGCCCGATCGTCAACTCGGCCACCATAGTCTTGAGAGCTGGAAAAGAAAAGAAAAGGGAGCGCACCATGCCCGCTAAACGTCTAAGTGTTGTCGTAACGCGACGGTTGCCTGCAGTTGTCGAAGCACGCCTCAAGGAGCTTTTTGAGACAACATTGCGGGTCGATGATACCCCGATGATTCGCGAGGAACTCTTGGCGGCGATGCAGCATGCGGATGTTTTGGTACCTACGGTTACCGACAAGATTGACGCCGCGATGCTGGCAACGGCTGGCGCGCAGTTGCGCCTCATTGCGAACTACGGCGCAGGGGTTGATCATATTGATGTCGCAACGGCGCGTCAGCGCGGAATCCTTGTTTCCAACACGCCCGGTGTGGTTTCCGAAGACACTGCCGACATTGCGATGATGCTCATTCTTGCCGTTACGCGCCGAATCCCCGAGGGGCTTCGTGTGATGCAGGAAGGCGGTTGGCGCGGATGGACACCGACGGCGATGTTGGGCGGACGGATTGCGGGCAAGAAGCTGGGGATATTGGGCATGGGGCAAAATGGCCGTGCGGTTGCGCGGCGTGCGGCAGCCTTTGGAATGGAGATACATTACAACAATCGCAAACGGTTGCATCCCGAGGTCGAAGCCGAGCTTGGCGCGACATGGTGGGAGAGTTTGGACCAGATGGTTGCGCGCGTTGATGTCCTTTCGATCAATTGTCCGCATACGCCCAGCACGTTTCATTTGATGAATGCGCGGCGGTTGAAATTAATGAAACCGACGGCGGTGATCGTCAATACGTCCCGTGGTGAAGTGATCGACGAGAACGCTTTGACGCGGATGTTGCGTGCGGGCGAGATTGCGGGGGCGGGCCTTGATGTGTTTGAGGACGGAGCGAACATTAACCCTCGTTTGCGCGCCCTCGATAACGTCGCTTTGTTGCCGCATGTTGGATCGGCGACGCGGGAGGGGCGGATCGAAATGGGCGAGAAAGTTATGATTAATATCAAAACATTTGCCGACGGTCATCGCCCACCGGACCTCGTTGTGCCCAATATTTTCTAGCGCCCGTCTGTTGATTTAGCATAAGATACCGTTGGTCGTGGTGAGCGGCTAGGGGGTTGCCGTGCTTCGCGCCAGCGAACGCCAATTTGATTGAATACCCCTTTTACCACCGAGATTTATGCCGGATACTATGACCGCTCCTTTATAATAGGGACGCAATGTCGGCAATTTTTAGCCGTTGGACACGCTTCTCCAAAGGCAATTGATCTGCGTCAATCGAACTTTGGTGTTTCGGTGAAATCTTACCTAACGTTTCTGTCACGTTCTTTTGGTAAGCGAGAGGTGAAACCGATGGACTACAAATATATTCAACCACACATCCAAAAGCTACAATCGGGCAACAGGGATCCTCATCCATTGGCGAGGGACCTCGCGCCCGAGTTGCCAAGCCAGCTTAGCGAATATGTTGATATCCTTGGGCCTTTCCCAAAGCAAAGCCTTGAGGCCCTAACCGACCTCGGGTTGTCTGACGCCGAGATCGCGCGTTACCACATGATCCCTCGGCGCTGTGTTTCGGAGCTTCGCACAATCTGGCATATTCACGGTCACGCCTAATTGCCGACCTAATAGCGGCCACGCAGTACAGTGCGCGGCTTGGTAATTCATGGTGCAGCTCCTTTATGCGGTGTGATCGCGGGTCTGCGCTTACGATTTGGCGGTACCGGAATGCCCGATAGGGTGACGAGATCAGGTTTTCGTTTTTTTCTGACAAGGGGCGAAAGCGTTTGGTCTGGGCGCAAATAAAGATAGTCGCGGGTAAGGGGGACCGCGTCAATTTTACGGGACAGTTGAAACTGATATACCGCTTGATACCCATGCCGAAATGTCTGTTCGCTGGCGGCGAGGTAGAAGCGCCACATCCGCACAAATTGGTCATCATAAATGTTGCGAGCCACGTCTTGGTTTTGGATGAAACGGTCGTACCATTGGCGCAAAGTATAGGCATAGTGCAGGCGCCAGCACTCAATATCTGTGGCCCACAACTGCGCTTTTTCGACTGCCGCCATTGTCTCCGAGACCGAAGGAACATAGCCGCCGGGGAAAATATGTTTGGCAATCCAGGGGTTTGTGTCCTTTGACGCGCGTGACCAACCGATTGTGTGTACTAAGGCGATCCCCTCGGGGGATAGGCGGTTGCGAAGAGTGGTGAAATACTCGTCGAAGTGGCGCAAGCCAACGTGCTCAAACATTCCAACAGAGACAATTCTGTCAAACTGCTCGTCGATATTGCGATAGTCGCAAAGGCGGATATCTACGCGATCCGAAAGCCCGGCCCGTTTTGCGCGCTCCGTTGCAAAGGCGTGCTGTTCTTTGGACAGTGTAATGCCGACAACATTTGCGCCATAATCCTGCGCCAAGGTCATCGCCATCCCACCCCAGCCACAACCGATATCCAAAACGCGCATGCCCGGTTCGATCAGTAACTTGCGGGCGATGTGGTTAATTTTTTGCTCTTGCGCTTGCTCCAATGTGTCGGAGGGATCCTTGAAATAGGCGCAGGAATACTGGCGGCTTTCGTCGAGAAAGAGATCATAAAGTTGCCCTGAAAGGTCATAGTGGTGCGCTACATTGCGGCGCGCCTGTGGCACCATATTATTCTGTTTCAAACCACGCAAAATTGCCCGCATTTTTATCACAGGCTTTTGCCACCAAACGCGATTCGCCCCAGCGGGATCGACGTTAAGAACAAGCATCGCCAAAAAGGATTGTAAGTCGTCGCCATCAATTGTTAGCGACCCATTCGTATAAGCTTCCCCAAGGGCCAATTCAGGGCTGAGGGCCAACTTGCGGACCGTGGCCATGCTGTGAATGCACACCAAAATGGGTTTGCCAGTCGCATCGCCATAGATGCGTTTCTCGCCATCGGGCATCACAATATGTAGCGATCCATTCTGCAACAATGGTTGCAGCATCTGGTCAAATGAATATTTCCAAAACCAATCCATTTCGGGGCACCTTTGTTAAGAAATCAAAGACTTGAAAGGCAGATCGCATGGTAGGCTTTGCTCCCCGCTTGGCGGTTTGAGTATACGAAGGCCTTTCCAAAATGTAGCATCCGCGCCACCGTCAGAATTGATACAAATCAACTCTGGCAGTCGTAAAAACGGACTCGCTCTTCGGGCTAGGCTGCCAAATCGCAAAACGGGGAGCATAGCTAAGTTCATTGAACCCCAAAGTTTTGCCTCGGCTAATAAATGCTGATCCAGCGCCAGATTGATTTGCCTCAACTGTGGCACCATTTTTTCGCCGACAACGGAGGAGAAAGGTGCCGTGCGCCGGAGGGATTCATCTGGATTGCGCCATAATCGCACCGCCGATAGGCCCGCTGATCCTCCTCAAGAATTGCTTCTGTCTCGATGTCAGAAAACCTGTATCCAAAGGAAATCGCGAAAATGGCCACGAATCCACACTTCACCCCTTCTCCTTTACAGGTACCCGATAGCCACAAAGGGTGTGACGTCATGATTTTTCTGGAGGATGCACACGTGGAGACCTCCGCGCTGTTCCATGCCCAAAAGGTCGCGAATGCGTTTTCTGGCAAAGTCGTACTTGTGCATATTATGGCGGATCCTCACGACGGGAAGGGCCCGATTGACCCCGTGGATTGGAATATCAAAAAGCAAAAAATCATGAAGGATCTTGCTGAACGCGCCCGCCCCTTTGCAGGGGAGGATGGGCCAGAATGCGAAGTAAAACTGCTCGAAGGGCAGTGTATCGGCCAAGTTTCCGATTTTGTGGACCATCGGCAGGGGGGCATCGCCGCCGCACTGCGGTCAACGGATGGTCTTGGCTGGCAATCGAGTGATACCGCTTGTGGTGTTTTGCTGTCGCAAAGTGCGGCAATTCTTATGATTCCTTCCCGCGCGAAAGGGGGGCAAGACAAGCGCTATCGCCGAATTCTGGTGCCCCTCGATGGATCGGTCCGCGCAGAGGCCGCCCTCCCGAAGGCTGTTTTGTTGGCTAAAGCGGAAAACGCCGAACTTTTGTTGTGTTATGTTGTCCCGAGCGTGGGTTTGACCGCGTTTGGCGTCAAAGATAAAAAGTCTGAAAAATTGCATGAAATGGTGGCAATCAAGAATGAGCAGGCAGGTAAAAGACACCTAGGTAGCATCAAGAAAAGCCTCGCACACAACGGTCTGAAAGTATCCACAAGCATTGTTCACGTCGGTGATGTACGGCGCGCCATCCTGAGTTTTGTGTCCGAGAAGGCCGTTGATTTTCTGGTCATGGCGACGCACGGACAAAGCGGACACGGCGATGTTGCCACCGGAGATGTCGCCCGTTTCATTTTGGACAGAGCGGAAATTCCGGTGTTGATGGTACGCCACAAACACACTCGAGATAATGTCCATGCGTTCAATACGGTGTCGTCCAAGGGGGTGCGGCAACCTGTGGGTACGGACGGATGAATGCCGCCGAAAAAGCGTCACCTGGTATTAATCGCCCCCCGATAAACTATGCGATTGATGCGGGGCCTCCGGTGCTGCTCGATAGCTATCGGGCGTTGCCCCGTCTGTCTGACTGGTTTGAGCAGGTCCGAACGTATTGCGCCGATCCTGCCGCCAATCATGAACGGGCGGCCGAATGGCTTTTGGATAATGACTATCAGGTCAAGCGGGCGTTGCTGCGGTTGCAAGAGGGTATGCCCCCCGATTTTTACCTCAAACTCCCCGCTATGGATGGCACAAACGGCGCAAGGATTCCGCGCGTTTTCGCGGTATCAAATGCGGTTTATGACGAGCTGACCCCCCAAATTATTTTTACCGATCTGGTGCGCTATATTGATGCTTTTCAAATGACGACGCCGCTCACCAATGCTGAGGTGTGGGCGATACCGTCGATGCTTCGCCTTGTGTGTATTGAACGGTTGATCCATGCGATCGGTGCGATGAACGCCGAGTTGTTGCTGAGCGTCGACCTAAGCGAGCAAACACTGGCCACGCCCGTGGCGCGACCCGTCGATCAGATAGCACGGGTGATTGCCAATCTGGTTACCATCGACACGATCAAATGGGCGGATTTCGTTGATGAGGTGAGTTGTATCGAGGCGGAACTGTCCAAGGATCCCGCGCATATTTATGCGCAAATGACCTTCGAAACCCGTGATAGTTATCGCAAAACCGTTGAGCGGTTGGGGAGGCGCACCAACACCTCCGAGTCCGAAATCGCGCGCGAGGCGGTGGTATTGTCCCAGAAAGAAAGCCAAGACTCGCTGCGGCATCATGTTGGCTATTGGCTCATAGGGGACGGGTTACCCGCATTGGAAGCTGCAATTGAGTATCGCCCGCCCCTCATTTCTGCATTTCAGCGTCAATTGTCCGGATTTAGGGGCGCGCTCTATGCTTTGGGGCTCTCGCTGCTTGTGGTGGCCGCCTTAATGGTGTCCGTCGTCTATTTGTGGGTCAATGATGCAACGTGGGGTCAATGGATTATCGGTGTCGCGGCAACGTTGTTGCCCGCCACAATCCCAAGCGTGTGGGTCGGGCATTGGCTTATCACCCGTCTGAGCCGGCCCAAGCCGCTCCCTGAACTGGATTTTTCAAAAGCCATTCCCTCAGAATTTTCCACGGCCATCGTGCTTCCTGTAATTGTCGCGTCTGAGGCCGAGGTCGAGGGGATTGCCGAAAAGCTGGAGATATTGCGCCTCGCCAATCCCGATCCGGCCCTCACCTTTGTGGTGCTGTCCGATCCGGTCGACGCGCCGACACAAACAATGCCCGACGATTCATTGATCGAAATCGCATTTCAAAGCCGGATCGCGGCGCTCAATCTTCGGTATGGAAAACAGGGCAAAGCCCCTTTCATTTTGCTGCACAGGGCACGTCAGCACAATCCATCCGAAGGCTGCTGGATGGCGTGGGAACGCAAGCGCGGCAAGCTTGAGGAGTTTAACCGCTTCGTGTTGGGGGAGGGTGTTGATGCTTTCAACGTGGTTGCCGGCCCCGTCGAAAGCCTGCGCGGTCTGCGCTATGCGATCACGCTTGACGCAGACACCCAATTACCACCAGGCACCACATCGCGTCTCATTGGAATTATTGCCCACCCCCTTAACCGAGCCGTCATTGATCCGCAAAGCGGGCGCGTGACCAAAGGCTATGCCATCTTGCAACCTCGGATCGAAATCCTCCCTAAACTTGAGGAAAACACGCATTTTAGTCACCTTTATGGTGGAGATACCGCCGTTGATATTTATAGCCGTGCGGTGTCGAATGTGTATCAAGACCTGTTTGGAACCGGCATTTACGTCGGCAAAGGGATTTATGACATTGCGGTCCTGCATCGCAGCACAGCGGGGCGGATTCCTCAAAATTCCATTCTCAGTCACGACCTTTTTGAGGGGCTGCACGCGCGCGCGGCGTTGGTGAGTAATTTGGTTTTGTATGAAGACATGCCCGCGACTTATCCGGAATTCGCGCAGCGTCAGCACCGTTGGATGCGGGGGGATTGGCAGCTTGTCCCTTGGCTCGGGCGCCGCGTCCCCGATGCGCAGGGAGGACGTATGCGCACGACGTTGACGGCGCTGGATCGTTGGAAAATGGTTGATAATTTACGCCGAAGTCTGACGTCGCCCGCGTTGTTGTTGCTCTTTTTGGGGGCGTGGCTGGTCTTGCCGGGTAGTGCGTTGGTTTGGACCGTTTTGGTTATTGCGGCCCCGGGTAGCTATCTGGCCGGAGAATTATTCGCCATCGCAACAGGGGGAATCCGGCGGGGGGCGATGGGCACCGCGATCCATAAAATCAAGACCACGGGTGGGCGCTGGTTTTTTACGATCACGTTTCTGGTCAGCGACACCTTGATCTCGCTTGATGCGATTTTTCGCACCCTTTGGCGGCTCTATGTGACGGGCAAAAAACGGCTTGAATGGACCTCGGCGGCGCATGTGTCCAGCAGGCTTTATGGCCAAAGTATTCGGAGGGCCTCTTGGAACCTGATGTGGCCCTCTTCGGCGCTTGCGGCGATTTTGGCGGGACATCTAGCCCTCAATAATCCTAGTGGTTTCTGGTCTGCGATACCGGTTCTGATCCTATGGTTACTTGCACCAGAAATCTCTGTGTGGACCGCACGCCCGCGGTATTTCCGCACCCAGTCCCTAAAGGCCACCCAACGTGCCTTCCTGACGTTGGTCGCACGGCGCACATGGCATTTCTTTGAGACCTTTGTTGGGCCAGACGACAATTGGTTGCCCCCTGATAACTATCAATTTGGCGACAAAGAAGAGATCGCGCATCGCACCTCGCCCACCAATATCGGCATGTTTCTGACCTCCGCTCTGGCGGCACGTGATCTAAATTTTATCACCGTCAGCGATTTCGTGGCCCGCAGTCGCAACACCCTCGACACGCTGGAGCGGATGACGCGGTATCGCGGGCATCTGCTGAATTGGTACAACACCCAAACCCTTGCCCCCCTTGAGCCGCAATATGTTTCGACCGTCGATAGCGGAAATCTTGCGGTTGCGTTAATCGCCCTGAAACAAGGCTGTCTGGACCTTGTGGCGCGCCCAGCATTTGAGAGCAGTAGTTTTGGCTCTCTTGAAACAACCCTCGACCTTTTGTGCGAGGCCCTCCGCGAGGTGCCAGACGTAAATGAGCGCGCGCTGCGCGATACTGAGCGGGCCATCCGGCGCCTGATAGCCCAGACCGCTTCATCTCCGCTGGTTTGGAAAACCATCCTCGACACGCTCGGTGACCCGCTCTGGCAGGAATTGGAAACGACTGTGCGCGATACGATCGAGGACGCGACTGATTTGCCCCAAACGCAAGTGAGCGAAATTACGACGTGGCTCGAACGGTTCCACCACGACTTGCACGCGATTGCGCGCGATATCGACACCTTCCTGCCGTGGCTTTCTTTGCTTGCCGAAGTGCCCGCGAAAATTAGGCCCAGTGCACAGGAAGTGGCGGAAATGATGTACCCCTCAAAAGGGCAAAATGGGAAACCGCATGCACCAAAGGCCCTGTCCGATCTCTTGGAGGCGTGGCGATCGGCGCACCCGAATGTTGACCCCAAGACCCAAGCGTGGCTCGATCAGATGCAGCAGGCTATTCACGCGGGGCTTGCGCAGGAAAACGCGTTGCACGCCGCGTTGGGGGATTTGGCCCAAAAGGCTGGCGAGATGGCCTACGGCATGGATTTCACATTTCTGTATGACTCTGCGTCGCGCCTTTTTTTCATTGGTTACAATCACAGTCTCGGAAAAATGGACAGCAGCCACTACGACCTTTTGGCGACCGAAGCCCGCTTGGCCAGTTATTTCGCCATTGCCAAACATGATGCCCCTATTGAGCATTGGTTTGCGTTCACGCGGCCCATCACCCGCCTTCAGGGAAAACCGTCCATTCTGTCGTGGAACGGGTCAATGTTTGAATACCTCATGCCGCCGCTTTTTTTGCCCAGCTACCGCGATACTCTATTGGGAGAAAGCGAGTTGACGGCGGTTGAATTTCAGCGGGAGTATGCGCGGGCGCGCGGCGTGCCGTGGGGGATATCGGAATCCGCTTTTGGTATCACTGATGCACAGGGCACGTACCAATATCGTGCGTTCGGGGTTCCGGGATTGGGTATTCGCAGGGGTCTGACCGAGGACCTTGTGGTGGCACCATACGGCTCGGCTTTAGCGTTGTGTGGATGGCCGCAAGCGGCGGCTGAAAACTTGCGCGCGCTTTCAAAACTCGGGGTTCTAACCCGATATGGCTTCATCGAAGCTTTGGATTACACACCGGATCGCGCCCCTCGAAATGCCGATTTTGTGCCTGTGGAAACCTTTATGGCGCACCATCAGGGGATGGTACAGGTGGCTATCGTCAATGCGTTGCGGGACGATATTATGGTGAAACGGTTCCTGCAGGAAAAAGCGGTTAAATCCATGGATCTTCTCTTGCAGGAACGCGTGCCATGGGATGAACCCTTGGAACGTGGCCGTGCGGATGAAGGTTGGGCTCACAAGGCTGATGTGCCGTCTGCACCAGACCTTGCCCCATGGCTGCCGTCGCCGGACTTTGTTGTTCCGCAGGTGCATCTATTGGGCAACGGGCGCATGGCGTCGTTGATCACCGATAAAGGGGGAGGAGGGCTTAGCTGGGGCGAAACTGCCCTGACACGCTGGCGCGCGGATTCTACCCGCACAGCAACCGGAATGTGGTGTTACCTTGAGGATGCCGATCGCGCAGAAATCTGGTCGCTTGGCACCTCTCCGTCGGGCCATACCACAGCGGAAACCAAAGTTGTTTTCCACCAGCACATGGTTGAATTCCTGCGCCGGCACGCGGGTATCGTTGCGCGTATGGACGTGACTGTTGCGCCATATGATGACGTGGAAATTCGGCGTGTGACGTTGGTGAATGAGGGGGATAAGGATCGAACGATTAACCTGACAACCTACGCTGAGGTGGTTTTGGCGCCCCCACTGGAAGACGAGCGCCACCCAGCTTTCAGCAAACTCTTTGTGAAAAGCACCTATTTTCCAGAGGAGCAGGCCTTGTTTTTCAAACGCCGTCCGCGCCGCCCCGAAGCCCGGCCCCCCGCCTTGCTGCACAAGTTGATTAGTACCGATCCTGACCTCAAAGTCGCGGCATGGGAAACCGACCGCCGCCGATTTCTGGGCCGCAATCAGAGGGAACAGAAGCCGCAAGGGTTGCGCGAGGGATTAAGTGGAACCACAGGGTGGACGCTTGATCCGGTATTGGCCCTTCAAGTGCGTGTGCGCCTGAAGCCCATGGAGACAAAGGAGCTGACCTTCCTCACCGTCGCAGGGACGTCCCGTAAGGATGTGGTGCAAGTGGCTAAACGCTATCCCGTGATCGCGATTGAACGCACGTTCCGCGACGCTTTGTTTGAAACGGCGCGCGCGGTTCACAAGCTGGGGATTGAACCTGCGCATTTGCCGGAGTTGCAATTGCTGTCCTCGTTGCTGGTGCATGCCCACCAGACATTCCGCGCACCACCGCCGCAGGACACAGACGTTTGGAAGGGGCAATCAGACCTTTGGCGGTTCGCGATTTCGGGTGATCTTCCGATCCTTCTCCTTGAGATTTCACACCCCGAAGAGTCAGCGCTTTTGGATGTTTTATTACGGGGGCATCGCCGTTGGCATGATCTTGGGTTGCACGTTGATTTCGTAATTCTGCGCGACGCGACAACGAGTTACGAAGAGCCGCTGCGGGAGAAGGTTTTGTCGATCCTGAGCGATACCAATGCGACGAGCCTGTTGGGGATGCGCGGCGGAGTTCATTTGCTTGCGGCGGACCAACTGGAAGCGGGGCTTCGACGCGGCATGGAAGCGGCTGCGCATGTGGTGCTGCGCGATCAAAACAAATCTCTCGGTGAGTTGCTGGATCGCGCCTTGAACGTTGGAAATCCTTCGCCGCCTTTCGAACCCGTTCCAGCCCCAGAATACAAACCCGTATCCGCGATCCCTAGGCCGAAAAACCTGTTGTTTGACAACACATATGGTGGGTTTGATCCCGATAACAGTGACTACGTGATCCATCTTTCCCCCGAAATGCACACTCCAGCGCCTTGGTGTAACGTTTTGGCTAACGACGATTTTGGCTGCCTTACGAGCGAAGCAGGACTGGGCGCAACTTGGGCTATTAACAGCGGCGAGCATCGCCTCACGCCTTGGTCCAACGATCCAGTGGCGGATGTCCCGTGTGAAGTGGTTTACCTTCGAGATGAGGCAAACAGTGATGTTTGGACCACGACGCCCATGCCGATGGGGATGGATGCGACGTGTCAAATTCGACATGGCGCAGGGTTTACGCAGTGGCGCCAAAACAGTCACGGGTTGGAGCAAGAGGTGTCGGTCTTTGTGCCGGTCGACGGTTCGGTCAAGCTTGTGCGATTGCACCTTAACAACAAGTCCGGCCAAGCGCGCCGTATCTCGGCGACCTATTACGCGGAATGGTTGCTCGGCGCCCTCGACAGCGTTGCGCGCCCGCATGTCTCCATCCGGTACGATCCAGCCCTAAAGTCCATTATCGGGCGTAATCGATGGAATGCGGAATTCGGCGCACGTGTTGCATTCCTGACGGCTTCGTTAGGCCCCCACAGTGTGACGGGGTCACGCAGTGATTTTCTGGGCCACGAAGGCGATGTGTTTAACCCAGACGGTTTGCGGCGCTGGGATTTAGGCGGGCGTTTTGTACACGGAGGCGACTCCTGTGGCGCGTATCAGGTGCATCTTGATATCCCCGCAGGAGCGCAGGCCGAGGTTGTTTTTGCCTTGGGGGAGGTCGCCAATCAAGCCGCCTTGGCCCAAGCGGTGGAGCGCTGGCAAGACCCAACCGAGGTCGAAAACGCGTGGCGCGCATTACAAGACACTTGGGTTAAAAGGTTGGGGAGTGTTCAGGTGAAAACCCCTGATCCCGCGTTTGATTTGATGGTGAACCGGTGGTTGCCTTATCAAAACCGAAGCTGTCGAATTATGGCGCGCGCGGGGTTCTATCAAGCTGGCGGAGCCTACGGTTTCCGCGATCAATTGCAGGACGTACTCGCCCTGTTACTCAGCGAACCCCAACGCGTGCGTCAGCATATTTTATTGGCGGCACGCTACCAGTTTGAAGAGGGCGATGTCTTGCATTGGTGGCACCCACCCGAGGGGCGGGGGGTGCGGACACATTGTTCGGACGACTATCTCTGGTTGGTCTATGTCACCGCGCGTTATGTTGCCGCGACAGGGGATATGGCCGTTTTGGATGTCAAAATTCCGTTTTTGAGCGCGCCGGAGTTGCGACCCGAAGAGCATGATCGCTATGCCCTATTTGAGCGCGGCGAGATAGGAACGTTGTATGAGCATTGCGCCCGCGCACTGGCCCGGATGATGGAGACAGGAGCCCATGGCTTGCCGTTAATGGGAACGGGCGACTGGAATGATGGCATGGACCGGATTGGCGACGAGGGGCGTGGCGAAAGTGTTTGGTTGGCGTGGTTTCAAATCGCCACCGTGACCGCGTTTGCTCCTGTGGCCCAGAAAACAGGGCGGGAAGAGGACGTTGCTCGCTGGCTTGTGCATACCAGCCATTTGGAAAACGCGCTGTCCACGCAGGCATGGGATGGAGATTGGTATCGACGCGCTTTTGATGATGAGGGTTTGCCTTGGGGGGCGTCCGAAAATGAGGAATGTCGGATTGATTTGATTGCTCAGGCGTGGTCGGTTTTATCAGGTCTCCCTGCGGATGCGCGAGCGCTCAAGGCGTTGACTTCGGCAGGTGAGAACCTTGTCGATGTCCAAAACCGGCTTATCCGCCTGCTTACCCCACCCTTTGACAAAACCGACCGTGATCCGGGATATATTCGCGCCTATCCACCGGGTATTCGTGAGAACGGGGGGCAATACACGCATGCGGCAGTCTGGCTTGGCGTGGCCTATGTAGCGATCAACGAGGGCGACCTCGCACATCAGGTTTTTGACATTATCAACCCCATTCGACGCGCCACAAACCAGCAAGCGGCAGACCTCTATCAGCGCGAGCCCTATGTGCTGGCGGGGGATGTATCGGGCGTGGGCGCTCAAACTGGGCAGGGAGGTTGGTCTTGGTACACAGGCGCCGCGGGGTGGACATTCCAACTCGGGGTCGAAGGTATTTTGGGCATGCGACCTGAACGGGGGGCTGTGCGAATGGAACCTTGTCTGCCGACGGCATGGGCGCACGCCGAAGTCGTGCTCGATTGCGGAAATGGCCGCCTTGAAGTGGTTATCGAGAACCCCGATCACCTCGCCCATGGTCAAGGGTTGCTCTGTGTAGACGGCAGCGACGCTCCAAACTCGACGGTGGCCTATCCGGGTAAGGGGCAAACACGAAAAGTTGTCATTACCATGAAATAAAGACCCCAAGGGAGCGCATCCGTGTTTTCTTGTCGATTTTCAGGGGCCCTTAAATAACGTGGCGGCCCAGAATAGACTTTCTAGGCCGCCAGTAAAGACCGATGAAGGGCGCGGTGTCAGGGCAGGGACGGGGGGGCGGCCTCCATGGTCTAACTGGGGTGTTGATTAATCCGGTACTGGTTCGAAATACGGGTCGCTTTGGGGACAGACCACGCCTTAACGTGCTTTGAGAAATGGCTGTGGTCATAAAGTCCAAGTTGTTGTTTATTCGGGTGGCGTAAAAACAGTTTGTTTTTAATTAGCGTGTAATTAGGGAGATAATGGCACAAAGGCGGGAGAAGCGATTGATTTGCATCAATCTCTGTGCGTCATCTGGATTCCGCTTCACAAAGATAAAACGCGTCGCAGGCAGCCTCCCGCCCTCGAATGACGCGCTTTCCTTTTAGAGGGCCGCGATGCTCGGTGACCACAGTACATTGCCCTTGGGCGCGTTTTTCTTGTTCGAAATAAACCACAACCCAATCGCGCGTCCGTTGGAAATTTTGTGCCGCTGGTGTGTTGGAAAAGATGGCGGTTAAATGCCATTTGTTGCGCTCAATATGCAGGATCGGGAGGTTTAACGACCCCGAAGCGTGAATTCGACGCGGCGAGAGCGTCGGCATTTGGTCGATCGCCGCTCTGTAGGCGCGATCAATCTCAAAGATATCAACAACGGAGGGCTGTTTTTCAAGCGCCTTGTGCAGCGTCGGCCGACGCCGAGAGAGGATTTCAGTTAACGCATGTGAAATGGCATTTACCCGCCGCTCGCCTACGCCTTTAAGCGCCAAGAGGCGACCGTCAATAGTGGCCTTTTCCAGCTCCTCAAGCGTATCAATGTTCAGTTGGGAATGGATGGATTTCGCAAGTCGTCGGCCAATCAATGGGATCGTTTGAAAGAGCTTTTCTGGGCCATGGTTCCCGCGCAACCTATCTATTAAGTTAAGATTTCCAGTTTCGTGCAGCTCGGCAATCGCTTTTGCGACGGGAGGAGCAATGTTGGGAAGCCGATCCGGACTAGCCCTCTCCATAATAGATTGAAGAGGTTGCGCTAAGTCCGCGACATAATGTGCGGCCTCGCGATAGGCCCGCACGCGAAACAGCGATGCGCATTGTTGATCCAGCAAATCGGCGACCTCGTTGAGCCGCGCGGCAACAAAACGATTTTTGTTCAAAGTCTCGCTTAAGTGATCCTGTCGTTGGATGAATGCAGACATTTAGGCGGCCTCTCTTTTGCCGATGATACCATTAGGCGCGGTGTGGCGTATGGGCGGGTACGTTCAAATTGTTGTGGGTTTAAGAGTAACGAAAGGATCAGAATGCCGATTGATATGTCTCAACCGGGGCGATTAATTCTCGGGCTTGGAATTGCCTCAGAATCGATTGAGTGCCCCTGTCTTTGATTCCCGCGGAAAAGCGCGCGTATCGCCTTGGCGCGTCGAGATTCAAAAAAAGAGTGGTGCGTGTGCAGGCATCTAGACGATTTGGTTGACTCAAATCAATTCGACCGCGTCAAAATAGGGCAGTTAAATAAGGTGCTTCAATCAAGGGAGGGGAATCCATTTTGATTTGAAGGGGATTTGGATTGAACTGGGGCGATCGGGAAAGGGGGATTAGGGAAAACGTGTTTCGGGCCAAGGGACGTTCGAACCGAAATCAACTTTTCATACAGTAACCACACAGAAAACCTGCGGCGTTTTCCATTGTTTGCACGTTGGTGGTTTTGATATGTGCCCATGAATCCAACAATTTGACAGATGTAGGAGCTTGCGGCTTTACGCGCAAGTCTGGGGGAAATCTCGCGTACGATCGATAGCAATGTTTTCAGAAATATTATTTTTTGCGTGTCGAGCGACATTTCTAAATGTTCAAAAAGTGGAATGTATTGTGAAAAAATTAGTTCTAAACACGTCTGATACACTCGAACGTATTTACGATTCGGCGCTTCGAAACACGCTCTTAGAAACGATTTTGGATGTCGTTTCTCATTTCTTGCCAGGGACGGCGGTTGTGTTGTTCGGACAGGATACTGTGCGTCTGCCGGGAAATTTCATGTTGCACAAGGGGCTGGGGACGAATGCTGTCGTGGCGTCGATGGCGAACTTGGCCGTTGATAATCCGTGGTTTGAGCGCCAGTGGCACCAACGGCTCGGAGAGATATACCAAGACGCAGAACTCATGTCGCGAGAGGAGCAAATCGCTTCACGTGGATTGACCATATGGAATGCGACGATGGGGGTAATGGTCCACGCGTCAGGGATCGTTCTTCATCGACAGCGCACCCGACAACTGGTTTTGGAAATTCGGTTTCCAGAAACAACAGACGCGAAATCACGGCGCGACGCGACGGCCCTGCTGGAAACTTTAGGTCCGCATCTCGTGCGGGCGGCAAAAATTATGTATCTCAAAAGCCGCTTTCCGTTGAGCACACAAATGGCCAATGATGTACTTGAGTTGTTTCCGTTTCCGGTTCTGATTGTTGACACGGAATGCCGCGTTCGCAGTATGAATGAGCGCGCCGAACTTTTGGCCAACAGGATGGATACATTTTTCATTAGTGCCGACAGCATCTTTCATGCCACCAATTTGGACGCCGAGTTGGAGTTTCGAGCCATGGTGAACCGGATGGGAGCCGGAGTTCAGCACAGCACCGAACTGTTTTCCCTGCCCAATGCCGAAAAGTCACAACAGATCTTTCTTTCGTTGACCAAACTCGGAGCGAACTCGACGCAGCGCCTAAACTCGCGTAACGTGTATGAAAAGCAAGGTGCTCGCTTGGCTCTGATTATTCAGGACACAACGGAGGCGCTTAAACTAAGTCACAGCGCACTTTGGAATGCATTCAAACTGACCAATGCCGAAGCCGAATTGGCCTCGCTGTTGTTGGAGGGGTGCACAATCGGGGACTGTGCGCAAAAGCAGAGTTTGGCGAAACAAACGCTGCGCAATCACCTCGGTTCGATAATGAAGAAAACCAAGACGAACCGGCAACCACAACTCGTTGCGTTATTGACTCGATTGGCACTCACGACGACACTCTAGAGGTAGAATGCCTCTCGCAGGCGTCACTTTGGGTCCATCGCATTGCGGGACCTTGGTGATGGCATGTGACCTGATACTGTAGGAGTGATCGTTGAAATTCCCATTTTTCGTCCTCGCGATGATCTGTTCTGGCTCCGTGGCCCATTCTCAAACCTTTGATCAAGACCTCCTGAGTCCCTTTTCAGCCCTTGGAAGCGGCGTGACGTTTGGGTTTGCGGATATGTCCCAATCGGACGAATTCAACGTGACGGGCCCCAGTGTAGGGTTCGGACTTGCTGCTAAAATCGACAGTGACGACGTTGCACCGTTTTATTTGGAGTGGAGTGGATCGTGGGCGTGGGGGTCGAATTTCACGTCTAGCACCGAAATGCAGGGATCCGATGCCTACGTTTATGCGCCCAGAAGAAGCCCCGTGGGCACAATCGACCTCTCAACCGAGATCAGTGCCACTGGCCCCACCGCGGCGGCGACGGTGCAAATCACAGATAATTCAGGGGATACGGCGACCATTTTCAGTTCTGCATTTTCGCCTTTCGGAACCGGAAACTCAGTGGCGCAGTTTGCCACAACGATGACGGATGCGGGCGGTATTTATGCGGCATTAACCACAGACGGCGAGGCGATCACCGCCACGTCCTATGGGGGAATGTTTGACTCGACGGGCGTTTCGTTCATGGGGTCGGGCAATGAAAGCAATACCACGACCATCACAACCACGGTTGAGGAAAATATCAAATTTTCCAATCAGGTGCTTTACCTGAGTAAGCGTTTTTCACTGGATGAGAACTGGATTTTGTCGCCCAAAATCGGGCCGAACTATCGTAGTTTTGATCGCAGCAATACAACGCGCACGACCATTGATATTGACGGAAGTCGCGGATCGGATTCCTCCATTCCGACAGTAACAATGGAAGATAACTGGAAGCTAAACGGGAAATACTATGGTGCCGTTTTGGGGGCGGGCCTCACGCGAAAAATAAACGACGCTTGGAGCATCAATTTTGGGGCGGAAGCTGGACTGACAAAGTTCAATGCCAAATCTGAAACGATGGAGCTGGTGAATTTCGCGGGGTCTGCTTCGGCCATTCCCGGCGAGCGCAAATCCTTGAATGGCACCGCACGCGTTGGTCGGATTACGGGCGCATTAACCCATGTTGCCGAGAACGGCGCGATTATCGTTTTTGGTGGTTATTTGGATTACATGTCGGATGTACCGTATTTACAATTTGAAACGGTTGGCAGTCCCAACATAACCACGGCGGGATCATCCGTTGGTTTGTCAGGGAACGGCGATACCTATCGTACACATTCGATCCAAAAAAAGAAGATGATCGGCTCGGGTCTCAATCTGAGTTTTGTTTTTCTCTTTTAACGTCCCTTAAAACGCTGAAAGCCCGTCCTGATTATCACAGTCCGGGCTAGTCTAGCGCGGTGTCGCAGGCGGCCTCGTTTCCGCCTGAGCGAACCGATAGTCGCGCCAGATAGCGATCTCCGGCCAAGGCATTGACGATGACCATTCCGACAATCTTTCGCTCGTCCGGTGCGACGTCAAACAAGCCACTTTGCGCGATGTTGGAGCGGCCACTTACTCCCTGTTTTGTAACGACAAAACTGTAACTCCCCGCGGCCTTGTCCCCCGACCAAACCACGCCACGGAGTTGAAGATTCTGCGACACCGTTTTGGTAGTTATCTCACAGTGGAGTTTCCCAGAGGAACTCTCTGTCTGTACCTCTCCCAAGGCCGATTTTTCTGTTTGGCTCATGGCGTTTGCCCTTTGTATCATGCAAAGTGTCGATACGCCGATAACCAAAAAAAGAACCAGCGCCTTGTGCCACGAAGGGTGACGAGCGCCGTTAATATCCAAAACTGATACGGGCATCTTCTCTGCTCCCCTTTTTGCGGGATAATTTGGTTCCTAGGTTAACGAGGCGCAACGATTTTTGCACTGTTATTCGCTCGCCCAGGTAACTCATAACTTGTCCGCCGGTTGACGTTTTACCGACGCGGCCTACCGATCACCTCGTTTGTAAGCACAAAATGCCTAGAGAAATGATCAAATTGACCCGCTAGTTGTTGATTCCGAATTCTAGCGTCGTCGTTGCGCCACCACTCCCCCATGTTTGAGAGTACGTAGAAAACGAACCGGAATATTGTGGTGCGGAGAATTGAAAACTTCCGTACCCCTGATAATTCCCAGTCTGGTCTACGCTTCTGCTAAAATCATTCCCAACTTGGGCGATAGATGCTGTGTTCCAGCGTCCGTTCTGACCAATGGCCGCACTGTTATTATTTCCAACCTGAGTTATGTGAGCATCATTGTCACCAGCTTGCGTTGTTGTGGCTTCGTTGTTGTCTCCGGTCTGATTTGTGTCTGACGTGTTTTGTCCAAATACGGAGAGTGGGGCGCTTATCAGCGCCGCAGTGATAAAGATCCTGAGCATCGTCAATCCTCCCTTTTTTTCAAAGAAATAAAATTTGTGGTTAGCCTGACTTGAACAGTTCTCTTTAGAAAGCCTGGCTACCTAAGAAAAAAATTTCAAAGAGATCCGATTCGGCATGGCAAACGTGTTTGTATAGGGTCACACGGGGCGGCATTTTTAATGCCGCCCCTGCATTTTAACGGTTAGTGTGGCGAAACGCCGTCCACTTGAACAGTCAGGGAGCCGTTGCCGACACCAACTTGATTGGTGTTGGAATAGTGGCCTGTGCCAAACTGGCCGGTTCCCGCAGCATTTAGGTGACCAGCTTGAGTCGTAACCGAGCCGTTGAATGCACCGTCTTGCAATGTGCCAGAAAAGTTTCCGGAACCGTTTTGACCAGTGAAGCTGCCATTGGCGAGACCGTACTGACCTGTCATCGCGAGGTTAGACCCAGCCTGCATTGTGGTTTGGCTGTTGAACCAACCGCCCTGATCGACGATTGACACGTTTTGGGCGTAAGCTGCGCCTGACAGAAGTGCGGAAACAGCGACGGTTGCAAAAATCTTTTTCATAATTTCCTCCATAGAGTTGATAATTAAGGTGTTGAACTTGGTATGCGTTGCGGGTTCCTCCCCGATCTGCCTCATAAATTTAGCTTGAAAAACGGCGGGAATCCCGTTGGAAAGTGCCACGAAAATCTACATTTTTTCTATATAATTCAGCCGCCTATACTTCGAATTAGCCAATTGTCCCTGCTTGGGACCAATTGCGGAGGAAATGGCGAAAACGGCTGGCCAAACAAGCAAACGGTCCACAAAACTTACGTGTCTACCGCGCGGTCAGCATTTTGGGGCAAAATTGGATTTTTGTACCCATCAGCTAGTATAAACGTACTGGGTTTTTCGTTCGAAATGACCCGAACCACGCGCGTAAAAACCCTCTAGCAAGGGAGCGACAAAACTACCGGGTTCGAAACTGGCCCTTTGTAAGAATCATATCCCAGTGCCTTCAAGGATGACTACCGACCCTCTGCGCCTCTGATTGGGATTACGCACCGGGGATGGTCATAGACAGCCAACGGAAAAACCCGTTCCGTTGGTCCAAAGATGAAACGGAGCTGTCGGAAGTGCTGATGGCAGGAAAGAGTTGGCTAACGATGTGATTGGAAGGTTGGGGAGGACGCCCGAAGAGAATAAGCTGAACGACTTTGACCGTGCTTCACACAGGTTTAGGCCTTGTGACATATCCGCGAACGCGCCGTCGCTCCCCTATAGAACGGCCAATTAAGGAGGCAGGCCTCTTGCGAGCGTGTATGTCAAAGACCCAACATTGGGGTTCACCCAAGATTTGCACAATGAGTGCAGGTCTTTTCACGGCGATTGATGCTCAGAATATGAATTGGGTTTTTCGAGGGGTCATCCCTTTTTGAGGGTCATTGCCAGACGCATTGTCGCGGCAAGGACCGCTTGCGCCAAAATGGGGGATCGGCCCGTGGTCATAGGTGCCTCGCCCTGCGGATCATTTTCGCGCAATGTGCAGGTCCAATGGCCGTCTTTGTCATTCGTTGGTCCCTGGAAATTTATGGACCAGTCGGGAAAGGCGTCATCCGCGATACGCATCGCCTCATCCGTGGTTCCAATGCGTTCTGCTAGCCTAATATCCGTGTCAACGGCGTCCGGCAAAAGATAGGCCATCCCATGCGCCACACCATCGAAATCGGCCACGGTGAGATCGGTTTGCGTCTCAAGTTCCTTGATGAGAATGTCTAATTCAGGGTCTTTCATCGGTGGGTCGCCTTTCGTGCGCGGGTTGCATCAATGGCTCAGGAGGACGGCACAATCTTGTTGTTCAATTAGGGTTTTCGTCGTACCGCCCAAAATCTCCTCGCGCAGGCGCGAATGGTCGTAGGCCCCCATGACAATCAGGTCTGCCCCTGCTTCTTTGGCCCGTTTGAGAAGAACGGTTCCGACCGGTTCCCCGCCGCTTGGATATTGCATGATGGTAATATTGCACCCTTGGTGGCTGAGCCAACGCGCGACGTCAGAGCCGGGGTTTTCACCGTCGCGCAACTGATTGGTCATTGGATCGAAAATCGCGACGGTCACGTTCTTGGCTGCCCGCAGGATCGGGAGGGCGGTCCGAATGGCGCGCGCAGCGGGAAGTCCAACTTTCCACGCGACGAAAACTGTTTCGGGTTGCAAGGAGGACGCGTTCCCTGTCCCGTTTAGCAATACACCCGTTGGCGCTTGAAAAAGGGTAACACGGAGCAACCCCCTAAAGAGATCGCTGTCCTGTCGTAATTCATTGGCAAGAACCATTAGGTCGCAAGCCATCGCCCGACGGGCTACGGTGTCGGGCAATGTGACCGCTTCGCCGCTCACTATACTCACATCCGCACTCACCCCTTGTGTCGCGAGGTACTCTTCAATCTGTAGGCGCGTTTGGTCCAGTTCGGCATTTGTTTTGTCGACTTCGCCATGCCAATCATAGGCGATAGATTGTCCGCTAAACGCTCCAACCTCATAGGTATAAAGGGGAATTGGCGGAACCGCTCCCAACACCAACACACTCAGATGCAGGTTATGCTCCCTTGCGGGGTCGGTGAGCGGTTTGAGATCGACAGACGAGGCCGACCTACCAACCACCACGAGGAGTGTGGCGTTTTTCATGGTGGCATTCCTTATATTCGGATTGCTTTTATCATGCCGTTTCACAGGATTGAGGCGTTGATCTAAATCAACTGTTACAGGCTTGATCATACTTGGAAAATGGCCGCCCTTTCGCTTTATGCGGCAATGATATTTTCAAGATGTTTGGATAGGTCTTTGGGCGCGACTTTTGTAAGGTCTTTGTCCACCGCCCCCATTACCGTTTCTTTGATGGTGTCTGGCAAGGCTGCACGTAATAACCCGAGCATATGCGGCGCTGCTACAAGGATCAGCCGATCAAAACTCCGGTCGCGATACCCATGGGCCAGTTGGGCGGCAATGAAGGTTGCAAATTTGGCCTGCGCCAAGGCCGCAGGATCGCGACGGGTTTTTGCCGCATTAGCATGCCCGTGGCTGCTGTGGCCCATACCCGCTGCGTCACTATATTCTAGGGGCGGATCGGCGTGCCATGTCTTGCCAGCCTCACTGACAAACCCTTTTCCCGGGCCGTTGTTTTTCATAACATGCGCGATCTCAGCATTTGCAAGAACGGCCCAAGTCACGACGGGTTTCATGGCAGGTCTCCTACTCCTCATTTCCCTTTCACCATATCGCTGCGGAGGTTTCCGTTTATGACATGGATCAACCGTCGTTTCGATCTGGGGCGTGGAGTGGCGGCGATGGTCCTAGTCTTTAGACGTACTGTTGGGGCGCGCCTTTACGGCCATCTCTCCGCTCATTTCGATCAGTTTCCCAGTCTCGACTTGATATTGATCAAAAGCTTTTTGCATAAATTGCGCCTGTAAGCGCTGGGCTTCGGAAATTGATTTGCAGTGCAACAAAGCATGCTGCGTTTGCACATCCTCTTTGATGCGTTCGGCCACAAAAGAAGTGATCTCATTCCCTAAACTGGCGAGATTTTCGAACCATGCCGTTCCCATCCAGCTGATGGGGGTCAGCGGCCTAAAGGCAGCAAGCGGATCGAAGGCGTCTGGTGTTTTTTTCGAGGTTTCGGTCTTGCGGTCCATTTTGGTCTCCTTCGGGTTTTGTTGCGAGCAAATGCAGAATATAGCGATATTGGGTTTTCGTCTTGATCAGTGTCAAATCTCCTGCAAAAACCTATGGGTTTGGTTTAAGGACTGCCCGCCAAATTTGGGCGCAGTTCAAAAGAAACCTGTTTTTTCAAATCTCTTGTATCAGTTCATTCCTCGCGCGTATTGGTGCAGAAAGTTCAAAGTTTTGATCTCGCTCAATTGCGGCACTGAAAAACCTGCGCAAACTGCGAGGCGAAAATCAGCGCGCTCATGTGGACAATGGGCGGGGAAGAAAACAGATGCAAAACGGATTGAGAACTCTGCAGGGCCAGAAAACGTCGATGAGTGTTCTCGTCGGATTTAGCGCGCTTTCAGGCTCGCCACTGAACGCATGCGCCCGAAAAACGATGGCCAATTGGTTGAGATCCATTGTGCGATCGAGGTCGAGAGGGCGCGCGCATGTGGGGTAAGGGTGTTAAGATTACAAGCATCGATGGCTTTGATATCAAAGTGGATGCAAGCTGGCTTCTTATTGCGACATTGATCGTTTGGAGCCTTGCGACTGGCTATTTTCCAAGCAAACTTCCCTTGGCGGACCCATCAACACTTGTGGGTCTGGCAGTGATCGCAATGCTGGGGCTGTTTGGCTCCTTGATCCTTCATGAACTCGCTCACGCGGTTGTCGCAAGACGCTTTGGCCTTAATATACACGGGATTACGCTTTTTTTGTTCGGAGGGGTCGCCGAATTGCAAACCGAGCCAACGGATGGTCGGAGTGAATTTTGGATCGCGATTGCTGGTCCCATCGCGAGTCTGTGTATCGCCTTGGGGTTCTGGGGAGGCGCTCAATTTTTGACTGTTGTTGGATTTCCTGAGGCGGCGCAGTTGGTTTTCCAGTATCTGGCGACCGTCAACCTCGTCCTCGCGATCTTTAACTTACTGCCCGCATTTCCGATGGATGGCGGACGTGTGTACCGCGCTTGGCTTTGGACACGCTCAGGCAATCTGTTGGCGGCGACCCGATATGCCACAACGGTTTCGGCCGTTTTTGCCTATATGTTTATGATGCTTGGTTTTTATGCGGCTTTCTCAGGTGATTTGGCTGTGGGTCTCTGGCCGATCCTGATCGGGCTTTTCTTGCTGGCAACATCGCGCGCGGCCCTTGCGCGGCTTGAAACCGAGATTGCACTGGGCGCGCGGACGGTCGAAGATTTGATGACCCGCGCCCCTTGGACGGCGCGGCCCTATCAAACATTGTCGGAGGTGGTGGATAGCGTCTTTTTGGATCACGGAATCATCTTTGCGCCCGTTATCGAGAACAACACCCTTCTTGGTTATGTAGATCTTCAGTTGGTTCAGCGTATTGATCGCGAAAACTGGGCCAACACAACGGTGGAAGATGTGATCGAAAGTACCAGAGAAGAAAACACCGTTTTACCCGAGATGCAGGGGCGCGACTTAATGGAGCGGATCCTGAAAACGGGTCGCCGCAAATTCCTTGTTGCAGGCGAATATGGCCTTGTTGGTGTGATTACGCTTTCCGATTTACTCGCTTATTTGCGTGTTTCGCAAGAAATTGGCTAGTAAGCTAGGTGGTCTCGTGGCAGATTTGTTAAATGCTTATTCACTGGTTTATTAACAGTAAGCTTGTCGGGGGTACCCCAGTTTGACAATAGATGACCACGCCTTGCTGCTTGCGACGCTGGACGCTGCGGTTGATGCAATCATTGTATCCGACCGCAAAGGTGTCATTTTGCGCCTCAACAAAGCAGCGGCAGAAATGTTCGGCTGGCCTATAGACAAACTGATCGGCCAAAACGCCCGCATCCTTGTTCCCGGCGGCACGGCGGCACGGCATGAAGATTTTATTACCACCTATCTTCAGACTGCCAAAAAGGAGATCACTGGCTCTGGCCGCGACGTTGAAGGGCTGCGCGCGAACGGAACCGTTTTCCCACTACATGTTTCCATTGGAAAGGCCGATATCCAAGGCGATGTCGCTTTCGTTGCAATCGTGCATGATTTGACCCGCCGAAAGGCGACCGAAGAGGCCTTGGCGCGGTCGCAACGCATGGAAGCCATCGGCCAAATGACGGGAGGTATTGCGCATGATTTCAACAACCTTCTTACGGTCGTGATCGGCAATCTTGAACTGCTCCAAATGAAGTCAGAAAATGAGGAAGGTTTGGCGTTGATTTCGGATGCGCTAGAGGCCGCTGAACTGGGGGCGGACCTGACGTCTCGGTTGATGGTGGTTTCGCGCAAAAGTGCCCTGACCTGCGAAGTGATCGCGATGAACGATGTCGTCAAACACTCCATTGCAATCCTGAAAAGGACCATCACTGCGCGCATCAATATCCAAGCGGATTTGGCAGAAAATCTATGGCCCACGGTCGCCGATAAGACACAATTTCAGACTGCGATTTTGAATTTGGCCCTCAATGCGCGTGACGCGCTGTCCGAGGGGGGGCGGATTCATATCGACACGCGGAATGTTACGCTGGACGATACTTATTTGGCGCAGGAAATCGGTGTGAAAATTGGCAACTACATCCGCTTGTCTGTCAGTGATAACGGCGAGGGTATGTCGCGCGAAACGCAACGCCATGCTATTGATCCGTTCTTTACGACTAAGCCCGTTGGCAAAGGGACGGGCATGGGACTCTCGCTCGTTTATGGCTTTGTGAAGCAATCGGGTGGGCATCTGACGATCTATAGTGAGGTCAAAAAAGGCACGACGATCAACCTTTACTTTCCTGCGTTGATTGGGGCGGATGAGCTAAAAACTCTGACAGAAACCGTTGATCATAAATTTCAAAATATTGGAGCGGGTCGACGTGTGCTTGTGGTTGAGGATGATCCGCGTGTGCTGCGTTTGTCCCAAACACGTCTTTTGGCGCTTGATTTTGAATGTATTACCGCGACTTCGGGTGATATCGCGTGGGATATTTTACAGGCCCGAGACGATATTGATCTGGTTTTTACAGACCTTGTTATGCCCGGGAAACTGTCGGGATATGACCTTGCTAAAAACGTCACAAAACACAGGCCTGATGTGCATGTGATGGTAACGTCTGGTTTCTCGGAAGGCGTGTTATTGGGGGGGCGGGTTCGTGAAGAATTTAAAATTCTACGCAAACCCTATCGTCAAGCCGAGCTAGTCGAAGCACTTCAGGCGGTACTGGAGAACGACTAACTCTTACCTGTGGGAGTTTCCGTTAGAGTATAGCCAATTCCGCGCACTGTTTTTATGAGGAGTGGAGTGGCGGGGTCGCGCTCGATTTTCTTACGCAAACGCGCAACTTGGTTGTCAATCGTTCGATCAAGGGGCGCCCATTGTGGCCCGTCAATGAGGTCCATCAGGCGATCCCGCGATAGAGGACGTTTTGGGTGGTTCAAAAAGGCGACGAGGAGTTTGAAATCGGCCGTTGTTAGATCGCAGATTTCGCCATCTCGGTCTTTTAGGATCATATGATCAAGGTCAACGGTCAAACCGTCAAGGTTGAGCGGCGCGGTGCTTGATGACGCGCCCGGTTCTGGTGTCAAATGACTTGGAACCTGCCCATCAGAACGGCGTAAAACGGAGCGCACGCGAGCCAAGACTTCCCTGACATGAAAAGGTTTAGCCAGGTAGTCGTCGGCGCCAACCTCTAGCCCGACAATGCGGTCGATCACATCATCTTTGCCCGTCACCATAATGATTGGAACGTTGTGCGAGCGGCGAATGTCGCGCGCAATATCCAACCCGTCATCTGCGCCAAGGTTCAGATCCAGCGTCATTAAATCGGGGGTACTCTTTAAGAAAGCGTCCCGAACGCCGTCGCTGTCGCTCGCCTCGCGCACAGAATATCCACCCTCTTCGAGGCAACGTCGAAGAAGTGCACGAACCTTAGGGTCATCATCAACAACGAGGATATTTTTTGAAATCACAGAGAACGCCCTATAATAATTCGGACTGAGAATATTAACTGACAATACTGAAAACGCTGGAAAATAGCTAGCTATAGGTTGTTTTTCCGAGGTTTTGATACAATTTGATACAAACCGTTACGAAACCGCGGGATTGGATGCGACGATATTCTGCGAAAATGGGAAGTCATTTCTCTTGGGGGGAACTAGCATGTACGTTACATTTTCCATGGAACAACAACCGTTTTCATATACACCGTTTTTCAAAGTCCCGCGCAAAATTCTTACGAATGCGCCAAATAATCGAAGATATCCATCAAGTGCGAATTTATTTCGGGAAGGGGATAAAGCTGAGCATGTTTATGAGGTTAAGTCTGGGGTTTTGCGTTTGGCCCGCGTGCTTGCGAACGGCCGCAGACAAGTTATAGCCTTTGGATTGCCGGGTGACATTGTTGGATTTCCCAATGGTGATTTTTATCATACGGACTGCGACGTGGTTTCGTCAGCGGAGGTCATCGCACACCGACTCAGTGAGCTTGAGAGTGCCAAGGGTGATTTAGAAGTACACCGTCGCCTTATGAAGGCGGCCTTGCGTGAAATTAGCTGCATGCAAGACCATGTCATGATGCTCGCGTGCAAGTCAGCGATGGAAAAGGTCGCGTCGTTCCTTTGTGTCTTGTCTCTGCGGACGGGCACGCCGAGCAGTAATTATACCGTTTTTTCGCTGCCGATGTGTCGCGCCGATATCGCTGATTTTCTGGGTCTGACCATCGAAACTGTCTGTCGGATGTTTAGCCTTCTGCGCAAAGAGGGCACGATTGCCCTTAACACGCCGCAAACCGTGGTGGTTCTGGATATGGAAGCCCTCACCGACGCCTCTCAGTCCGACTAGCTTGCGGGCTAATATATCCCATTTTGGAGCAAGTGATCATGTCCTAATTTCTCAAGGCCATTGGCGATGTCGTCAGCGGCCAAAGGGTGGGACAATAAATAGTGGGAGGTTGGTCGGAAGGAGCGCTCTGCTGCGAGGGACAAGGCCTCCTCCCAGTCCGCTTCACCGAAATCGCCGCGCCCGACCCACATCAACGCAACCAACTCGTATTGGTGATCGAGGATCATTGCGTCTATTTCCTCAATAAGTTCCTCGTGGGACGGCTCCGTACCAACTTCTTCGTTCAGAGTGATATGATGCGATTCTGGGAGTGCATTGTCGCGAGCATCACGCGGCGTGTCTTCATCGCCCAACGTTTCCGCGCGCATCTTGAAGAGGAGCCGGCGCAAGAAATCCGGTGCGATTGTCAAATTGTTAACCATTTCAAACCCCGTTAGTCTGGCCACATTTCACAGATAGATTTTGGCAGTCCAGCTTTCACATCCCTGATCTCGCCTTCGGAAATCCTGTTGTTCAGCGTCCTGAAGACGGCCACAATATCTTGCGCGCCACGCCAATCCTGAACTTCCGAAACTTGGGCTTCGATTGACGCGATAAAATGTTCCGCCTTTTGGTCACGTAGGGGGGTATGCGCGAGGTTCCACCCCTCAAAAAACATGCCACGCACCAGCAGAGGCATCTGGGCCGAGAGCTGCACTGCTTCCTCATGTTGCAGGTGATCGCGAATTTGCGCCATTGTTGCGCGCAGCAAACGCAGGGCATCGCGGCTGCTGCTCCAAGCTAGTCTATCGCGCAATTCGTTGATCCATTCATGGGTGAGTTGAACTGTATGGTCGATCACTTCCAGTCCTTGAGCCGACATCGTGTCCTCCCTTTTTGGTGCGTGTTTTAACTGTTGCGGGCGTGCGTTTACGGTTGGCCAATCATCGGTTCAAGAAACGCCGCCGTTATATACCGCCACGGCATTTAAAGCGCAGTACCAGAGACATTTTCTGTCATTATGTAACTGCCAATCATGTGGTCAGTAGTGTCAGCAGGGTTTTGGCCGAGGAGACTGACAAAAACGAAGGCTCAGACCGCGGTTTTCACATCAGTCACAGTGAATATCTTTACTCTCGCTTCCTTTCAAAGGTTTAGCCTGAAAAAACATCGTCCGATTGATAGGAATCAACTCGAGCCTGTGATTTTCTCGACCAGATGGGGTTTGCGGCTATTGGCAACGTCGTCCCTTGCCATAAACTATGGGTGTTTATTGCTATTTGGCTGCTGCGGCATTTTTTAGAGTATGCACGGACTAAACAGAGACGCGGAGACTATGATATCTGGATGACGTAAATTTAGGGGATTGGTTTTGTCCAAAAAATCCGACCCCAATCACCGACCACATTAAATTCCTGCGAAATTGCGCGCGAGAGGTTGGTCTGGATTTCGGTTGCGGGTTGTGCAATTGGACGCAATTTTTAACCCGCTTTTTTAAATTGTGGCGTACAAAGCTAAGCCGTTCAAAAGCCGTGCGGATATCATTTATCTCGCAACAGAACGTTGATCAGCCGAGCTGATGGGCAAAAATAGTACATTTACAGTGGTTCCCACTAATTGCATTGCAGGGCAAACTGCGCCTCTATTTGCCCGAAATGGTCCCGGATGGGCCGTCAATGATGCGTCCTCCGCGCAAACCGGTTTCCCAAAACTGTCGGGTGAACTTGCGAATGGAACCCAGCTTGAACACAACGATGTCATCAAAACCTTGGCCCGTCCTTTTGAGGGTGCGCTTGCGACCCCGCTCACGGATAAACTATGGATCGCAACGGCCAATTCCCCCAAAAACGACCCCACTTTGGATTCAGCCACCGCACCGACCGTCTGGACGGGCATTGGGAAAAATACTGAACCTTTGGGCATTCCATCATGGGGCGTTCATGACCCCTGAAGAATGCGCCAAACTCAAGTGGCAGGCGGCAATTGATGGTGGCGGTGAGATGACGATGCCAAATTCGCTTCTCACAGAGGTCGATCCAAACATGTCGGAAATTTTCGATGATATGGATATTTCAGCACCAATTCCGTCGCTTCATACCATTGGGATGCTCAATGATATGATTGCGATTTATTTTGGGTCGAGTGAAAGAATGTTCAGGTAGTTCTGGGATCCTGCCGCCAAAAAACTGAGTGAAGATGAGAGTTGGGACGCCTCAAGTATCTTGGCCGAGGGGCAAGTCGCGTTAACTGCCCTCATGATCATGGGCGATTGGGGGCTGTCCAAACGAGTGGATAGGTTTCGACCAAGACTGCCTCCAGCGTTGCCGTGGTGAACAAAAATGGCTCAAACAAGCGGGCAGTCATTTACCCTTTTGGCGATATACTCGCCGCGGGCGAAATCAGTTTTGCGCCTCCCAAAGCGGGTGGCGAACCCGAAAATAACATGCTCAATTCCGCGGATGCGGCGAACGGACTTGCGGCGCCGATAAACACTTTAGCGACCAAATTTTGACACGCTGCATTCCCTGGCGTGGCTTGATCTGACACAGGGGGCGGTCCTCATTCAAGCGCCCGATACGGATGAAAGATACTACGTTGCGACCTGTCGGGCATGTGGAGTATGGTCTTTGCATCGATTGGATCGCGCACAAACCAACGGTGAAAAGGATTTTGACGCCGTTCATGCGTTGCAAGATCATTTCGCTGTGTAGCGACGCAGTTGGCAATGCATTGGACGGACATAACGCCCATGTCCTTCATGTCGATAAGGAAGACTTACCCCCCCCCCGAAGCTTTTTGGTCGCTTTCCCTCTTTGACAACGACGGCTTCCCCACCGCCAATCCGTTGAACCGCTACGCAGTATCAAGCTGGATGCCGCTAACGTATAATTCTGACGGGTCACTTGATATTCGCATTCGTTCTGAGGCACCGAAGCTGCGGAAGAAACAGGCTGGTTGCCTTCTCTAAAAGCTGGATATGGATTGAACATGCGTTTATAAGCGCCCTATTCCGATGTCATTTCAGGCAAATGGGCACCATCGGCGGTTTCGAAGGTGATATGAAAATCAATTGGAAATCCCTTGCAATTACGAAGGGAGAGCGTACGGTTTTTGAACTCGCGCTCAATGAATTAACGAACCAATCAGGAGTGATAAATGGCTGACAAAATTAAACGCTTGCGCATAGGTGTTGCCGCAGCGGGGCTGGGGTTTGCATTCTTGGCGCCCACGGCGATGGCGGATGAAGCAGATGCGGATCGCCTTCTTAAGGCGATGTCGGACTATCTAGCCGCGACCACAGAGTTTAGCTTTGACTATGACGCGACACTTGATGTTGTTTCCGTCGAGGATCAAATCATCAGCTTTGCCAGCTCTGGCGAGGTTGCTTTGGCGCGTCCAGACAAGTTTCATGCGACCAGAGTGGGTGGATTTACCAACATTGTCATGAACTATGACGGCTCTAATTTCAGCGTTTTGGGTAAAGATGCGGGTGTTTACACCCAGCTGCCCATTTCAGGGTCAATTGATCAATTGGTCGATACCCTGCGAGAAAGTTATGGTCAGCCATTACCCGCAGCCGACTTGCTCACCACGGATACATATGCCGCGTTGATGGGGAATGTCACGGAT
Organism: Falsihalocynthiibacter sp. BN13B15; assembly: GCF_041205415.1. Classification (NCBI taxonomy): domain Bacteria; kingdom Pseudomonadati; phylum Pseudomonadota; class Alphaproteobacteria; order Rhodobacterales; family Roseobacteraceae; genus Falsihalocynthiibacter; species Falsihalocynthiibacter sp. BN13B15. The sequence continues at coordinate 98,085 of NZ_JBGFCE010000013.1, forward strand.
GTCAAAGACTTTGGCAGCGGCGTTATTGCTGGCCAAGAGTGCGACCATCTTGGACTTCGCACCGATGAAGTTGATCTGCAAATTTGGATTGCGCAAGGCGATCAGCCTTATCCTTGTCGGTATGTGATTACCACGCGCGGTGAAAAACAAGGGCTGCAATATAGCTTGAACATCCGCGATTGGCGCACTGGCGAAACTTTGGCTGACGATGCGTTTACTTTCATGGCGCCTGATGGGGCCACCGAAGTAAGCATTGAGGACTACAAAGAGCAAGTCAGCGAACTGCCAGACTTCATCAGAATGGGAGAATAACAATGAAACTAGGTCGTCGTTTTATAACACTTGGCGTTTCTGCGGTTCTTATTGCTGGAACATTGGAACTGGGCGCGCATTTTGATGTTCCAGGCGTCAAAGGCATTGCTACCCAAGCGGAAGCCAGAATTGGTCGTCCCCTGACCCCAGTAAGCATTGCAGGTGTTGGGCGCAGAACCGTCCGCAGATGCGCAGTCGGCGTCTATAATTGCTAGGCTAGGCAGTCACCAGTGAATTACGGAGAGGCTAGGGGCGCAATCTTCTAGCCTCTTTTTTGTTAATGTTCCGCCCGAAGTGCTCGTTTAGGCTACTTTCTGTTAGACAGCACGACGGGTTTGCCATGAATGCAGTCAGACCAGTTCAGCCTTGATGGTTTTAAAGAAGGTTTCCATTGCTGCATTGTCGTATCAATTTCCCTTACCGTTTATCCACTGCTGGGCTGCCGATAAACTTAAGCCTCTTGGTTTGGCTCGCGAAGAACTTTGTTACCTTTTTAGGACTTCCCTTTTCTCAGTTCGGCGACTTTGCGTTCAAGGTTAGATTGCACCGCAGGTTTCTCATGGTCTTTGCCTTCTTGTTGAGTCCATTTGCTCAAGGTTGCAAACCCAACGTCAATATCAGCGGCAGCCTGTTTTCGGGTGAGCCGCTCGTTAGAGCAACGCGTACCGCTTCTTGTCTAAATTCTGCTGTGCGTTTCGTTCCCATAGGGGGTCTCTTTTTGCGCATAATATGCGGTCAGAGGAGCGGCACAAACCCGTGACAAGCCCAGTCAAAATAGGAGCCTTATTGGCAGGCGCTGCATGGAGATCATCTTAAGCTCATTGATTGACTGGCTCCACATAACGCTGAAAAGACACCCCATTCTTGGAAGGCTTATGATCGGTATTGTTTTTGGCTTTGGTTGCTGGATCTCTTAATTTAAGTGGGCTCACCAATCCTAGCCGATAAATTCTGAACGGCGGCTTTGCTCTCGCAGAGTAGACCTTCCCGCCGTGAAGATGCTACACGATGCGCGAATGCCCAACGCGGCATCGCATATACCAGTCCAAAGTCCGGTTAGGGCCGTTCATAACGGAAGCGTATAAAGTGCATTTAGCAGCACGGCTTGCCAACGCCGCTTTGATATCAAAAAGTTTTGAAATACAGTAGCCAGCTTATGCAGATTTATTTTTCGCCTTCTTACCAGTCATGGTTGGTCGCTCGCCATGTTGCGCACCAGAACCTTTGAGCGCTTGATACCAAGCAGGTTTCTGGACAGGATTTGCTCCCGGGCGTTTCACTTTCGGCTTTTTGGGTTTAGGCATTTAGTATCCTTTCCGGATTTCGGCCTGAGATATAAGATATGTGATCTGATTGATACCGCCAAATTTTAACTTGGGTTGGGTGACCGCAAGAGTGAGCGCTACAAAGGCCGCTGTAAAATACCGAATTTGAAAGAACGAAGTGGTCCCCGCGAATGTCCGCAATGTGACTGCCGCGCAGAAACGAAGGCGCACGGCTCAAGGTCAGCAATGGGCCGTTCAGGTTGGTTGGCCTGTGTTTCGGTCAACGTTGGCCGCTGCGCCCGCGACCTCTGCAACTATTCTGTAGAGACTATGCCTTCTTTCTAAAGGGTGGTATTTTTTGTCCAGATTCTGACGAAGAAATTAGTACGCCAAGCCTTTTTAGACGTGTTTCTTCTTTCTTGGCGCTCATGACCCACCAAATAGTGTCTCTTTTGTAGGAGGGGGCGAGACTGGTGAAAAATGACCAGGCGGACTGGTTCGCTTCGATCTGCACCTCATACTCACGGTCAAGCGGAACGTTTCTGTGCTCACTGGAGTAGCCTTGCATATCGGTTCTGCTATTAAAGAGGTGCAGCCCTGCGGGTTTCATTTTCCCTAGTTGCAGAAGTGTTTCGACCTTCTTTACGTTCACCGCACTCCACACACTTGTTAATTTGCGTGGGGTAAAGCGTATCTTATAACTTTGTTCATCAATGGTTTTTCGAATACCGTCGATCCACCCATAACAAAGAGCGACATCAACGGATTCAGACCACGTATGGCTTTCGCGTCCAGTTTTCTTCCTGAAATAGCCCACCCAAAGCTCACTGGCTTGGGCATGATGTTCATCCAGCCAATCGGTAAACTCTTCTTGGTTTTTGAAAAAAACTGCATCGACCATTCTTGTCTCCATCGGTGGTTCATCGCCCCAGCGAAGCTGGAAGGGGTTCCTTGTTCTTTAAACGCTCTTGGGCCTAGATCACACCCTGCCGTCCCAGCAATCCAAACATCGCCTGGTTCGTTTCTTCAGGCGTTTTCTGCTGAATTCAATGACCGAAATCCAGATCGACCACCTCCTCATTGGACACAAAATCTGTGAAGGTCACCGCCTTCGCGACTGGATCATGGTCACCTCCGACAATAAGTGTCAGTTACAGTCAAGGTTTCTGTGTAAATTGATACTGCCTGTGAACCCTGTTGCTTCAAAAGCGGGCGTTCGTGTGACGCGCAGCATTTTCATCTGTGAAGCTTGGGTTGGCTAACGGTTTGTTGGACCACGTCGACGTTCAGACGGAGGCGTGCCCCCGTAGGCGAAAGACCAACGGCATCATAGCAAGAACGAGAACGGCCGCGAAGAAGAAGGGGGCACCCGGCATGTAAGTGCCCTCGGCGTCCACGGATGCCTGAAACAGCCCAGTCATTACAAGGGGCGACAGGATTGCGGCAAGGGATGACAGCGAAGCGATAACGCCCTGCACGACCCCCTGCCGATCGTCATCCGTCTGGTTCGATGCCATGGCTGTCATCAATGCAGGCACAAGATCCGACAACGCAGCAAGGATAAGAAAGACCACCAGAGCCGTAATCGACCCCGTGAAGCCAAATCCAATCATCCCGATCAGCGCCGAAATCATGCCCAGCATCAAGGTGCGGAAATCCCCGATCCACCTGATAAAGACCGGCATCAATCCCCCCTGTACCAAAGCCAAAAGCACGCCGTAGGCCGCGAGCGAAAGCCCAATATAGAGTGTCGGCCAATCGAACACTTCGCGGGTCCAGAAAGCCCAAAGCGTTGGATAAACCATGTTGGCAAATTCGAAGATGAAAATGCAAACCAGTGGCACAGCAAGCCCCGGCAAGCGGAAAGCATCGAAAATCGATTTGAACGGGTTGAGGTCGCGCTTGCCAAAAGGGCGGCGTTTTTCTGGCGTCAAGCTTTCTGGCAGCACAAAAAACCCAAACAATGCGTTGCCCGCCGCCAAGGCCGCGGCGATCCAGAACGGAGCAGAGAGGCTGATTTCAGCGGCAATACCACCCAAAGCGGGGCCAAGGACAAAGCCGATCCCGAATGCTGCGCCGATGAGGCCAAAGTTCGCAGCCTTTTCTTGCGGGGAAGACATGTCAGCAATATAGGCCGTCGCGGTAATGTAGGTCGCCCCAGCGAGGCCTGCGAGGGACCGTCCGAGAAGGAGCAGCCAGAAACTATCGGCCAAGGCCATGATCACATAATCTAGTGCCAACATAACGAGCGCGGCGATCAGTATCGGTCTGCGGCCAACAGCATCCGAAATGCTGCCCACAATAGGCCCACTCAGGAACAACGCGCCTGCATAGGCTGCCATGAGCAACCCGCCCCACAAAGCGCCTTGTCCGGTGTCACCCGCACCCACGCGCTCCATCAAGTCCGGCATGATGGGGAATACGATACCGATACCGATGGCGTCGATCATCAGCGTTATGAGAATGAAGACTAAGGCACGATTTTTGAACATGTCACCCTATCGGATGGAGCCTCCTGAAAAGCAAGATAAAAGAGGTGTTGTTTTGTGACACCTTATCCAAAACCGCATCCTCCACGTTTAGAGGTTCGCTGCAAAATGGAACGAATGCGTCCTACGACAATGTCCGTGAAACGACACCGCGATTTATCGACCCGTAACCGGACTGCGAGACTTAAGAGACTTAACAAATGCAGTGGCTTTGAAAATATCGATCTACATTCAAGGCTGGCAGCACCAATTGTTGTTCTACTTTCTAACGCCTAGTTAGCCGCCATTTAGTATCAACTGGCGTGTGCTAATTTTCCGTCCCAAATCTCGGCTGATATTTTTGGATCAATAGGATCGGCGATGTATGACGGGGTCATGATCTGTACCTTGTTTTCATTGAATACGGCAACGATATTCCGGTGAAGGTCGGACGTAATCTTAGGGATGCTCGACCCTCGTGTGGTGAAGGCATTGACCTGATAATTTATAGCGAAGTCAGCAAGTTCGGTCCAAAGTACAAAAGGCTCTGGGCGGCTTTTCAACCCATCAGTTCGTTGCGCGGCCTCAATCAGCATCGCCTCGATTTTTTCAGGGGTCTCTTCATAGCCGATCCCCACCGTGGTGTGCAAAAGCAGGCCACTGCCATGCACGCGCTTTGTATAATTGATCACTTCAGAATTCAACATTTTCGCATTTGGAATGCTGATCAACTCGTTTTTGACGGACTTGATATGTGTCTCCATCAACTTTATTTCGACCACGTCGCCGACATGGGCCCCAACTTTGATCCGGTCACCGATATTCATGCTGCGACGGTAGATCACGAACAGACCGGACAACACGTTGCTCATCACCGAGTTGGAGCCTAGGGACAGCATCGCGCCCACGAGAAGGGACAGCCCTCGAAACGCCGAAGAATCCGACCCCGGGACATAAGGAAAACAAAATACAATCGCGATCAAGATTACGGCCACTCGCAGAATATTAAATGTCGGATCGACCCAGTGTTTTTCGAAATCCCCGAGCGTAATACTACCTGCGGCCACCGCATCGAAAAACACCCGAAGCCCGCGAATTAGGAAGCGTGCCAATAGTGCAATCAACAAGATCGTGACGATGTTCGGCGCGACCGAAGCAATTCCGAGCGCAATTCTGAGGACGGGGCCCGTGACATGAGTTAGCAAAAGATTCGCCATCGGGCGGGTTTCGGCAACGGCAAAGAGTACGAAAGTTAGATAATAATATAAGCCCAGAACAAACATGATCAGTAGGATAAACTTAAAACCAAAGAGGATGAGTGCGGCAATGGCGCGAACCTGAACCATTTTGTTGGTTGCCAATTCAAACGAGGAAAACTGCCTTTGAACGACGATACTGATCCATTTGTTGCCTTTCTTACGCAGCAACAGCATGGCTCCACAAAATACCAGAAACACCAAGGTCCACATCCCGACTTCAATTGCGCTGTCAGCACGCGCGTCGTCGGTCCGGTCTGCCCTGTAGTTTGAAATTGCCTCAGAAATAGCATCAGCATGCAGCCCCGCCAACACGGGCAACGGCAGTTTTTCCATATCTGAATCGGCTTGGGTCACAGTCGAAATAAGGTTTACGCCAGCAAAGATTTGATGTCCAAGCGCATCCTCGCGGATGTCCATTTTTAAATTCTTGATTGCGCTGGATCCTGCGACGTCAAGTATTCTCGTCTCAACAATTGCTGCACGTTCAACTGCGGGCTGCGCGCTTGAACCGCGCAGGAAAAACAACTCATCGCCCTCTATAACAACAGGTGCCAAATAGACGTCATCAACTTTTTCAACGTTTGCCGTAGTCTCCTCGGACGTGGTTTTTGTCTGGGCATGCAGAGGCAACGCCAGCAAAAACGATCCGATAGCAATCAACGAGAATAACCTGAGCCAGTGGAATGGCGGTTTGCGGGATACTGTGTCTGATTTGCGGAATTCCATTATGGATGAATATATCGACAATTCGAAACTGCCTAGAGGAGGTCCCGCAAACTAGGCTATTCAGGCGGGAATAAGCCAACGGGTGCGATTTGACATCAACTCAAAACGCGCAACCTTCAAGGCGCCTGCACATCTGAAAACAATATTTGGCGCAGTCATGTTCAAGGTGTCCTTCCCCTTTGTGGAAGGGGCAAGCGGACCAGAATTAGGAGAAAGTAAGGGTTTTAAATGAGGTTAAGTATAGCCGTTGCTGTAATTTTGATAGCAGGTGGAATTACCTTTGAACTGTGGCCCAAAAGCGAACAAAATCTCCAGCCCACATCAAATCAACCTGAGATGGGTGAAGTTATGGCTGAAGTGATTTTGGCTGGCACCCTTTCGCAGAATTCCCAAGTTGGGAAAAAATCGAGTTTGAGGCAAAATTGTCTGACGTCAGCGCCTGATGAACAGATTTGAGTATTTTAACAACCGAGAGTTTCTGTTCACCTTATCGATTAGGCGATCGAGATGACGAAGACGCCACAGACATCGAAAGACGCCGCTGAGAAGGTGGTTAAGTGTATTGGCGGGTCTGCGACGAGTAAAGCGTCTCGGTGCTGTGCCGCAGCGAAGGCATCCCTGTGAGCCTGCATGACCGCTGGTCGAAAGAATTTCTTGAGGCAGGTAAGCGTCGTCTTTCCGGGGCACTGCGCGACAGGAAAGAGGCGGGTCATAATAGTATTGGTCTTGTGGCTGTTCAGTTCCGGTCTCTCAACTCATTTATGCGGCCTTTCGTTCAAATGCCAAGGGGCTTCTGCCTTGATGGATTTGAAGAATGTTTCCACCATGGAATTGTCGCTTGCCCGGCAGGGTTATGCGCAGCATGATCCCGAGAGGAGGAGCAATTCCCTTTGCCGCTCATGGATAATTTGAAGCCGTTTTTTATCAGGCATTTCTGGTAATCATGCGATCGGAATTGCGAGCCGTATGATGAACGGGGTGGCCGCCGTAATGCCTGGCCATATCCAACGCGCGCATTGCCAGATCTCGCTTCATGCGATTGCTGACCGCGGCCTTCCGGGGGCGCTTGTTCTCTTTGTCGATATCTTGATGAGGCCCAGACATAAGGTCATCGTGCTGGTGCTTCTGAACCGACTTGTTCAGTGTCGACAAACCCACGCCTAAATTTGATGCAACCTGTGGCCGCGTCGGGCCGCTAGTGGTTGCGATGCGGACCGCATCACGCCGAAACACGTCTGTGTATCTCGGTGCCATTTCTTATCTCCTTCATAGCTAACAGTGCTCGAAAGAGATCGAACTGAACCGTGACAAGACTCGCCCATTTAAGGTCCCTGTCTGAGTTCAAACATAGAACTAGTTTGGAACGTGGGATCCGAGTGCTGTAATCTAGAACGTTGGAGGGGTGCAGGCGCTGATAACTCTGCACGTCTCATTTCCAACATTGCGGAAGCGATGTGGTTTGCGGCTGTCAAATAGGTATCCCTCGCCAGTTTGAAGGACTTTAACCTGATCGCCGACAGTGATTTCGATTTGGCCTTGAATAACAACCCCGACTTCTTCCCCTGCATGCGCCAGAAATTCGGGGCCTGTATCGGCACCTACTGGATAGGTCTCATCCAGCATTTGCAGGGTATGCCTGCTGGCATCTCCAATCTGTCGAAGCGACACGGCTGAGGGCCCGAATTGCGGCGCGACTTCGACGAACTCATCAGAAGTGAAAAAAATCTTTGGTTCGCTAAGCTCTTCAATAGTTGTGAAAAACTCTGCAATGCTTATGGGAATCGCATCTAGCAAACTCTTGAGTGAAGCGACAGAGGGACTGGTTTTGTTCTGCTCAATCAGGCTGACGGTGCCATTTGTTAGACCCGCACGCGCGGCAAGTTCCCGCTGCGACAACCCGTGTGCTTTTCGAATCTCTTGCAGCCGGTCGCCAATGTCCATTTTGCTATCCCTATGCAGATTTCCGCAATTATCTAAGAAGATCAACTTCCTACAACGGTTGCGCGTACAAACTCAAGCGGTCAAAAAAATGATATGCGCCCAATTGATCCTAGGCGATCCATTCCTTCTTGGCGAATAGATATTGACAGTTAAATTAAACAGGGTATGGAAATATTAAACACCCCTCGTTGGGAGAGCGGTGACTCGTTGGAAAGGACGTCATTAAATGGCCAATACAGTCAAAAATAAACCGACCAGAACGGCAATGAAACGCAAGTCGGTTATCGCAATTGTACCGGATGCCGCTCCTCTGAAGCAATCCAATGCGTCGTTGATTGCCAGACGAGAGGCCGCCGTTGCGCGTGGCGTGGCTTCTGCGGCACCGATCTTTGCAAAATATGCGGAAAACGCGGAACTTTGGGATGTAGAGGACAATCGCTATGTAGATTTTGCGGGTGGCATTGCCGTTCTCAACACGGGCCATCGTCATCCAAAGGTCGTTGCTGCGGCCAAAGCGCAGGAAGATCAGTATACGCATACCAGTTTTCAAGTTGTGCCATATGAGCCCTATATTGCCTTGGCCGAAAAGCTGAATGAACTTGCTCCGGGCGATCATGCCAAAAAATCGCTGTTGGTCACAACTGGTGCCGAGGCCGTCGAAAATGCGGTCAAAATTGCGCGGGCGGCAACAGGGCGGCCGGGTGTGATTGCTTTCACAGGCGGATATCATGGTCGCACGCTGTTGACGCTCGGGATGACGGGTAAGATTTCACCTTACAAAAAGGATGTGGGTCCATTTCCATCCGATATTTACCGCGCGCCTTTTCCAAGCCTTCGCGACGGTATCACTGTGCAGGATGCACTGACCGGATTGCAAAACCTCTTCCTGACAGACGCGCAACCCGAGCGGATCGCAGCGATTATCATTGAACCCGTCCTCGGGGAGGGTGGCTATACGCCCGTTCCCTTCGAAATGATGCAAGCGCTTCGCGCAATTTGCGACCAGCACGGAATTATGTTGATTGCGGATGAAATTCAGGCGGGATTTGGTCGGACGGGCACTTGGTTCGCGATTGAGCATTCTGGCGTCGTACCCGATTTGATTACCGTCGCTAAATCGATGGCTGGTGGCTACCCAATTGCAGGTGTCATTGGCCGCGCAGAGGTGATGGACGCAGTAATTCCGGGTGGTCTGGGGGGAACCTATGGAGGTAACCCCGTTGCATGTGCCGCCGCTTTGGCCGCGATCGAAGCGATTGAGGAAGAAGGTCTTTTGGCTCGTTCCACTGCGCTTGGAGAATACTTCCGGACACGCTTTGCGGATATCGGCGCACGTGTTTCGCCCTACCGGATGTGGGACATTCGCGGTCTTGGCGCAATGTTGGCGGTTGAATTTGTGACAGATTTTGAAACGGCAACGCCAGATGCGGCGCTTACGAAATCTGTGGTCGCACACGCACTCAAACGGGGCCTAATTCTGTTGTCCTGTGGCATGCACGGCAATGCGTTGCGCATTATGGTGCCGTTGACCGCCTCGGACGCGATCATTGACGAAGGTCTTTCAATCTTTGAAGCTGCATTAACCGACGCAATGGCTGAATTGCACGGATAAGCGTTACAAAAGAATTCAATTTAGGCGGGCTTTTGCGTCCGCCTAAATTGATCAGCTATGTGGATAACCTGTCTCGTGGCGCCATGGACAACCGTGTCCATCGATGCCCTTTGGGTCGCGTCCGGGTAGGGTTGCACGCAAAAGTTGCATCACTGGTGATCGATTATGGGTTGGTTTGGCGGATCATTTGTTGTGGATTTTGAGAATCAGCAGGATCGCAAAGGCTGGTCATCCGATCTATTCGTTGATTATCGTCAGTATGTTACGAATAACTTACACCATTTCAGTGTTATTTTGGCCTGACACTTATTGCGATGGCATAGCAGACGAACATATCGACAAAGAACGGGCTGAATGCGCCTGAATTTTGCTCAATATTCATCGGATTGTTGAAAATAATAAACAAAATTGGCGATTTTTTGTGAATTCAGTTGCAGGAATCGCGCGATTTTGTCAGTCTCAGGGAATATTCGCTCGTTAGTGTGATCAAACATACTGGGAATTAATTGAGTTAGGGGCCGTTACTAGGTCCCAATTAGGTGCGGAATCGTTGTCGGGTTTCGTCGTTCAAAATCAGATCCTCTTTCTAGGAGGACGTGACACAACTTTAGAATTGGGAGATAACTATGAGTTTTTTAAAGTACGTGGCGTTTGCCGGAGCCATGATGGCCGGGACCGCTTCGACCGCGCAGGAGCAATTCATCACGATTGGTACCGGCGGCCAAACTGGCGTTTACTTTGTTGTAGGCCAATCAATTTGTCGTCTGGTGAACCGCGGCACGGCTGAACACAACCTGAAGTGCACAGCCCCGTCAACAGGTGGGTCCATTGCCAATATCAACGCGATTATGGCGGGTGATATGGATATGGGCGTCGCCCAGTCCGATTGGCAATACCACGCCTATAACGGCACGTCTGAGTTTGAAGGCAATAAGTTCGATGACGAACGGGCTGTATTCTCTGTGCACGGCGAGCCGTTCACAGTGATCGCACGCGCGGATTCAGGTATCAAAACCTTCGCTGACCTAAAAGGCAAACGCGTCAATATCGGCAATCCCGGTTCGGGCCAATATGCTACGATGCAAGTGGTCATGGATGCACTTGGCTGGACAATGGACGACTTCGCTTTGGCGTCTGAGTTGAAGCCAGCCGAGCAAGCCGCCGCACTCGGTGACAACAAGGTTGATGCGATCATCTATACGGTGGGTCATCCGAATGGTTCGATCCAAGAAGCCGTGTCGACAGTTGATGCGGTCCTAATCCCTGTGACGGGTCCCGAGATCGACGAGTTGATCGCAGAAAACCCTTTCTACGCCGCAGCGACTGTCCCTGGCGGTATGTATGAAGGGTCTCCTGATGACATCAACACATTTGGTGTAAAGGCGACGTTTGTTACGTCGGCAACAGTCGATGATGAGGTCGTGTATCAAGTTGTCAAAGCTGTTTTTGACAATTTTGACCGGTTTAAGCGCCTGCACCCAGCCTTCGAAAATCTGACCGAAGAAGGCATGATCGCCGATGGTTTGTCCGCTCCGCTACACCCCGGTGCTGAACGGTATTACAAAGAACGCGGTTGGATGTAATCCACTCTTGCGCAAAATGGCGGCGGCCTGAAAGGGCCGCTGCTGCTACGGAATCTCACAACGAGACCTATAATAATTAGTCAACAGATTTTTTACCTGACGTGTGCAGGTGACGGGGGACCGACATGACGAATGACCCAAACCAGCAGCAAAATGCGCGCGTCGAGGCCGAAGCCGAAAGCCGCGGTGGACTTAGCCAAGCCGAACTGGACGCGCTGGTCGCATCTTCGGACACGGGTGGTCGCGGTTCGACTGGTTCTGTTGGGACTTTCTTAACATGTGTGGCGCTGTCTTGGTCGCTGTTTCAGCTTTGGATCGCTTCGCCTATTCCTTTTATTGTTGGCTGGGGTGTCTTCAACGATACTGAAAGCCGGTCAATCCATTTGGCCTTTGCCCTTTTCCTCGCCTACGCAGCCTTTCCTTCGGCGAGGACGAAATTCCAAGTCGGACTTGGGATCACCGTTCCCCTTTTTCTCGCGTTCCTGTTTATGACAGGGGCCAAAGACGGCACAGCGACGTGGTGGATACCCATCATCGCATTGGCCATTGTGGCCGCAGTTATCCTAGGGTCCCCCAAAGACCGCGTACCGGTTTGGGAATGGGCGATGGCCGTTATTGGGGCGCTCGCAGCACTCTATCTGTTCGTCTATTACCGTGATATTTCCAGCCGCGTTGGCGCGCCAATCATGCAAGACTTCGTGGTTGCTGTGATTGGTCTCATGCTGCTCTTAGAGGCGACCCGTCGCGCCTTGGGGCCTGCGCTGATGATCGTGGCCACGGTTTTCCTTGTCTACACTGTGCTTGGGCCAAATATGCCCAGCATTATCGCTCATAAAGGCAACAGCCTTTCAGAGATCGTGAACCACCAGTGGATAACCACCGAGGGCGTGTTCGGGATCGCGCTGGGGGTTTCGACGAGTTTTGTGTTCTTGTTCGTTTTGTTTGGATCGCTTTTGGATCGTGCAGGCGCGGGGAACTATTTCATTCAAGTCGCCTTTAGCTTGATGGGGCATATGAAGGGCGGCCCTGCAAAAGCAGCGGTTGTCTCGTCTGCGATGACGGGTTTGATCTCTGGGTCTTCGATTGCCAACGTTGTCACCACGGGCACATTCACCATTCCGCTGATGAAGAAGGTTGGTTTTTCCTCGGAAAAAGCGGGCGCGGTTGAAGTTGCGTCCTCGGTGAACGGTCAGATTATGCCGCCCGTTATGGGGGCTGCGGCCTTCTTGATGGTGGAATACGTCGGTATCCCGTATTTTGATGTGGTCAAGCACGCCTTTCTTCCGGCGGTTATTTCCTACATTGCCCTTGTTTATATTGTGCATCTTGAGGCGCTCAAAGCGGGCATGGAAGGCCTGCCACGGGCCTATACGCCAAAACCCATCGTGCAACGCCTGATTGGTATTGCTTTTACTATTGCCGTGATCTGCGCCATTTCCTTTGCGGTTTATTACGGCATGGGGTGGATACGTCCTGCCTTCCCCGAGACCGCTGCCTATATCATCTTTGCATTCATTACATCGATCTATGTTGGTCTGCTCTATGTGTCCTCCAAGGAAGAGCCGCTGGAATTGGATGATCCAAACGCGCCCGTCACCGCCTTGCCGTTGCCGGGTCCGACTATCCGGTCGGGTTTGCACTTTATTCTGCCGGTTGTTGTGCTGGTTTGGGCGCTTATGGTTGATCGCCTTTCACCTGGTTTGTCGGCGTTTTGGGCGACAACCTACATGGTATTCATCCTTTTAACGCAGCGGCCACTCACTGCAATGATGCGCAAACAAAGTGGTCTTGGAGCCGCAGTGAAAGAAGGATTTTTCGACCTCATCGACGGTCTGGAAACCGGCGCGCGCAACATGATCGGCATCGGTATCGCTACGGCGACGGCGGGTATCATTGTGGGCGCTGTTAGCCAGACGGGCGTTGGCTCGGCCTTGGCGGATGTGGTTGAGGTGCTTTCGGGCGGCAATATCCTTGCGATCTTGTTCCTAACCGCAATCCTGTCGCTCATCCTTGGTATGGGCCTGCCAACGACGGCCAACTATATCGTGGTTTCGGCTTTGTTGGCCCCTGTCATCGTAACGCTGGGCCAGCAAAATGGGCTGATTGTGCCTCTGATCGCGGTCCACCTTTTTGTGTTCTACTTTGGCATCATGGCCGACGTAACGCCGCCGGTGGGGCTTGCCAGCTTTGCCGCCGCCGCCGTTTCTGGTGGTGATCCGATCAAGACGGGTGTGATTGCGTTCTTCTATAGCCTGCGGACGGCCGCTTTGCCCTTCCTGTTCATCTTCAACACGGAACTGCTGCTGATTGATGTGACGTGGAGCCAAGGTGTCTTTGTCTTTATCGTGGCTACCTTTGCTATGCTGCTGTTTGCGGCCGCGACACAGGGTTGGTTCTTGGCCAAGAACCGCTTCTATGAAACTGCCGCCTTGTTGCTCATCGCGTTCACGCTGTTTCGCCCCGGGTTCTGGATGGACATGGTCGCTCCCCCCTATGTTGACGAGCAACCGTCCGAGATTGCTACTGCAGCCATGAACACGCCGATCGGTGATGATTTGCGCCTGCGTGTTGCTGGTGTGAACGACCTTGGGGATCCGATCGAATTTGTTGCCGTGTTGACCATTCAAGACGGGGCAACGGGTGAAGAACGGTTGGAAAATGCGGGACTTGTGTTCCGCAACGAAGGCGACACGCTTATGATTGACGATGTGACGTATGGCAGCGCGGCTGCCACGGCAGGTCTAGATTGGGATCAGACAGTTTTACAGGTGCTGCGCCCCGTGGGGCAGCCCTCTAAATACCTGATGTTCTTACCAGCCTTACTGCTTTTGGGCTTGGTTGTCTTCTTGCAACGCCGCCGCACTGGGCACCCGATCCGCAAACAAGCCACCGCTTAAAGGAAACAGACCATGTTTAAAAACGTATTGCTTACACTTGATCTGAATACCAAGGCGTCTTGGGAAAAGGCACTGCCTCAAGCGCTGGAACTGGTGACGGCTTCAAAAGGCACTTTGCATGTCATGTCGGTGGTTCCGGATTTGGGCACGCCGATGGTTGAAAGCTTCTTTCCCTCCGACTTTGAATCCAAGGCGATCGCTGCGGCAAGTGCAGCGCTGGACGGGCTTGTGAAGGCGAATATCCCTCAGGGCGTGTCGGTCAAACAGCATCTCGCTTTTGGCAATATCCACCATAAAGTGTTGGAGGCGATCGAGGAAACACAGTGCGATCTGGTCGTTATGGCGTCGCACAAGCCAGATAGCGTGCGGGAATTCCTAATTGGGTCAAATGCTGACAGAGTTGTGCGCAGATCACCAATTTCAGTCTTGGTAGTAAGAGCATAAATACATGCCAATCGCAGAGGCTTTAATAGCTCATCCTGGGCTGCTCTATCTGCAAGGAGTACTATCCCTATGACCCCTTTCGCTATTGCTGGCATTCAAATGCACGTCAATGCCCTTCACTCCAATGTCGATGCTATGATGCATCGTCTGGATTTGTTGATGATCCGTTTCCCTTGGACACAGATGGTTCTTTTCAGTGAACTTGCGCCTTTTGGCCCGTTGGAAAAATTCAAACTGCCGCAAGAAAACGCTGTTATTGACCGGTTTTGTGAGGCGGCCCGTCGGTACAAAATATGGTTGATCCCGGGGTCGATGTTCCTAACTCACCCCGAAAACAGTGGGGTTTATAACACTTCGCTAGTGATTGACCCCAATGGGATTGTCGTACGGCGCTATGCCAAAATGTTCCCGTTTTTACCCTACGAGGCAGGCGTCACGCCCGGAACGGAATTTTGCGTTTTCGACGTGCCTGATGTGGGTCGGTTTGGTTTGTCGATCTGTTACGACATGTGGTTTCCGGAAACGACGCGGCAACTGACCAGCCAAGGCGTTGAGGTGCTGTTGCACCCAGTGTTAACGGGCACAACAGACAGGGACGCTGAACTGTCGATCGCGCGGGCGACCGCAGCTCAATTCCAGTGCTATGTCATTGATGTGAATGGTTTGGGCGCGGGCGGTATCGGTAAATCCTGCGTTGTTGATCCTACGTCTCAGGTGCTGCACCAATCCGGCGGCCAAGAAGATATGTTCCCAATCGAGGTGGATATGTCGATGGTGCGCCGCCAGCGCGAAACCGGCTTCAAAGGCCTGGGTCAAGTGCTGAAAAGTTTTCGCGATCGTTCGGTGGATTTCTCGGTCTATGACCGGACCAGCGGAACCGATAACTTTTTGAAAGCGCTTGGGCCGCTGGAAGTGCCACTCCAAGGCTCTCGTTCGGGCTTGTATGTGGATGAGCCCGCAATTCTCGACGTGGAACCGGAGTTGGCTATGCCCACACCGGAATATGTCGAACCGGCCATTACTGACAAAAAAATAATCGGCTGATCTGCGAGGTCCCTTGGCAGGAGGCCGGCGGACCCTTCTTCGCACATCGAATTACAACTGGGAGAACGATCGATGAATTCCGTCAGCGACTATTATTCGGCGACGCAACTGCGCACAGATAACTGGAGTGCGCTCAGGGAGATAACAGGGTCCTTCGCCAGAAATATGCCGAACAAAATCTCGGCCAAAGACACCGCGAAAACACAGGAATTATTCGAGTCCCTCGCATTGATCGAGCCATACTGGGCCTTTCCAGGCATGGCGGCCTTTATTCATCTTCGTCGTTTGTTCGAACACAATAGCTATGAAGAATTGGCCTTTGCAGTTCACCGTGTGACGCGGGCTCTGACAACGGGCGCTTATCGACGTCGCTCCATTCCCTTGGAACGCGACAGTATCGACAAGGAAGAGTACGACGACGAGTCTCTCCTGTCACCCGAAGCGCGCGCCATGACCAAACCCTATTTTGAGGTGTTGATCGTTGATAACGTCAGCGACCAACAGGAGCGCTGGCTGAAAAACAATGTCACGCGCATGCGTCGTCCAGAAGACCCATTCACCTATGAAGCTGTCGTTGTTCCTAGTTTAGAAGACGCCCTCATTGCAGTCCTGTTTAATCATAACATTCAGGCCATCGTAGTGCGTCCCGGCCTTGTTTTAAAGTCAAAGCTCGACAATGAAATTCTCCATAGTTTCCTGAGCCGAGCAGGGGGAAGCGACGCAATTGACGCGATGCTGCCGGAAAACTATGGCCCAGAACTGTGCCGTCTCATTGAACGGGTGCGGCCAGAATTGGATGCCTATCTGGTCACCGACCGGTCGGTTGAAGATATCGCAGGGCTTGAACTGGGTATCTGTCGCCGTGTTTTCTACAACCAAGAAGACTTTATGGAGCTGCACTTGAATATCCTTCGGGGTGTTGAAGCACGCAACAAAACGCCGTTCTTTACGGCCCTTGTGAACTACTCCAAACAACCGACAGGCGTGTTCCATGCGATGCCGATCAGTCGGGGGAAATCGATTACGCGCAGCCACTGGATTCAGGATATGGGGGCGTTCTATGGCCCCAATATTTTCTTGGCCGAAACCTCTGCGACATCTGGCGGGCTTGATAGCTTGCTGGAACCTCATGGTCCGATCAAAGAAGCTCAAGAGCTGGCAAGCCGCGCGTTTGGGTCAAAACAGACGTTTTTTGCCACAAACGGAACCTCAACCTGTAACAAAATTGTCGTACAGGCGTTGGTGCGCCCAGGTGACATCGTTCTGGTCGATCGGGATTGCCATAAATCGCACCATTACGGCATGGTCCTTGCGGGGGCTGAGGTGGTCTATCTAGATAGCTACCCTCTGAACGAATATTCCATGTATGGTGCTGTGCCGCTGCGTGAAATCAAACATCAATTGCTAGCGCTAAAAGCCGCCGGCAAGCTTGATCGCGTTCGCATGCTTTTGCTGACCAACTGTACCTTTGACGGACTGGTCTATAATGTTGAGCGGGTCATGGAGGAATGTCTGGCGATCAAGCCTGATCTTGTCTTCCTTTGGGATGAAGCATGGTTTGCTTTCGCGAGATTCAGCCCGACATACCGCCAACGTACGGGCATGCGCACCGCGAATAATTTGCGCAAGCGCCTAAAGACGGACGAACATAGGGAAGCCTATGAGGCTCAGCAAAAGATCCTTGGCGATGCCACTGATGAAGAGCTGTTGGACGCACGACTTATTGCGCCGCCCACTGCGCGCATCCGTGTTTATGCCACCCAGTCGACCCACAAAACACTGACGTCGCTGCGACAGGGTTCCATGATCCACGTGAGCGATCAGGACTTTAAGGGCGAGGTCGAGCAGAGCTTCCACGAAGCCTATATGACCCACACTTCCACCTCACCCAACTACCAGATCATCGCTTCGCTTGATGTGGGACGTCGTCAGGTTGAGTTGGAAGGCTTTGAATTTGTGCAACGCCAGATAGAGGCCGCTATGTCTATGCGGCGCGCGATCAGCACGCATCCGCGTTTGCAGAAATACTTCAAGGTTCTGACGGCGGGCGACATGATCCCCGAGCACCATCGCCAGAGTGGAGTGGTTAGCTATTTTGACAATGAGCAAGGCTGGACCGACATGTGGGACTGCTGGCAGCAGGACGATTTTGTTCTGGATGCCACCCGCGTGACCTTGGCCGTTGGCGGCACAGGGTGGGATGGGGACACGTTCAAGAACGATGTTCTTATGGATAAATACGGCATCCAAATCAACAAAACTTCCCGCAATACTGTGTTGTTCATGACCAATATCGGCACAACGCGGTCTTCTGTTGCCTATCTGATCGAAGTGCTGGTTGAGATCGCCAACGAACTTGATGACTTGCTGGATGATGCGTCGAAAATGGAACGGTTGTCGTTCGATCGGCGTGTTAAAAATCTGACGGAAAACTATCCGCCATTGCCCGATTTCAGCCGGTTCCACGATTCTTTCCGTCCTGACAATGTGACGCCAGAGGGGGATATTCGTACGGCATATTACCTCAGCTACGATGAAAAAAATTGTGACTATCTGGAACTGGAGGGCTCCCTGAATGATGCGCTTCAGGCAGGGAAAGAGGTTGTCTCCGCCAGTTTCATCATTCCCTATCCCCCAGGGTTTCCAATCCTTGTGCCGGGGCAGGTCATCAGCAAGGAAATCCTCGCGTTTATGCTGGCGCTCGATGTCAATGAAATACACGGGTATCGCGCCGATCTCGGTCTGCGCGTCTTCACACCCGAGGCCTTGGCCGCCTTGCCCCAAGCCAAAAAAATCAAGAAATAACCGAATTAATGAAGGGACGACACTATGCCTACTGTGCTTAAGAATATCTCAGAAATTCGACGCTTCTTTCACCGTAACGAAGACCCAATCTACTTTATTTCGGCGACGAATTTCAATCTGCTCGGCCTCGACGAATGGGTAAAAAACTTCAAGTATATCTGCTATATCGACTGTTATGGCGGCAAGCATCCCAATGTGTTTTGCCCTTCTGAGCAGCCACACGCGGAATTCCAATCCATTGAGGATATCAACAACTATCTGCTCCAGCACAAAGAGGTCATCGACTTTATCAAGCGGCGCGGTGGCAAGCCCAAGTTTGTGTTCCTGATGTTTGACGAGGAAACCGAGCGGTTGTCAAAAGAGTTGGGGGCGGACGTCTGGTTCCCCAAGGCAAAACTGCGCACGGCGATGGACAACAAGATCGAAACCGTCCGCATTGGCAACAAGGCGGGGGTTCCGTCCGTTCCGAATATCCTGTCCGAGGTCACCAGCTACGAACAGTTACGGGAGGTTTGTGAAAAAGGCGGGATCGGGCACGATCTGGTGCTGCAATCCGCCTTTGGCGACAGCGGCCACACCACGTTCTTTATCAAGACCGAGGCCGATTTCCGCCGTCATGAACATGAAATCATCGGTGAAGGTGAAATCAAAATCATGAAGCGGATTGATTGCCGTGGATCGGCGATCGAGGCCTGCGCGACCAAGGAAGGGACGATTGTTGGCCCGTTGATGACGGAACTTGTCGGCTTTGGTGAATTGACGCCGTATCGTGGTGGTTGGTGTGGCAACGAAATCCTGTCCACAGCTTTCCCACCAAAAGTCCGCCAGAAAGCGCGCGAGTTGACGTTCAAATTCGGCGAACAGTTGCGTAAAGAAGGCTATCGCGGCTACTTCGAGCTTGATTTCTTGATCGACAAAAAGACGGGCGATATCTGGCTGGGAGAATTGAACCCACGCATCACGGGGGCGTCTTCGATGACCAACCATGCGGCGTTTGCACATGCCGACGCGCCCTTGTTCCTGTTCCACTTACTCGAGTTCTCCAAAAAGAAATTCGATCTGGACACAACGGAACTCAATGATCGTTGGGCCAATCCCAACATGATTGATAGCTGGTCTCAGATGGTGATTAAGCACACGGATGATAGTGTTGATATCTGTACGGCAAGTCCGGAAACTGGTATTTACAAAATGCTGGAAGATGGGAGTGTCGTTTATGATCGGTTCGACTATCACAGGCGGGCAGTTGAAAGCGAAAACGAAGCGTTTTTCCTGCGAATTCTACAACCGGGCGATTATCGCTATGAAGGCGCGGACATTGGCATCCTTGTGACTCGAGGACGCTCAATGACGAAAAGCTTTCAGTTGAATGAGCGCGCGAAAAAGTGGATTCACGGCATCAAAAAATCCGTTGAGGGAACGCCGCTCCCAGTTGCGAGTGCTGGACCTGTGTTGGCGGAGCCCGCATTCAAGATCATGTAAGGAACAGCCATGATTTGGCGTGCTATTAGTGAAGATTTGCCCGGCCCTAAATGGGCCGGGCTTTTCGCCGAATATTGGCCCAGCTATAAACGCTGGTGGCTGAAGGAAGGCGACTCTGCGCGGGCGACTTATTTAGAAAGTCGGCGTGCCCTGAAGGAATACATGCCAGAGCTTATACCGCTCTACGATGATTTGTGTGATCTGGCAGGCGGTGGCGATCAGGCCGCACGCTTCTTAAGTTTCTACTGTCCCCCTCCGTATTTGTCGGGATGCAGTCAAGCGATCTGGCCAGGAGAAGAGCCTGTGCTGGTGCGCAACTACGACTATGATCCCAACGCTTTTGATAGCCTGGTTCTGCGTACAGGTTGGCAGGGGCGGCAGGTGATCGGTACGTCAGACGGATTGTGGGGGCTGGTTGACGGGATGAACGATGCCGGTCTTGCCATTTCGTTGACGTTTGGCGGTCGCCGTGTGGTTGGCAACGGCTTCGGCGTACCGCTGATCCTGCGCTATGTCCTGCAAACCTGCACCACGGCGGAGGAGGCTGGAGCGGTGTTGTCCCGCGTTCCGACCCATATGAGTTATAATGTTACGGTTTTGGATGCCAAACGCCACTATTTGACGGCCATGATGGCCCCTGATCGGCCTGCAATAATCACACATGCCGCCGTTGCGACGAACCATCAGCAGAATGTTGAATGGGTCAGCCACGCGCGGTTTACGGCGACGGTTGAGAGGGAACGTTACTTACTGCAACGTCTCACCTTGCACCGCGACCCCGAAGAAAAATTCGTCGGCGCTTTTTTGCGACCCCCCCTTTATTCTACCGCATTTGATGCAGGTTTTGGCACAATCTACACGGCGGTCTATCGACCTCGATTGGGTGAAATGCAAATTCGTTGGCCGGGTACGACGTGGGCACAGAGCTTTGACCATTTTCAAGAGGGCGGACGCCAAGTACAAATTCCCGGCGCCGCATAGGGGAAAACGGCGGAGTCAGAGGAAACTGACCTGAGCGTTTTTGGTGGAACCAGTTTGGCCCATTGTTTGCTTCAGAAATCCGCCGACGGCACGGACCACAACTAAGTGCTTTTTCCAATTGGCAGTGGCACCTGAATGATCTTTTTGTATGGGTAATCGGCGCGCGGCCCTATCTTTGGCGCGCCGTTGATTACGAGGCTGAGATTTTAGAAAGCTACGTCAGCGCCGCTCTTAGAGAATAACGCCCGCTTGGCGTGGTAAATCACAGTCCTTGCCGAGACGAGTTCGAATTTGTCTGATGGTGTGGACGGCTCCACCCGAACGGCATCGCAATGTGTCATGCTGGTGCTGTTACGACCCAACAGAGAGAAGGAGCCATCCACAATGGATATTACAACACTCGGAATTTAT
>NZ_JBGFCE010000014.1:0-113598 GCF_041205415.1 Falsihalocynthiibacter sp. BN13B15
CCTCAAGCGCCACAGAAGCTTTAAACTTGTCTGAAAAGTTCCGTCGTTTCGTCATTCTCGTATCCATTCTCTTGTGTTGGATACACCTTAGCACCTTGTCCAAATTTGCCGGACCACTTCAATGTACCGCAAAGACCTGATGGCAGCAGCTGGCCTTGAAATGCCAGAAGCGCCTACATGGGACTTCATTCGTGAAGCCGCAGCGGCAATGACCGACAAAGATGGCGAAATTTACGGCATTTGTTTGCGCGGTAAAGCTGGCTGGGGCGAGAACATGGCGTTCTTGTCGGCGATGAACAACTCCTTCGGCGGCAAATGGTTCGACGAAGACTGGAACGCGCAATTTGACGGCGACGCTTGGAAAAACACGCTCACATTCTATGTGGACATGCTCAATGAATCGGGCCCTCCCGGTGTGTCAAACAACGGCTTTAACGAGAACCTGACCTTGTTCCAAACGGGCAAATGCGGCATGTGGATTGATGCCACTGTTGCGGCTTCGTTCGTGACAAATCCAGACGACAGCCAAGTGGCAGATCAAGTTGGTTTCGCACTTGCACCGGACGCAGGTCTTGGCAAACGCGGCAACTGGTTGTGGGCATGGTCTTTGGCCATTCCAACAAGCACAGACTCACCTGAAGCTGCCAAAAAATTCGTAGAATGGGCCACTTCCAAAGAGTACACAGCGCTTGTTGCTGAGAACGAAGGTTGGGCGAATGTGCCTCCAGGTACACGGACTTCGCTCTATGAAAACGCCAACTATATGGACGTTCCGTTTGCAAAAATGACGCTCGAAAGCATCAACTCTGCAGACCCAACCAACCCATCGGTTGATCCGGTTCCATACACGGGCGTTCAGTTCGTTGCTATTCCCGAATTCCAAGGGATTGCTACGGCCGTTGGTCAACAGTTCTCGGCGGCCCTCGCAGGGACAACTTCAATTGAAGATGCGCTTGCGAATGCTCAAGAGCTGACTGTGAATGAAATGGATGACGCGGGGTACTAAACCCCTCTCCCTGAGGGGCTGCCTGTAAGGGTGGCCCTTCTTTTCCAGTGATTTTCTTACCTGAAATTGGCCGAATTGTGATTTGGTCAAGGTATCAGTGACACTGCATTCGGTTTCCAACAGAGGGGCTCTTCGCCATGTCCACGCAACACTCGCGCACCGCAGCCAAGGCAATGATTTCGCCGTCTATTTTATTGTTGCTTGCATGGATGATCATTCCCCTGTGCATGACGCTATATTATTCCTTCCAACGCTATCGACTGCTGACGCCTGATCGGCGCGGCTGGGTTGGATTTAAAAACTACGAAAATTTCCTGACGAACCCCGCGTTTTTTGATGCGTTTTTCAACACACTTTTCCTCGTGCTCGGAGTGTTGATCATCACCGTTGTGTTGGGGGTGTTGCTGGCGATTTTGCTCGACCAACAAATTTGGGGGCAGGGGATCGTACGTATCCTTGTGATCGCGCCGTTCTTTGTTATGCCGACTGTTTCGGCGCTGGTTTGGAAGAATATGTTCATGAACCCCGTGAACGGATTGTTCGCATATGGGGCCAAAGCCGTAGGGTTAGAGCCTTATGACTTCCTCAGTCAGGCACCATTGTTGTCGATTATCGGGATTGTGAGTTGGCAATGGTTGCCCTTCGCGACGCTAATTCTTCTGACGGCGATTCAGTCGCTCGACAGCGAACAGATGGAAGCCGCCGAGATGGATGGTGCAAGCCACTTGTCGCGGTTCCGCTTCATCACGCTACCGCATCTTAGTCGCGCTATTACCGTTGTGATCCTGATCCAGACGATCTTCCTTCTGTCGATTTTCGCAGAGATCCTCGTTACGACAAATGGTGGTCCCGGTACGGCCAGCATGAACTTGACCTATATGATTTACGCCGAAAGCCTGCTCAACTTTGACGTTGGCGAAGGTTCCGCCGGTGGTGTTATCGCCATCATTCTTGCAAACATTGTAGCGATCTTCCTTATGCGAATGATCGGGAAAAACTTGGACGCTTGATATGGCACGTGCAGTTTCAAACCAACACAGAGTCATCGTTACGGCGGCGGCTTGGACCATCGGCCTCGCGATATTCTTTCCGATCCTTTGGACCATCATCACCAGCTTTAAAACGGAGGCCGAAGCAATCGCCGATCCTCCCTCGCTGTTCATGTTCAACTGGACGATGGAGAATTACGCTATTGTAAATCAGCGCTCCAACTATCCGCTGCATTTCTTTAACTCGGTGGTGATTTCGGTGGGTTCGACCCTACTTGGCCTCGCAATTGCGATCCCCGCAGCATGGTCCATGGCCTTTGTGCCGGCAAAACACACCAAGAATATCCTGATGTGGATGCTGTCGACCAAAATGTTGCCACCGGTTGGGGTTTTGATCCCGATCTACCTGATTTTCCGCGACACGGGACTTTTGGATACGCGCACCGGATTGGTCATCGTTCTGACCCTGATCAACCTGCCGATTATCGTCTGGATGCTCTATACTTACTTCAAAGAAATTCCGGGCGAAATCCTTGAGGCCGCGCGGATGGACGGGGCAACATTGAAGGACGAGATCATCTATGTGCTGACTCCGATGGCCATTCCTGGAATTGCGTCGACTGTCCTTTTGAACATCATCTTGGCGTGGAACGAAGCGTTCTGGACCCTCAACCTGACGGCGGCAAAAGCGGCACCGCTCACGGCCTTCATCGCGAGTTATTCCAGTCCTGAAGGGCTGTTCTATGCGAAATTGAGTGCTGCGAGCACAATGGCCATCGCGCCAATTCTCATCATGGGCTGGTTCAGCCAAAAGCAACTGGTCCGCGGACTGACATTCGGAGCTGTGAAATAATGGGCAACATTACTCTCAATCAAGTCACCAAGAATTTTGGCGACGTTCAAGTCATCCCGCCGCTCGATCTGCAAATCAATGACGGGGAATTCGTAGTCTTTGTTGGCCCGTCTGGGTGCGGAAAATCGACCCTATTGCGCCTGATTGCAGGTCTTGAGGATGTGACCAGCGGGGCCATTCAAATTGATGGTCGCGAAGCCACCGAAGTGCCGCCCGCGAAACGCGGTTTGGCGATGGTGTTTCAATCCTACGCGCTCTATCCGCATATGTCGGTGCGAAAAAATATCGCGTTTCCGCTCAAGATGGCGAAGATGGATCAGGCCGCGCAGGACGCGAAAATCGATGCTGCCGCCAAAGCGCTGAACCTGACGGATTACCTTGATCGTCGTCCCGGGCAACTCTCGGGCGGGCAACGTCAACGTGTGGCCATTGGCCGTGCGATTGTGCGCGAACCCTCGGCGTTTTTGTTCGACGAACCCCTGTCAAATCTCGACGCCGCGCTGCGGGTTGGGATGCGTCTGGAAATTTCGGAACTGCATAAAAAACTAGACACCACAATGATTTACGTGACCCACGACCAAGTCGAAGCCATGACCATGGCCGACAAAATTGTGGTGCTACAAGCAGGTGTGATTGAGCAAGTCGGCTCGCCGCTTGAACTGTATCACAAGCCGCGCAATGTGTTTGTTGCGGGCTTTATTGGCTCGCCGCAGATGAACATTATTGCCGGTGCAGAGGCCCAGAAACATGGGGCGACCCATATTGGAATCCGTCCCGAACACGTGGGCGTCAGCATGACCGAGGGTCTGTGGAAGGGTCGCGTTGGCGTGGCCGAGCACCTTGGGTCGGACACATTCATCCACGTCCATGACACGGGATTGGTGGACATGATGACGGTACGGATTACTGGCGATATTGCCGTAAACCATGGCGATACCATTTATCTTAATCCGCAATTGGACCAGATGCATAAATTTGGAGCAGACGGCCTTCGGATGGACTAACGCCTTCCGAAAACCGTGGTTAAACCTTGAACTAAAGACAAGAAAGACATGCACATTTCGGTGTGGGTGCGCTGGAAAGGACTGCTTGCTGTGATGCAAAAACTTGATCTCTCGGCCCTCAATTCATTGTCCGCGAACGTGATCGTGCCGCAATATTCCCGCGGCGATCTTACGGCGGGGATCGTGCATATTGGGGTGGGTAATTTCCATCGCGCACATATGGCCGTTTATCTGGACGCGTTGTTTAGTACGGGCCGCGATCATGATTGGGCAATCGTCGGGGCAGGGATCAAATCCTTTGACGCCGACCGCCGCGCCGCGCTCAAGGAGCAAGACTGGCTGACCACGGTTGTTGAACTCGCGCCCGAAAGCCTGACTGCGCGGGTCACAGGCTCGATGATCGACTTTTGCGAGGTGGAAACCGAGGCGCTTTTGGCGCAGCTCTGCGCGCCCAACATTCGGATTGTCTCGCTGACGGTCACCGAGGGCGGCTATTTCGTTGACGCTAAAACAGGTCTGTTTGACGCGAAACATCCCGATATTCTGGCCGATGCTGCCGCGCCAAAATCCCCGAAAACCGTGTTCGGGATTCTGCTGCTTGCGCTGCAACGCCGCCGCGCTGTGGGGATTGATCCTTTCACGATCCTGTCCTGTGACAACTTGCCCGAAAACGGCCATGTCACCAGCAACACAGTGCTTGGATTGGCCGAAATGATTGGGGCTGACCTCAAGGAATGGGTCCAAGCCAACGTCGCGTTCCCCAACTCAATGGTCGATTGCATCACCCCCGCAACCACCGACCGCGAGCGCGCTTTGGTCAAGGAGCAATTTGGCATTATCGACAGCGCCCCCGTGGCCTGCGAGCCGTTTCGCCAATGGGTGATGGAAGATAATTTCCCGTTCGGGCGGCCGCGTCTTGAACATGTGGGCGTGACCTTTGTGGGGAATGTGACGCCCTACGAGACGATGAAATTGCGGATTTTGAACGCGGGCCATGCCGCGATTGCTTATCCTGGCGCGTTGTTGGGCTATGAATTTGTGCATGAGGCGATGGCGGATGAGGATATTCGCGCGTGGCTTATTCATGTGATGCGCACCGATGTCATGCCAATTTTGCCACCAATTGCTGGCGAAAATTTTGAAGACTATCTGCAAATGTGTGTCGAGCGTTTTTCCAACCCGCGCGTTGGCGACACCATTGATCGGCTGTGCCTTGACGGTTCAAACCGCCAGCCGAAATTTGTGGTGCCCACGATTCAAGAGGCCCTTGCTGCCGGAACAAGCCTAAAAGCGCTCGCGCTTGAGGTGGCGTTTTGGTGCAAATACTGCGCCGATTGCCCTGACTTACAGGATGAACGTGCTGAAGTTTTACGCATAGCGGCGCAAGCGAGCCGCACCGATCCATCGGCCTTCCTGAAAATCACCAGCGTATTTGGCGATTTGGCTGGTGAAGAACGGTTTGCCATTGAGTTTGCCGCACAAATAGATCAGCTTTGGACTCTGGATGTAAGGGACGTAATTAGAGGGACAATATGATTTTATGCTGTGGTGAAGCCTTAATCGACATGTTGCCAACCGTGGACGGGCAGGGCCGCGCGGCCTTTATGCCCTACGAGGGCGGCGCGGTGTTTAACACTGCCGTTGCACTGGGGCGGTTGGGTTTGAAACCGGGATTTCTGTCGGGCTTGTCGACGGATATTTTTGGCACCATGATCCAGAGCGCCCTGACCAAAAGCGGCGTCAATCACAGCCTGTCGATCTATAGCGATCTACCGACGACCTTGGCCTTTGTTGAATTGGCCGACGGGCAGGCGCGTTATCATTTTTATGATGAAAACACCGCGGGCCGGATGCTAACGAACGATCTTATGCCGAAAATCCCCGCCTCGGTTGAGGCGATGTATTTCGGCGGTATCAGCCTGATTGTTGAACCCTGTGGTGATTTTTATCTCGCATTGGCGCAACGTGCGGCTGTTGATAAAGTGGTGATGGTCGACCCAAATATTCGCCCAAGTTTCATCAAGGACGCGGTGGCCTATCGCACCCGTCTGAATGCTTTGCTGGCTGTAAGCGACATTTTGAAAGTGTCCGATGAGGATCTCGATTGGATTGTTCCCGGTCCCCTGACTTTGCTGGAAAAAGCCCATGCTTTGCGCCTGAATGGTCCCGAAATCATCATTCTGACGCGCGGTGCTGATGGTGCAACGGCGATTTTCGGCCACGATGAAATCATCGATGTGCCCGCCGTAAAAGCGCAGGTTGTCGACACCGTTGGTGCGGGCGACACCTTTAATGCGGGCGTGCTTGCGGGATTGTCGCGGGCGGGTGTCCTTAACAAAAAAGCCATCGCGCATGTCACGGGATCCGTTCTAAAGGATGCGTTGGATTTGGGCGCTCTGGTGGCGTCGATCACCGTTGCGCGTTCTGGCGCTAATCCCCCGTGGGCCGATGAATTGCCCGACCTGTCGGGTGCGCGGCCAGCTTAGTTAGGCCCATAATAAGTTCGGGCCCGTCGGCCCGATATAGTCAAAGAAATCGAAATGCTGAAAACACACCAGAGTGACGTAACAGTCAAAGACCTGCGCGAAGATATCCAAAAGCATCTGAAACTTTCTATCGGTAAGGATGCGGGGCACGCGAGTCTGTATGATTGGCGCATGTCGCTTTCGCTGGCGTTGCGTGATCGGGTGGTGGAACCGTGGTTTGCGTCGACCCGCGCGACCTATGAGGGCAAGCATAAGCGGGTCTATTACCTGTCGATGGAGTTCCTAATTGGGCGTCTGATCGAGGATGTGACCATCAATCTCAACGTCGAAGATGTGGCGCGCCAAGCGCTCGCGGATTTGGGGCAGGACTATAACGCGGTGGTCGCGGATGAGCCGGATGCCGCGCTTGGCAACGGCGGGCTTGGTCGTTTGGCCGCGTGTTTTATGGACAGTCTTTCGACCCTCGCGATCCCTGCCTATGGCTATGGCATTCGCTACGAACATGGCTTGTTTGAGCAACATTTTCAGGACGGACAACAGATCGAAACCGCCGAAGGCTGGCTGGCACAGCGCCATGCGTGGGAATTTGAACGTCCCGAAGTGGCCTATGGCATCCACTTTGGCGGCCACGTGAGCGAGTCCGATGGCAAGGCCGTTTGGCATCCCGCCGAAACGGTTGTGGCTTCGGCTTATGACACGCCGGTTGTTGGGTGGCAGGGCAAATGGGCCAATACACTGCGCCTATGGGCCGCCAAGCCCGTCAAATTGTTTGATCTCGAGAGCTTTAACCGTGGCGATTATGTTGCTGCGAATGCCCCCGAACGCCTCGCACGCACGATCTCACGGGTGCTTTATCCCGACGACACCACCGATGTTGGCAAGGAATTGCGCCTCAAACAGGAGTATTTCTTTACCTCCGCGTCGATCAAAGATTTGCTACGCCGGTTCCTCTCTGAGGGGCACAAAATCGAAGACTTGCCCGAGCATGTTGCCATCCAACTCAACGATACCCACCCCGCCATCGCAGGGCCGGAACTGGTGCGGATTTTGGTGGACGAACACGGGCTTGATCTGGACCACGCGATCGAATTGGCGCGCGGCTGTTTGGCCTATACCAACCACACGTTGTTGCCCGAAGCGCTGGAGCGGTGGCCCGAAGGCCTGTTTGCTCGCATCCTGCCACGGCATTTTCGCCTGATCGAGTTGATCCAAGAACGTCATCTCGCGGCCACCCAAAGCGGCATCCGCATCATTGATCATGGCAATGTGAACATGGGCGAGTTGGCGTTCATCATGGCCCATAACGTCAACGGCGTTTCGGCGCTGCATACGGAACTGGTCAAGGAAACCGTTTTCGCCGATTTGCACAAAGCCTATCCAGCGCGGATTTTGAACCAGACCAACGGCATTACGCCGCGCCGCTGGCTCTATTCCTGTAACCCGCCGCTGCGCAATCTGATCAACGACACCATTGGCACCGACTGGCAACAGGACCTTGAGAAAATCCAAGACCTCAACGCGCATCTGGATGACTCGGCGTTTTTGGGCGCCTTTATGGACGCCAAAAAGGTGAATAAAAATCGTTTGGCGGGGTGGCTGAAAACCCATCACAACGTCACGATTGATCCCTCCGCAATGTTTGATATTCAGATCAAACGCATCCACGAATACAAACGTCAGCACATGAATATCCTCGAAACCATCGCGCTTTGGAATGAGATCCGCGACAACCCCACTGCCGATTGGACGCCACGGGTTAAAATTTTTGGCGGCAAAGCAGCCCCCGGATACGCGCTGGCAAAATCGATCATTCGCTTGATCAATGACGTGGCCGCGACCATCAATAGTGACCCTATTACACGCGATTTACTGCAAGTTGTGTATCCCGAGAACTATAACGTCTCAATGGCGGAAATCCTGATCCCAGCCAGCGACCTTTCGGAGCAAATTTCGACCGCAGGCAAAGAGGCCTCGGGCACGGGCAACATGAAACTATCCCTCAACGGCAGTCCGACCATCGGCACGCTGGATGGCGCGAATGTGGAAATCTTGGAACACGTCGGCGCGGATAATTTCTTCCTCTTTGGCCTCACGGCGGCAGAGGCGCAAGAGGCGCGCAATCACCACGGCTATGCCCGCCGCGCGATTGAAGCCAGCCCACGGTTGAGCCGCGTTTTGGGGCAAATCGGGGCAGGTGTTTTCTCGGCGGGGGATAAATATCGCTACTCCGATATCCTGCATAACCTTTGGGAACATGACTATTTCCTCGTGAGTTGCGATTTCGACAGCTATTTTGACACACAACGCGACGTTGACGTGGCTTACCGCGATGTCGCGCGTTGGTCGCGGATGGCCGCCGCGAATACAGCAGGGATGGGGTGGTTTTCCTCGGACCGCACGATCCGTGGATACGCCAAGGATATTTGGCATGCAAAACCGGTGACTTAGACGCTGCAAGAAACATAAAGGAAACACACAGTGATCAATCCTCAGGACGTTCAGCAGATTGCAACAGGCAGCCACGCCGATCCGTTTTCCGTGCTGGGATTGCACGCCGTGGAGGGGAAGCTGACCCTGCGGGTGTTTCATCCTGATGCCGATTCCATTGATGTTTTGGATGCCAAAACGGGGGCCAAAATCCTGTCGTTGGAGGCCTTACCAGAGGAGCCGTCCCTTTTTGTGGGCACCGCTGCACGGCGTAAAAAACCTTTTGCTTACCGCTTGCGCATCACCAAAGGCCCCCATGTTTGGGAGGCCGAGGATGCCTATCGTTTCGGCCCTATTCTAGGGGAACTCGACGAATATTTGATTGCCGAGGGCGCGCATCTTGACCTGTGGAAAGTGCTCGGCGCGCATGTCACCGAACACGAGGGCGTTGCGGGAACCCACTTTGCGGTCTGGGCGCCAAATGCGCGGCGCGTTTCGGTTGTGGGCGATTTCAACGGCTGGGATGGACGGCGCAATCCGATGCGGATGCGCGGGCAAACCGGTGTTTGGGAAATCTTCCTGCCCAGCCTTGGCGACGGTGAAGCGTATAAATACGAGTTGCTCGACGGGAGTGGCAATCTTTTGCCGCAAAAGGCCGATCCCTTCGGGTTTGGCTCTGAACACCCGCCCAAAACCGCCTCGGTTATCCGCCAGTTGAACGGGCATAAATGGACGGATGCAGCATGGATGAGCAAACGCGAAACGCTCCATCGCATTGATCAGCCGATCTCGATTTATGAAGTGCATCTTGGCTCGTGGAAACGGGTTCCCGAGGAGGGCAATCGTCCGCTGTCGTATCTCGAACTCGCTCAGGAGTTGGTGGCCTATGTAAAGGACATGGGTTTTACCCATATCGAGCTGATGCCGATCTCGGAATTTCCGTTTGATGGCTCTTGGGGCTATCAACCTGTGGGCCTCTATGCCCCGACCATTCGCCACGGCACGCTTGAAGAATTCCGCGCCTTTGTCGAGGCTTGCCACGCCGCCGATATTGGCCTGATACTGGATTGGGTGCCCGGGCACTTCCCCGAAGACAAACACGGTCTGGGCCGGTTTGACGGCACGCCGCTCTATGAACATGCCGACCGCAAGGAAGGGTTTCATCCCGACTGGAACACGCTGGTTTATAATTACGGACGCCGCGAAGTTTCGAATTATCTGGTGGCGAACGCCCTGTACTGGCTGCGCGAACATCACATCGACGGGCTGCGCGTGGATGCGGTGGCGTCGATGTTGTACCGCGATTATTCGCGCAAAGCGGGCGAATGGATTCCCAACAAGGACGGCGGCCGCGAGAACCTTGAAGCGATTGATTTCCTGCAACGCACCAATGAAGTGGCCTATGGCGAAATGCCTGGAATAGTGACTATTGCGGAGGAGTCCACCGCCTTTCCGGGGGTCAGTGCGCCCACCGATCACGGCGGGCTTGGGTTTGGGTTCAAGTGGAATATGGGCTGGATGAACGACACGCTGTCCTATATCGCCGAGGATCCGATCAACCGGAAATATCATCACAGTAAGATGACCTTCGGCCTGCATTATGCGTTTTCCGAAAATTTTGTCTTGCCGATTAGTCACGATGAAGTGGTGCACGGCAAAGGCTCGATGATCGACAAAATGCCGGGGCAGGGGGGCGATAAATTCGCCAATCTTAGAGCCTATTACGGATTTATGTGGGGCCATCCAGGGAAAAAGCTTCTGTTCATGGGCTGTGAATTTGCGCAGGGCGTGGAGTGGAATCACGACACGAGTCTTGATTGGCATTTGCTCGATCATCCGCTGCATGGCGGCACGCAGAACTTGATCCGCGACCTCAATGCACTGTTGGGCGATAGCCCCGCGCTGTACGAATTGGATTGCAAGCCCGCAGGGTTTGAATGGGTTGAGGAGGGCGCGGCCGAGGAATCTATTTTCGCGTGGATTCGCAAGGGCGCCGACGGTACGCCGCCAGTTCTTGTCGTCAGTAATTTCACCCCCGTTGAGCGCCACGCGCGGCGCATTGGGGTGCCAAAGGCAGGACGTTGGCTTGAAAAACTGAACACGGATTCAAGCCGCTATGGCGGGGGCGATCGCGGCAATATGGGCTATGCGGACAGCGAACAGGTGGCGGCCTCGGGGCGGGCACATTCGATCTCGCTGACGCTGCCGCCGCTTTCGACGATATTTTTTGAGCTGCAAGAGGACGTGTAGCTTTTAAGGGAAGACAGAATTTAGGGAGGACTATGGATGGACAATGAATCTCAAAGACTGGCCCAACAATCTATGGCGTTTGTCTTGGCGGGGGGCCGTGGGAGTCGGCTCTATGAACTGACGGATACGCGCGCCAAACCCGCGATGTATTTTGGCGGCAAGAGCCGAATTATCGACTTTGCCCTGTCTAATGCGGTGAATTCCGGCATTCGGCGCATCGGGGTCGCGACCCAATATAAGGCGCACTCGTTGATCCGGCACCTGCAACGCGGCTGGAGTTTTTTCCGCGCGGAGCGCAATGAATCCCTCGATATTCTGCCCGCGTCGCAGCAAATGAATAATGAGAATTGGTACAAGGGTACCGCCGATGCTGTGGCCCAGAACATTGATATTATTCGCGGTTATGGCCCGAAATACATCATCATTCTGGCGGGCGATCACATCTATAAACAAGATTATTCCTTGATGATTAAACACCACGTCGACAGCGGCGCGGATGTTACGGTGGGTTGTATCGAAGTGCCGCGTATGGAAGCGCGTGGCTTTGGCGTGATGAAAGTGGGCGACAATGATCGCATCCTTGATTTCGTCGAAAAACCCGCCGATCCGCCCCCAATGCCTGGCCATCCCGATATGGCGTTGGCCAGTATGGGGATTTATGTTTTCGAGACAGAATACCTAATTGGGTTGTTGCAAAAGGACGCCGAAGACCCGAATTCGAGCCATGATTTCGGCGGCGATTTGATCCCCGATATCGTTAAAAACGGCAAGGCGATTGCGCATCCGTTTAGCCGCTCTTGTGTGCGGACGGGCTTGGAGGAAAAACCATACTGGCGCGATGTGGGAACGGTGGATGCGTTCTGGCAGGCCAATGTGGACCTAACCGATTTCAAACCCGAGTTGGACCTGTATGACAACGAGTGGCCGATCTGGACCTACTCCGAATTGACGCCCCCCGCGAAATTTATCCATAACGAGGAAGGGCGGCGCGGCCAAGCGGTGTCGTCGATGGTCTCGGGCGGATGTATTATTTCGGGATCGAGCCTTGATCGCTGTATGTTGTTTACTGGCGTGCGGACGCATTCTTTCTCGCAGTTGAGCGGGGTTGTCGTCATGCCCTACGCGGAAATCAATCGCAACGCGCGGCTGACAAATGTGGTGATCGACCGTGGGGTGGTCATTCCTGAAGGCTTGGTTGTTGGCGAAGACCCCGTGTTGGATGCCAAGCGATTCCGGCGAACGGAGAATGGCATTTGCCTGATTACCCAACCCATGATCGACAAATTGGATCTCTGATATGAACCTGCTTTTCGTTGCCTCCGAATGTGCGCCCTTCGTGAAAACGGGGGGCTTGGCGGACGTGATCGGCGCGGTGCCCAAAGCGCTCGGCACGTTGAATATCAACGTAAAGATTTTGATCCCAGCCTATCCCGCCTTGGCGGAATGGGTGGCAAAGGGCGACACGGTTCTGTCGTTTGGCAACCTCTTTGGCGGACCTGCACGGGTGGTTTCCGTACAGGCGGAGGGACTCGATATGTTGCTGCTTGAGGCGCCGCATTTGTTTGATCGGGCGGGGAGTATTTATCTGGGGCCGGACGGAAACGACTGGCCTGACAATGATCTGCGGTTTGGCGCCTTGTCCTATGTGGGGGCGCAAATTGCCCTGCATGGCGTTGAGGATTGGAAGCCCGATGTCGTCAATGCGCATGACTGGCAAGCGGGTCTATTGCCCGTATATTTGCGTCAATCTGGGCAGAAAACACCCCCCGTGGTGATGACGATTCACAACATCGCGTTCCAAGGTCTGTTTGACGCGACCCGCATGGGAGTTTTGGGTCTGAACGCTGATATGTTCACGCCCGAGGGGATTGAATATTTCGGGCGGATTGGCTTTTTGAAGGCGGGTTTGGCTCTATCCGAGAAAATCACAACTGTTAGCCCGACCTATGCCGCCGAGCTTCTGACGCCCGAATTTGGCATGGGGCTGGATGGTCTTCTGCGCGGACGGCAAGCCGATCTTTCGGGTATCCTGAACGGGATCGATTTGGATGTTTGGAACCCCGAAAACGACGCCGATTTGGTCGCGCCTTATTCCGTGCGCAGCCTCAAAGGCAAAGCACAAAATCGGGCCGAGGTTGAGGCGCGGTTTGGTCTTACGCCCAGTGACGGTCCGCTGTTCTGTGTTGTCAGTCGGCTGACCTCGCAAAAGGGTCTCGATATGTTGTTGGAGTGCTTGCCCACTCTGGTAACTCAAGGCGGCAGGCTTGCGCTTGTGGGGTCGGGCGACGCGGATTTGGAACGCGCGTTTATCGACGCGTCCAACCGTTACGCGGGGTCGGTCGGCGCGATTATCGGTTATGATGAGGGGCTCTCGCATCTGTTGCAGGGTGGTAGTGACGCTATCTTGATCCCTTCGCGGTTTGAGCCTTGTGGCCTGACGCAGCTGTACGGTTTGCGCTATGGCACGCTCCCCGTTGTGGCCCATACTGGCGGTCTGGCGGATACGGTGATTGATGCAAACGAGGCCGCGCTACTGGCCAATTGTGCCACGGGATTTCAGTTTGCCCCTGTGAATAGCGCGATGTTTGCCCATGCCATTACCCGCGCCTGTGCGCTTTATCGCCAGCCTAAAATTTGGGCAGGAATGATGCGCCGTGCCATGCGGCATCCGGTGGGGTGGGATCTTTCGGCCGCGGCCTATCTTGATGTTTACCGCGCGGCGCAGGAGCGGTAGTCCCATCCTATGAAACATCAAAAATTATCTGGCGGCAGTTCGAATAGGCTTGGGGCGCATCACGATGGCCGAGGCGTCAATTTCGCCGTGTTTTCCGAGAACGCGAGCAAGATCGAATTGTGCCTCTTTTCGCCTGACGGAAAGCGCGAAACGGCGCGTATTGCTTTGCCCTGTCGCACGGGCCCAATCTGGCATGGATATGTGGCGGATGTGCCCATCGGTACGCTGTATGGGTATCGCGCCCATGGGCTATATGCGCCCGAACAGGGGCATCGGTTTAACGCCAATAAGCTCTTGTTAGACCCTTATACCCGCGAGATTTTCGGTGATTGGACAACTAATCCCGCGACTTTGGGATATGATAAAGAGTCCTCGGCAGGGGATCTTTCGTTTGATCCCCGCGACAGTGCGCCCTACGTGCCAAAATCGGTTGTGTCCGATCCCGCTTTGTTTGAGGGCATGAAGAATGGCCATCACATTTCGTCGGATAAAGACCTGATTTATGAGGCCCACCCAAAGGGTCTAACCCAGACCAATTCGCAAATTCCCGAAGCTTTGCGCGGTACTTATGAGGGGCTGGCGTCAGAGCCGATGATCGCGCATCTGAAGGCGCTGAATGTACAGGCCGTTGAGCTTTTACCGGTACATAGTTTTGTCGACGACAGCTTTTTGGTCGAGCGCGGATTGCGCAATTATTGGGGCTATAACTCCATCGGGTTTTTCGCGCCAGAGCCGCGTTATTTTGGCCCCGACGGGCTGAAAGGCTTTCGCCAAATGGTGGAACGGTTTCATGACGCGGGGATCGAGGTCATTCTGGACGTGGTGTATAATCATACCGCCGAGGGCGATCAGCGCGGCCCGACATTGAGCTATCGTGGCCTTGATAACGCCTCTTATTACCGTCTGATCGCGGGTCAACCGCGCTATTATGTGAACGATACCGGCTGTGGAAATACGCTGAATGTGGCGCATCCCTATGTGTTACGGATGGTGCTGGATAGCCTGCGGTTCTGGGTCGAATGCATGGGGGTTGATGGCTTTCGGTTTGATCTGGCAACGACGCTTGGCCGCGAGGCACACGGGTTTGATCGGCACGGTGGTTTCTTTGATGCCCTGCGTCAGGATCCGGTTTTATCCTGTGTGCGGATGATCGCCGAGCCGTGGGATATTGGGCCGGGTGGCTATCGGTTGGGCGAATTTCCGCATGAGTTTTCTGAGTGGAACGACAGCTATCGCGACACGGTGCGGCAATATTGGCGCGGCGATGCGCATAGCACCCAAGAGTTAGCAGCGCGCCTTCTTGGCTCGGCGGATAAGTTCGACCGGACGGGGCGGCGCAGTTGGTCGTCGATCAATTTTCTGGCGTCCCATGACGGCTTCACGCTGGCGGATACCACGCGCTATTCCAAGCGCCACAACGAGGCCAACACCGAGAATAACTGCGATGGGCACCACTCGAACTACAGCGATAATTGTGGCGTTGAGGGCGAGACCGACGACACGCAAATCCGCGGACAACGGGCGCGGCGGCAACGCAATATGCTCGCCACTTTGTTCCTGTCGCAGGGCACGCCGATGCTACTGGCGGGCGATGAATTCTCCAATTCGCAACAGGGGAACAACAACGCCTATTGCCAAGACAACGAGACGGGCTGGCTGAATTGGGACAAAACCGATGCTGAAATGCTCGGCTTTGTCGCGGGTCTGTCAGCGTTTCGGCGCGACCATCTTTCGGTGCGACAAACACAATTCCTCCACGGCGAAGCACGTCCAAGCGACGGCTTCGACGATGTCAGCTGGACGGATTTTGCGGGTGAACCGTTGCAATGGCGTGATCCAAAACTGGCCAACTTTTGCCTCATCCTGCGCTGTTCCGCCGAAGCGCCGGACTTTGAGCCAGACAGCGACGTTGTGTTGATTGCGTTCAATCGCACGCTCGAAGAACGGACGGTTGTTTTGCCCGACCCGCCCGAGGGAAGCCATTGGACGCGCGGCATCGACACGGACACCGCCGCGCAGGGCGCGTTTTGCGAATTGGAAAGTGAGCCGCTTGTTTCGGCTGAGTCGGTAATCGCCTTTATTCTCAAAGCGCATGAGGAACCTGTTAATTGAACATAGAAATGGGGATAGCCAGATGAAAATCGAGATCGTCGAAACCACGCCTATTGAAGGCCAAATGCCGGGCACATCTGGGTTGCGCAAAAAAACCAAAGTGTTCATGACGCCGCATTATCTTGAGAATTTCATTCAGGCGACGTTTGACGCGCTCGGCGGTGCCGCGGGAAAAACTTTTGTCGTGGGCGGCGATGGGCGGTATTTTAATAAGCCGACGATCCAAGTCATTTTACGAATGGCGGCGGCGAATGGCGCGGTCAAAGTGATTGTTGGCCAAGACGGCATTCTCTCGACACCCGCTGCTTCGCATTTGATCCGCCTAAACAAAACCGATGGCGGGTTTATCCTGTCGGCGAGCCATAATCCAGGCGGGATTGACGAAGATTTCGGGGTGAAATTCAATGCCGACAACGGAGGGCCAGCGCCAGAAAAACTCACGGCGCAAATCTTTGCCGCGACCAAGGCGATCGCTGAGTATAAAATCGTCGCGACGAATGACGTGGATTTGCAGAGCGTCGGTCAAACGCATCTTGGCGATATGGTGGTCGAGGTGGTCGATCCCGTTGCAAGTTATCAAGTGTTGATGGAAAAATTGTTCGATTTCGCGGCGATCAAATCCCTGTTCGCGGGTGGCTTCACCATGCGTTTCGACGCGATGCATGCGGTCACGGGCCCTTATGCCACGGCGATTTTGGAGCGCAGTTTGGGCGCGCCCAAGGGCACCGTCGTCAATGGTATTCCGCTGGAGGATTTCGGCAAAGGCCACCCCGATCCGAACCCGATCTGGGCCAAACCCTTAATGGATTTGATGATGTCCGACGACGCCCCCAACTTGGGCGCGGCCTCGGATGGCGACGGGGATCGGAACATGATTGTCGGGCGCGGTGCTTATGTCACCCCCTCCGACAGCCTCGCGATTCTGGCGGCAAACGCGCATCTTGCCCCCGCTTATAAGGGCGGTCTTGCGGGCATTGCGCGTTCAATGCCAACCAGTGCGGCGAGCGATCGTGTCGCAAAAAAGCTTGGAATAGGGTCTTATGAGACGCCCACGGGGTGGAAATTTTTCGGCAATTTGTTGGACGCGGGCAAGGTGACGATTTGTGGCGAAGAGAGCGCGGGGACGGGCTCAAATCACGTGCGCGAAAAGGACGGGCTTTGGGCTGTGCTGCTCTGGCTCAACATTCTGGCGGTGCGTAAACAATCGGTTGCGGAGATCGTTTCCGAGCATTGGCAGACCTTCGGGCGGGATTATTATTCGCGGTATGATTATGAGGATGTGGCCATTGAGCAGGCCAACAAATTGATGGAGGAACTGCGGGCAAAACTGCCCGATCTGGTCGGGCAGAAATATGTTGGGCTGACCGTTTCTTCGGCGGATGAGTTCTCGTATTTGGACCCTGTGGATGGATCGGTTAGCAAAAACCAAGGTCTGCGCCTCGGGTTTGAGGGTGGGGCGCGCGCGGTTTTTCGGCTCTCGGGTACGGGCACGCAAGGGGCCACAATTAGGCTCTATCTCGAGCAATATGCGGCTCAAGGCGAGGATTTTACGATGGATACACAGGTCGCATTGCAAAAGGTCCGACTTGCGGCCCAGACCATCTGCGAGATGCAATCGTATATCGGCCGCCTAAAGCCAGACGTGATTACTTAGGGTCTAACCCGCCCACTTAAGTGCAATTAGGTCAAGGTCGCGGGCCAAATCCAGAAGGCGGATTTTGGTGCGTTCGGTCATGGGTTTTAACGGGTGGCGCACATAGTCGCTTTTGATCACGCCGCCCGCCGCATAGACGGTTTTACACGCCCGCAATCCGCATTGACGGTTTTCGTGATTGATCAGGGGGAGGCATTTTTGCCATTGGGCAAGGGCTGCCGCGTGGTCGCCCGCGAGGTAATGCGTGACGATGGGGCGGATGTGTTCGGGGAACATTCCTGAGGTCATCGTCCCCGTGCATCCCGCGTCGAGATCGGCCAAAAGGGTCACCGCTTCTTCGCCGTCAAACGGGCCGACGATGTGCTTGCCTGCAGCTTCGATCAAGGCGGCGAGTTTGTCCGCCGCAAAGGGGCATTCGATTTTGAGGTAGGAGACATTTTCGATCTCAACGGCCATGCGGGTGAGCAAGGGGACGCTGAGAGTCACGCCACTGAGGGGCGCGTCTTGGACCATGATCGGGATGGTGATCGCGCGGCTTGCGGCTTCGAAATGTTCGAAAATGCCTGCCTCGGCGGGGAACAATCCGGACCCGTGATAAGGTGGCATCATCATCACCATCGCCGCGCCGAGGGCTTGGGCCTCGCGAGCGCGTTTGACCACAATGTCGGTGGAAAAATGGCTGATGGTAACGATGACGGGCACGCGACCCGCAACATGTTCGAGACTAACGCGGGTTAAAATGGCGCGTTCTTCGTCGGAGAGGACGAATTGCTCGGAGTAGTTTGCCAAGATGCAAATCGCATCGACGCCTTGATCAATCAGGCAATCGAGCACGCGGCGCATGCCGTCGACATCGATTTCGCCCGTGGCATGAAAGGGCGTTGGGGCGACGGGCAAAATGCCAGTGAGGGGAGTTTTCATATCAGGTCTTTCGAAAATAAGTGCGGTTTGTCACCAGTTGAAAGGATCGACAACCAAGCGTTTCCCGAGCGTGAAGGCGTCGGACACATGGGTCATTGGCGATAGATCAACTTCGATTTCATTCTGCGCAACGAGGTCGGCAAAACGGGCGTAAAGGTGGCGGTATTCGAGATTGTCTCCGCGCCCAATTTCGACGCCATCAACGCTAAAGGCGGCACCGCCCTCGCTCAAAACAGCCTTGCCTTCGGCGGTTTGAATGTGGATGTCCCACGATTGCTCGCCTTCCTGACGCCAGTCAAACGCGGCGGTGATTTCGACGCCTTGCGGGTCAATAAATGTCAAATCAGCCGCAATCGGTGTGTCCCGATTGGAAGGAAACGAAAGGTCGGCTTTGGACAGGTGCATTGCGCGAGGATAGATTTCGGTGAGGACAGACAGGCCATTGATACCCGGATCAAACACGCCCAAACCGCCTGCTTCCCAGATCCATTCCTGACCGGGATGCCAACGGCGCACGTCCTCTTTCCAGATCACATCGACCTTCTCAATCGTCTTGTCACTGAGCCATTCCTTGGCCATTTGTACGCAAGCCGCATGGCGCGAATGCCATGTGGCAAACAGCGAAACACCCTGTGTTAGAGCCAAAGACACCAGCTCATTGATTTCACTCAAAGTCGCACCAGGGGGTTTTTCCAGCATCACATGACGGCCCGCGAGAAGGGCGCGGCGCGCATCGGCGTAGCGCACTTGCGGCGGGGTACAGAGCGAAATGCAGGTCACATCGGGGCGCGCGGCAAGCATGCTTTCCAAACTTTCATAGCCGTCCACGCCGCCAACAGTCGCATTGCGACTGGCGGTGGCCGCCAACTCAAACCGGTCACTTTCCGAGATTGAAGGAATATGTTGATCGCGGGCAATTTTACCGACGCCTGCGATGCCTACTTTGAAAATTTGTGTCGTCATTTAATGTGAATCCCTCGGAACAGCGTTACCGCGACACCCTTGCAGAAAGTCGAAATCAGCGCCAGTGTCCGCGCCCATAACATGGTCGTAGAACAGTTTGGCATAGCCACTTTCGGGGGCTTTGATCGGGTTTTTCCATGCGGCCAGACGGCGGGCGATTTCCTCATCGGAGACCTCAAGATGGATGCGACGGTTTTTCATATCCAACTCGATCATGTCGCCATTTTGGACAATCGCGAGGGGACCACCCGCAGCCGCTTCGGGGCTGGTGTGCAGTAAAACCGTGCCATAGGCCGTGCCCGACATGCGCGCGTCGGAAATGCGCACCATATCGGTAATGCCCTTTTTGAGGACCTTCGGCGGTAGGCCCATATTGCCCACTTCCGACATGCCCGGATAGCCGCGCGGCCCGCACATTTTAAGGACCATCACACAGGTTTCGTCGATATCGAGATCGTCGTCATTGATCTTGGCTTTATAGTCGTCGATGTCTTCAAACACCACGGCGCGACCGCGATGTTGCAGCAAATGCGGGCTGGCGGCGGAGGGTTTGAGCACCGCGCCGTTGGGGGCAAGGTTGCCGCGC
The DNA here is from genome assembly GCF_041205415.1 of Falsihalocynthiibacter sp. BN13B15. NCBI lineage: Bacteria > Pseudomonadati > Pseudomonadota > Alphaproteobacteria > Rhodobacterales > Roseobacteraceae > Falsihalocynthiibacter > Falsihalocynthiibacter sp. BN13B15. The sequence goes on from NZ_JBGFCE010000014.1 coordinate 19,986, forward strand.
AACACGGCAATACCGCCTTGTTTTGCCAGCGGCGCATCGGCGGGCATGATGACGTCTTCGTTGTAGTTCTGCGCGTCTTTCACTTGATCCCAAGCGGTTTCGCCAGAAACAGTGATGGCGTCTTTGTGGAGCAAATTCGCCTCGCCAAGACGCTTGATCACCGCAGGAAGGCCGCCCGCATAAAAGAACTCTTCCATCAGGAATTTGCCCGACGGCATCAGGTTTACGATGGTCGGCACGTCGCGGCCCAAAGTGTCCCAATCGTCGAGATTGAGCGCAACGCCGACACGGCCCGCAATCGCGGTGAGGTGGATCACGGCGTTGGTCGAGCCGCCGATCGCGCCGTTGGTGCGGATCGCGTTCTCGAACGCTTGGCGGGTCAAAACGTCGGACGGCTTAAGGTCTTCTTTGACCATTTCCACAATTCGGCGGCCCGTAACGTGGCTCATGACGCGGCGGCGGCTGTCGACGGCGGGGATCGCGGCGTTGCCCGAAAGCGTCATGCCCAGGGCCTCGACCATGCTCGCCATCGAGGAGGCCGTGCCCATCGTGTTGCACGATCCGGGGCTGCGGCTCATGGATTGTTCTGCTTCGAGGAAGTCCTCTTTCGACATTTTGCCGGCTTTGATGTCTTCGGACATTTGCCAAAGCGCGGTGCCAGACCCGACCCGTTCGCCACGGAACCAGCCGTTGAGCATCGGGCCGCCAGAGACCATAATCGCGGGCAAATCGACCGAAGCCGCACCCATCAACAGGGCAGGGGTTGTCTTGTCACAGCCGCACAAAAGCACGACGCCGTCCAAGGGATTGGCGCGAATGGCCTCCTCGACATCCATCGCCGCGAGGTTGCGGTACATCATCGCGGTTGGGCGCAATGTGCTCTCGCCGGGGGAGAAAACGGGGAATTCGAGGGGCAATCCGCCAGCTTCGTAAATCCCGTGTTTGACCCGTTCGGCAAGGTCGCGCAGATGCGCATTACAGGGGGTCAATTGCGACCACGTGTTGCAAATACCGATCACGGGGCGACCATCAAAAAGGTCGGCAGGAAGCCCCTGATTTTTCATCCAACTGCGGTGATAAATGCTATCGCGGCTGGTGCCGCCAAACCATTCCTGCGAGCGCAGTTTGCGGGGCCATTTTGCGGGAGTGAAAGCCATAATCTTAGCCCTTAACCTTGTTTCTGTTTGTTATAAACATCAAAGATAACCGCCGCGAGAAGCACGAGGCCTTTGATAACTTGTTGATAATCAATGCCAATCCCCATGATTGACATGCCGTTGTTCATCACGCCCATAATAAACGCGCCCACGACCGCGCCGACGATTTTACCAACGCCGCCCGACATGGATGCGCCGCCAATAAACACCGCCGCGATGACATCAAGCTCAACCGCGAAGCCCGCTTTTGGCGTCGCTGTGTTGAGGCGCGCGGCAAATATCAGCCCCGCCAAGGCGGCCAATACACCCATATTGACGAAGGTCAGGAACGTGAGCCGTTCGGTGCGAATACCCGAAAGTTTCGCGGCTTTGTTGTTGCCGCCAAGAGCATAAACGCGCCGTCCAATGGTGGTTTGCTCGGTGATGAAGGCGTAGATCACAGTCAAAACGCCCATTGTGACCAACACGTTCGGCAAGCCACGGAATGTCGAAAGTTTGTAAGCAACGAACAACAGCGCACCGGCAACAATGATATTACGGGCGATGAAAAAGCTCAGCGGTTCGTCCTCAATGCCATAAGACGTGTTGCGCGCGCGTTTGCGCAGACCAAGCCACAGGATGGACATAGCGGCGATAATCCCAACCACGAGGGCGGTGACATTTGGCCGTCCGACGTTAAACAAATCGGGAATAAATCCTGTGGAAAGCAGCTGGAACGATTTGGGGAAGGGGCCGACGGATTGCCCTTCCAACAGCCAAAGCGACAGGCCGCGAAACACCAGCATCCCCGCAAGCGTCACGATAAAACTTGGGATATTCCAGTAGGCAACCCAATAGCCTTGGGCGGCGCCAATCAGCGCGCCAAAAACCAGACACAACGGGATTGCCAGAAACACAGGCAGATCATAATTGACGATCATCACGGCGGCCAAAGCGCCGATAAACCCCATAACAGAGCCTACCGAGAGGTCGATATTGCCGCCCACAATCACGATCAACATGCCAAGCGCCATGATGATAATATAACTGTTTTGCAGGAACAGATTGGTGATGTTCACGGGTTTGAGCAGAACGCCCCCCGTGACGATTTGAAAGAAACCCATGATCGCGATGAGGGCGAAAAGCAGCCCGTATTCGCGCATGTGACCAAGGAGATAGCGGCCCATGCTTGCGCTGTCTTTGGCGGATTTTGTGGCTGTTTGCGACATGCGACTGGGTCCTAATCTGTTACAATAAGCGACATAATGCGCTCTTGGTTAGCTTGGGCGGCGGAGAGTTCCCCGACAAATCGCCCTTCGTTCATGACGTAAATCCGGTCACTCATGCCCAGCAGTTCGGGCATTTCGGAACTGATCATCACCACGCCTTTTCCTTGCGCCGAGAGGTCGTTGATGATCCCGTAAATCTCAAATTTCGCGCCGACATCAATGCCGCGCGTTGGCTCATCGAGGATCAAAACTTCGGGACCGGCAAAGAGCCATTTTGACAACACAACTTTTTGTTGGTTGCCGCCCGACAGGTTCATCACTTTCTGAAAAACGCTCGGAGTGCGAATGTTCATGGCTTTGCGATAGCGCTCGGCGACTTTGCTTTCTTCGGCGTGATTCAGAATGCCGTTTTTTGAAACATCATCCAAGTTCACCAAGGTCGTATTGTGCAGGATCGAATCCTCAAGCACCAAGCCCAATTCCTTGCGATCTTCGGTGACATAGGCCAAGCCGTTTTTGATCGCGTCGGGCACGGTGGCTGTTGAAATCGGCTTGCCGCGCAGCTTCACGTTGCCCGAGATATTCTGGCCGTAACTTTTGCCAAAAATGCTCATGGCGAGTTCGGTGCGGCCAGCACCCATGAGGCCCGCAATGCCGACAACTTCGCCGGCGCGAACGTGGAAATTAATGTCCTTGATGACCTGCCGCGTAGCATGTTCGGGGTGGAAAACGTTCCAGTCGGACACCTCCATCAGCATCTCGTCGGCGCGCCGTGGCCGCGCGGGATAGCGTTGCGACATGTCGCGCCCCACCATATCGCGCACTATCTGGTCCTCGGAAATATCTTGGGTGCGGGCATCGAGCGTCGAGACGGTCGCCCCGTCGCGAATGACGGTGATCGTATCGGCGACGCGGCGCACTTCGTTGAGTTTGTGACTGATGATAATCGAGGTCACGCCCTCGGCCTTCAGCTCCAACAACAGATCCAAAAGCGCCTGACTGTCAGATTCCGAAAGCGCGGCTGTTGGCTCGTCGAGGATAAGCAAGCGCACGTCCTTGGATAGCGCCTTGGCGATTTCAACAAGCTGTTGTTTGCCCACGCCCAGCCGATCAATCGGGGTGGCGGGGGCTTCGTTCAGGCCAACTTTCTTGAGCAGTTTCTCGGTACGGCGATAGGTTTCTGGCCAATTGATCACGCCTTTAGTGGCGCACTCATTGCCAATAAATAGGTTCTCGGCAATCGAGAGAAGCGGCACAAGGGCCAGTTCTTGGTGGATGATGATAATGCCGAGCGCTTCGCTGTCACTGATCCCAGAGAACTCGGTGACTTGACCCTCGAAATGGATGTCGCCCTCATAGGTCCCTTTGGGATAAACCCCTGAAAGTACCTTCATTAGGGTCGATTTCCCCGCTCCGTTTTCGCCAACAAGCGCGTGAATTTCGCCTTCTTTGATCACCAGATTTACACTGTCGAGCGCCTTGACCCCTGGAAAGGTCTTGGTGATATTTCGCATTTCCAGAAGTGTTTGCACAGTTTTCTCCCCCATAGTTAAGCTTGTTCCGCCCGCAGGACACGCAGGCGGAACAGGCCTTCTTAAACTGCGCGTGACCTAGAGGTCGTCTTTTTTGTGATAGCCAGAATCAATCACAATCGCTTCGTAGTTGGAGCCGTCCACCGAGACGGGTTCCAGCAGATATGACGGCACGATTTTCTTGCCGTTGTCATAGGTGGTTGTGTCGTTGATTTCCGGTTCGCCGCCTTGAAGAAGGGCCTCAACCATGCCCACGGTTACGCGTGCAAGTTCGCGGGTGTCCTTGAAAACGGTTGAATATTGCTCGCCTGCGATGATCGATTTGATCGATTGCAATTCGGCGTCTTGGCCGGAAACGATGGGCATAAGCAAATCGCCAGAGCCATAGCCGACACCCTTGAGTGAGCTGAGAATACCGATGGAAAGGCCGTCGTAGGGGCTCAAAACACCGTTGATTGTGGCGTCGGTGTAATGTGCGGACAACAGGTTATCCATGCGCGATTGTGCAACGGCGCCATCCCAACGCAGGGTGCCGACCGTGTCCATGCCCATTTGGCCGGAAACGATGTTGATTGTGCCCGCGTCGATCAATGGCTGAAGAACCGACATCGCGCCGTTGTAGAAGAAATAGGCGTTGTTATCGTCGGGCGAGCCACCAAACAATTCAACATTCCATGTGTCTTGGTCGGGGAAACGCTCTTTGAGGCCGTCCACAACCGAGGTTGCTTGCTGCACGCCAACTTTGAAGTTGTCGAAGGTTGCGTAATAATCGACATACTCGCTGTCGCGGATTAGGCGGTCATAGGCGATGGTTTTGATGCCCGCAGCATTTGCGTTTTCGAGTGCGTTAGAGAGTGTTGTGCCGTCGATTGCCGCAATCACAAGCACGTCGACGCCTTTGGTGATCATGTTTTCGATCTGGGCCAACTGGTTTGGAATGTCGTCTTCTGCATATTGCAGGTCAACATCATAGCCTGCTGCTTCGAACTGTTCGACCATGGAGTCGCCGTCCGAAATCCAACGGGCCGAGGACTTGGTTGGCATCGCAATGCCGATGGTGCCTTTTTCTGCGGCGAAGGTTGGCATGGCCACGAGGGCTGTGCTGAGTGCGAGGGCAGTGAGCCCAAATGTCCGTCTTTTCATAACTTCCTCCCAAAAGCTGATAGATCGTAGGTTCGACCCATCAGGCCCCTAAACAGGGCTTTTTCTCCGACAGTCATGTGCTGCCTGACGGGGAAGGTAGGCTGGTTTTGATATAACAATCAAATTACAATAATTGACATATTCATACCATTATTGGTATCAACAAGGAATGAAAGATCTCCTCAATCGCATTCAGCTCCGCCACCTGCGGCTAATCCATTCTGTTAACGAGGTGGGGCAACTTTCAATTGCGGCGGATCGACTCGCCATTACCCAACCCGCGGCGTCGCGTATGCTAGCGGAAATCGAGACCATGGTTGGTAAGCCGCTTTTTGTGCGCAACCCCAAGGGCATGATCGCGACGCCGATTGGCGCGGTGCTTGTGCGCCACGCAACGAGCCTATTGCAGGGATTAGCGGCAACCGTGAATGAAGTTGGGGCGTTTGCGACGGGCAAAAAGGGATCGGTTCGGGTTGGCTCGGTAACCGGCGCGGCTGTGGCCTATGTTGTGCCTGCAATTCAGTCTCTAATGCTAGGCTCGGGGGGGGCGGACGTGCATATTGAGGTGGGTCCAAGCGATGTGCTTATGGCGGGCTTGGTCAATGGCGACTATGATTTCATCCTGTCGCGCGTTTCGCCGGAAAACGATCCGCGCATGTTTGATATTCAGCATGGACGGGTCGAAACCGTAGAGTTTTTGATCCGCGCCGCGCATCCCCTCGCGAAGATTAAAGCGCCGAGCATTACGGATTTGGCGGGGTACAATTGGGTTGCACAAGCCCCTGGCACACCGATGCGACAGGCCGTTGAGGAGACGTTTTTTGCCAACGGCGTTGCCCTACCTGCCGAGATTATCAACACGCCATCGCTGTTGGTGATGATTGCCTATGTGCAAAACAGCGATTCAATCTCGCCGATTTCGAGCGAAGTGGCCAACCTTTTGGTCAGCTCAAAAGTGGGGGGGATTCGGTCGATAAAAATACGGCAATCCATCATCATTTCCCCGTACCACCTCATTCAGCTCAAAAACGTTCAGAGCAGCCCAATTGCGGCGGAACTGCGGGCCAGAGTCATAGCCGCGCTGTCGGCAAACGCGCTGTGAGCGATCGGGTCGGCCCCTGGAAATACCAGAGGCACGAACCCATTGAAGAGATAGACTACGCTAATGCCAAAATGCACCGCATCGATCCCAAGCTGTGCCGCGAAGGGCAGCAACATCGGTGTCAGAATAATCGGCGTCGACGGCGGATTCAGACGGGGTAAAGACGCCCGAAAATATTCCGCCCAGAATGATCAGCGGTTCCATTAAGCCCCAGCTTGCGGAGCGAAATCTGCGCCCGATGGTTGAGACGTTGAACGGTGCGCGGCGCGGATAGGCGCGGCGGTGCCTCCGCGTAAGCGCAACCAAAATAAGGCCCATGCCATGGCAACATCCTGAATAAAGCCAGTGGAAGCAGTTTTGCGACCGTTTCCAGCGCTATCTCTGCGTTGATAATCATCGGAACAGAAGGGGGATGACCACGACAACGGCCGTCGTAGTCGCGGCCCCAGAACCCGAGATCGCAATAAAGAAAATGCCTGCCAAAACCGACACGATGGTGAGGCCGCCCTGGTCGAAAAACCAGCGGAGCACCGAGATACGTCCCTCAGATCAAAAGGAAACGTGCGCCTCCTCCGTCCACCTCACAGATGTGAAAGACCCCCGTGAGATTATTTGCAGGGCGATCACGGCTGTGAGTCCGGCCATACCAGCAAGGGCCACGGACTGAAGCACCGCGCCAACCATTCGGTCGATTCACGCCAGCCCTTTCAACATTCTACTTCAACGCGTCTTCGATTACTTTCATGCCACTGTCTTTGAGCGCTTGAAGGTGTTCACCCTCAAGTTCTGCATTGAGCGCGCGCTCATATTCCGCGGCCTCTTGTTCAGATTCGGCGACGATCACTTGTCTCTCTTTGGAAAGCTCGGCCCGTTTTGGCGTGCCCATCACGACAATCGCCCTTCGAAAAGTAGATTTGCGCCCAAATGGCCTACTGCTTAGTTAGCCAATCTTTGGCGGCCTCAAAATCCGCCCCTTCGAAAAATCGGGTTTCCGCCTCAAGAAACGTCCCGCCAATGCGTTCGGCAAGACGTTGCCAAGCGCTATTGCCAACGAGTGCCAGTTTTTGAACCATTGGCGCATGGGCGCGAGCAAAGCCTAGGTGGGCGGAGAGGGCGGAAATCCCTTCCCAGCCGTCAAATTCCCGCAGATCCAAAAGAAGGCAAAACCTGTCGAGCCCACGCGTGCGCGCGTCCAAATCCGCTGCCGTATTCGCGTAACTTGCGGGGTCGAGTTTTCCCAAGAGTTGCAACTGAAACGCATTTCCCCCGAGGTCGCGGATGTGCATCGCTCCCAGAGATTCCCTGAGCCAACGTCGTGCCGTGTCACTTTCGGATGGATCGAACATTTGCACTGGGCAGGGCGCCAACGGTGCAAATGCGCCCATCGCCGAACGCATCCATCCACGGCCTGCGACCACCGCGATGCGATCAAATCCCCGCCAATGACTGAGGCCGAGTTTTAGGTCGGACCAAGCGCCGCCAACGTCATAGGACACATCCTCGTCGAGAACGGCCAACATGCGAACATGGTCGTTTTCCCGCAAAGCCTCCTCGATCGCCGGGACGAGAACCGACTCATAGTCGGAGGCCGTGACCAGCCCGCTAAAGCGAACTTCAAGTTGGTCTGAAGAGCCGGAATCAATCAATTGGATCATTGGTGTTTACCCCCTGAATAATTGGTGCGCGGATTGGAACGCTTGAATTCACGTCCAAGCTTAACCCTCACATTGCATTACACAAGGACAATACTGGCCCCTCGCGTGCTGGCACTGCCGACAAAGGACACTTCCTTTTTAGCGTTTTAGGGCCGCGGCCAAGGCCGATGCTAGGGCGCCCGGGCTTTCATCTTGCGATTTTGGGGCAGGTACGGATTTGGCTTTATGCTTGGGTTCTGATCGGCTGTTTGGGGCGGGTTCGTTATTGTTATCCTTGCGCATGGTTAGGCCAATGCGCTTGCGCGGCACGTCTACTTCTGTCACGCGCACGCGGACGACATCGCCTGTTTTCACGATCTCATGCGGGTCTTTGACGAAGCGATCGGCGAGTTGGCTGACATGTACCAACCCGTCCTGATGCACGCCGATATCGACGAAAGCGCCGAAGGCCGCGACATTGGTCACCGTGCCCTCAAGGGACATGCCGGATTTGAGGTCGGTGATGCTTTCGATGCCCTCCGCAAAGGTGGCGGTTTTGAAGGCGGGGCGCGGATCACGGCCCGGTTTTTCCAACTCGGAGAGAATGTCGCGCACGGTCGGCAGGCCGAAGTTCTCGTCGACGAATTGGTCAGCGGTCAGGCCTGCGAAGGCTTGGCTATCGCCCATGATCGCGCGCACGTCACGCCCGCAGGCCTTTACGATTTTGCGCGCAATGCCATAGGTTTCGGGGTGAACGGAGGAGGCGTCTAGCGGCTCTGTTCCGCCGGAAATACGCAAGAACCCTGCACATTGTTCAAAAGCTTTTGGCCCCAGTCCGGCGACCTTCAGCAGAGCTTTGCGGGAGGCAAAGGCACCGTTTGCGTCACGGTGCGCCACGATGTTTTGGGCGAGCGATGGCCCAAGTCCCGCGATGTGCGACAAGAGGGGCGCGGAGGCCATGTTGAGATCAACACCGACCGCGTTCACGGCGTCCTCGACGACCGCCGCGAGGGAGAGCGCAAGGTGGCGTTGATCGACGTCGTGTTGATACTGTCCAACGCCAATTGCCTGAGGTTCGATCTTGACCAATTCTGCGAGGGGATCTTGCAATCGCCGTGCAATAGAGACTGCTCCGCGAATGGAAACGTCCACATCGGGGAACTCCTGCGAGGCCAATTCGGAGGCGGAATACACGGACGCGCCCGCCTCGGAAACGATGACGGGGCTTGGGCGGGGGAACCCTGCGGGTAGGTTTTTGAGGGTGTCCGCGACCAGCCGTTCGGACTCGCGACTCGCGGTGCCATTGCCGATGGCGATCAGGGCGACATTGTGTTTGCGGATCATGTGGAGCAGGGTTTCCTCCGCGCCGCGCAGGTCGTTGCGGGGCTGGAATGGGTAGATCGTGGCAGTATCGACAAGCTTGCCCGTTTCATCCACCACTGCGATTTTACAGCCCGTGCGGATACCCGGATCAAGGCCGAGGGTCGCGCGCGCACCCGCGGGGGCTGCCAGCAAGAGGTCGCGCAGATTGCGGGCGAAAACTTCGATTGCGGTGACGTGGGAGCGGCGGCGCAGGTCAGTCAGCAAGTCCATAAACATGGTCATGCTCAGTTTGAGGCGCCATGTCCAACTTGCCGCGTCTTGGAGCCACTTATCGCCCAGCCCTTGGCCCGGAATGCCGATCTCGGCGGCGACCATGCCGACCACGCGGTCAAGGCCCGCTTCTGGGTCGGGCGCGATTTCGAGGATCACGATCTCTTCTTTTACGGCCCGTAGAATGGCGAGGGCGCGGTGCGAGGGGATGGTCGCCCATTTTTCGCTGTAGTCGAAATAATCGGAGAATTTGGCGCCGAGGTCTTCTTTGCCTTTACAGACGCGGGAGGTTACGAGGGCCTCTTTCTGCATGAATTGCCGCAGACGCCCCAACAGGACAGCGTTTTCGCCAAGCTCCTCGGCGAGAATGTCGCGCGCGCCGAATAGGGCGTCTTTTTCGCTTGGAACGGCTTCGGATAGGTATCCCTTTGCCAAGACCGACGGATCGGCGGCACGATCATTTAGAATGCCGCGCAGCAGAAGCTCCAAGCCATTTTCGCGGGCGATCATCGCTTTTGTGCGGCGTTTGCGTTTGAAGGGGAGATAGAGGTCTTCCAGTACCGCTTTGGTGTCGGCCGCCGTGATCGCGCGCGCGAGGGCGTCGGTGAGTTTGTCCTGACTGGTGATCTCGCTCAGGATGCTGGCGCGGCGCTTTTCCAGATCGCGCAGATAGCTCAGACGCTCGGCGAGGCGGCGCAACTGCGTGTCGTCTAGTCCGCCTGTGACCTCTTTGCGATAGCGTGCAACAAAGGGAACCGTATCGCCGCCATCCAGCAAGGCAACCGTCGCGGTAACCTGTTCAGGGCGCGCGCCAATGTCGGTCGCGATGTTACGGGCAATACGGTCAACGGTGGCGTTCATGGCAGTTCCTTCAGGTGATCTGAGGGACGTGATATCCCTGTAGGTGCTGACGGCCAAGCCCTTTAATCAGCAGGCGGCGGGATTTGGCGATCCCTGTCGAATATTGGCGTCTCACGTTTGAGTGATCACTCAAAGTATCTATTGAGCAACCACTCAAACGCTGTCATGTCCATCCCAGCGAAAATGAAAACCTACGCTTGAAAGGATACTCCATGACAAACTTCCCGATCCACACCATCGAATCCGCCCCCGAAGCCGGCAAACCACTTCTGGAAACCTCCCTTAAAAACAACGGTCGCATTCCAGGCCTGCACGGCACAATGGCCGAAGCGCCACAACTGCTCGCCGCATACAACTTTGCCCACCAGCAATTCATGGCGACAACGATGACCGATGAAGAGAAAACTGTTGTTTGGCAGACGATCAACGTTGAAAATAATTGCCACTATTGTGTGCCTGCCCACACGGGAATCGCCAAGATGATGAAGGTGGACGACGCCATCACGGAAGCTCTGCGCGACGAAACGCCTCTGCCGACAGCCAAGCTTGAAGCCTTGCGCACCTTCACTTTGGTGATGGTTCGTGACCGTGGCTTTGTAGCTGATGCCGACACACAAGCATTTCTTGACGCGGGCTTCACAGAAACCAACATCCTTGAAATCATTCTAGGGGCTGCGCAAAAGTTGATGTCAAACTACACCAATCATTTTGCAAAAACGCCTGTCGACCAAGTGTTCCAAAAATTCGCTTGGGAAAAGAAATCAGCCATCGCTGCTGAATAATAAATTGCCGGGGAGGGAGACCGCTCCGGCAATCCACCTGCTGCCCAAAGGCACCTCTCTCGCTGTCCTGCTGTTCGACAGCAAACACCTTGTCACAGGGGCACAAGACGTGGATAATTACACAAGTATTCTTGCCCAGCTTGCCAAAATGAGAGGCTAACCCATGGCGCGCGCCACAAATTATAATCGGGATGCAGCGCTTGATGCGGCCATGGCTGTGTTTTGGCGCAAGGGTTACCATGCAACGTCTTTGAAAGATCTGGAAGCCGCGTTAAACATGAAACCCGGAAGTATTTACGCGGCTTTCGAAAGCAAGGAAAACCTCTACCTTCTGGCGATTGATCGCTACTATGAAGCATCTCGTAAAGGGTTTTACGAGCAAATGGCCACGGCTACAACGCCCCTTACGGGGTTGGCCGCGCAGTTTCAAAATTATGCGGGCCTTGCGCAGGGAGATCCATCGCGACAGGCCTGTATGCTGATGAAAACGGTTCTTGATACCGCTTCAACCGACCCCAAAATCGCGGCGGCATCGCAACACTACCTTGATCAAATGTGTGCTGGGTTCGCCGAATGTTTCAAAGCGGCCCTTGCCGTGGGAGAGCTGCCGCACGACGCAGACCCCATGCGCCTCGCGCGGCGCTATCAAGCCAATGTCTCCGCCCTTCGCGTGGAATTGCAGCGCGGAACACCCCGAGACGACATCTTAAAACTCGCCGCTGACATGGCACAAGAGACGCTGGACCTCGGCGTCTCTCGTTAGGAAGAGCAACGGATAGCCCTTGCCTCGAACCTTCACGCATAAACTAAGGAAAAAATAATTCCGTTGACCCTTCAGTGGAGTGAAAACTTTGATGTGGGTGCAGATTGCCAACCACCGTTCAAGTTTAGCGGTTCTATGGGCGTTGCTGCACAGATCGGCAGCAGCTCGGAACGCGCCCTACCCGAGGGAGAAATCTGGCACTGCTATTTCAACCCCAGTAATCCAGCGCTTCAAGCCTTGGGTCTGACGCGGCGGGTGCGTTTGCTTCGGGATCTTGTCACGACGATATGCGTTGAACTTGTGCCGCATCTTCAAAGGGTTGTGAGGGGAGCGTCATAGCCCCGTTGAAAAAAGTCTTCACTGTGTTTGCAACCGCGAGTTCAACCTCAATTTCAACGGGTTCGCCGTAAATGTATTTCCGAATTGCGATATAAAACACGGCGCCGTGCAGCCCCCAAAAAAGCTCGAGTTCTGCTTCGCTCAGAGGGGCGGTGTTCGCACCTTGATCAAGCTCGCAACGGAGTTCCATCGCGGCAGGACGAATGATTTTGGTGCGGATGATGTCGAGGTAACGTTCTGTCAGACCATAAGATTTCAGCCCAGAGGATACAAAAATCCGGACCCAGTCATAGTCAAACACACGCGCAGCGTATTCAATATAGAACTGGGTCAGTCGGTCTTGCAGACTGAGGCTGCGGTCCAGCACCAATGGCTCCCAATCGGGGTTCCACCGCTTCACATAAATATGGTCATAGACCCGTTCAATCAGCGCGTCTTTGCTCTCGAAATGTCGGTAGATCACAGCGTGCGAAATCCCCATTCGTTTTGCAAGTTCGCGGGTCTGCCCTTCAAACCCACATTCAGCAAAGAACCGTACCGCTTCCGAGATTATCAATTTCTCGCGGTCCTCGCGGCGCATGTTTTTACGGCGCGGTTGCGCGGCGATTGTTGGGTTGTCTGAACCTGCCATAAATTTCTCACTTAAGTTTCTTTCAGTATAGCCCGACTTAATGAAATAACCAAGTGGTCACTTTTTTCTTGACGGACCATCTTCCTCTCGCTTATCAAAAGTGACCAGATGGTTACAACTTCGGCTGGAGGGCTGAAATTGAGGGGGGAACATGAAATCACCAGCATTTGAATATATGCGGGCCGAAAGCGTTTTAGACGCAATGGCGGCCTATGCAGGTATGGACGGTGATGCGGTTTACCTTGCGGGAGGGCACAGTGTGATGCCGTCGATGGCATTGCGCTTACAAGCTCCGTCGTTGATGATTGACCTTGCCAATATCGAAGCGCTGACTGGCATTTCGCTTCAGGATGGGTGGCTTCGTATTGGCGCTATGACGCGCCACGTTCAGGCGATGAACGACCCGTTGATCGCAACACATGCACCCCTTTTCGCCGCCGCCGCACCGTTTGTCGCACATCCCGCCATCCGCAATCGCGGTACTCTCGGCGGGAGCCTGGCGCATGCAGATCCGGCTTCCGAGTTTCCCGCAGCGGCTGTCGCTATGCGGGCCGAGCTTGAAATTGCGTCGCAAACAGGCACGCGTCGCGTGCCAGCGGATGCGTTTTTCCGCAACATCTATGAAACAGCAATCGAGCCCGGAGAAATCCTGCAGGCAATATACGTGCCCAACCCTGTGGCGGGGCAAATGATTGGGTTTGATGAGATCGCCCGAAGACGTGGAGATTACGCAATGGTGGGAGTTGCGGTCCAGGTCGTGTCCGTAGAAAACACAATAACAGACGTCAGTATCGCTTTGTTCTCCGTCGGAAATAAACCAACGCGCGCTGTTGGAGCGCAGGCGGCTTTGATGGGGCGGGCGTTGGATGGCGCATCGATTTCCGCGGCACAGGCCGCGCTTGGTGATGATCTTGATCCATCTGATGATCCACAGTTTCCCGCCAGCATGCGCGTCCACTTGGCACGCGTGTTACTGGGCCGAGTTCTGGCAAATCTAAAGGCGGTAGCATGAAAACCGATATCAATTTTACCGTGAACGGAGAGGCCGTCCGCGAAGCGATTGAGCCGCGCACCAGTCTCGCGGATGTGTTGCGCGATAACCTGTCTTTGACGGGCACGCATTTGGGGTGTGAAATGGGCGCTTGTGGGGCCTGTCTGGTGTTGCTGGACGGCGCTCCGGTGCACGCCTGCTTGGTTCTTGCGGTGCAGGTTGCAGGGCAAAATATCGAGACGATCGAAGGTTTAAACAACAGCGGGCTGGTCGCAGACCTGCAAGAACAATTCCATGATCGCAATGCGCTGCAATGTGGGTTTTGCACGAGCGGCATGTTGATGTCAGCGCATGCTTTGTTGTCGCAAAACTCCATGCCGTCACGCTCGGAAATACGGGATGCCTTGTCGGGAAATTACTGTCGCTGCACTGGCTATGAGGCGATAGTCGATGCGATCTCGGCCACGGCTGAGCGACGGTCAAAAATGGTGGAGGGCGTGCAATGACAACCTCCAAGGGTCATATTGGCCAATCACATCGGCGGGAAAATGCCCTGCGCCATTTGGCCGGACGTGGGCGTTTTGTGACCGATCTGGTGCTGCCGCGCATGCTTCATGTCGCCTTTGTGCGCAGCCCGATGGCCAAAGGCAAGATCGTTGAACTCGACGTTTCGGATGCCGCTGCGGCCTCCGGTGTCGTGCGCGTGTTCACGGCCGAAACGTTAAACGATATGTGCGCGCCATGGACCGGTGTTCTTGATCACTTCGCAGGCATGCAAAGCGGGGCGCAAAACCTGCTTGCCGAGAAAGAAGTGCTTTGGGCAGGGCATCCGGTTGTGATGATTTTGGCGCACAGCCGTGCCGAGGCCGAAGACGCCTGCGAGCTGGTCATGTTGGACATCGAAGATGAAGACGCGGTTGTCGATGGCGAGGCAGCGCTGGTCGGCGGGTCGCCTCTGGCGGCCGAAGGGCTCGACAGCAATCTGTGTTTTCAAACGGTGCTGAAGACGCCCGGTTTGGAGGAGGCGTTCTCAAGTGCTGCGCATGTCGTCGAAGGCAACTTCACGTTTGGACGCCACACGGCTGTCTCACTTGAACCCCGAGCGATTGTCGCAGATTTTGATCCTTCAACAGGACAGTTGAATGTGCATCAAGGCACCCAAACGCCTTATCAGTTTCAGGACGTCTATTCCCGCCATTTTGGTCTGCCCGAAGGTAAAGTTCGCGTGATCGCGCCCGATGTTGGCGGCTCGTTCGGAATGAAATTGCATGTCTATCACGAGGAAATGGCAACGGTTGCTGCCAGTCTGAAACTGGGGCGACCGGTACGTTTTGTGGCGGATCGGCTGGAAAGCTTTTTGTCAGACATCCATGCCCGCGACCACCGTGTTAAGGCCCGTATGGCGCTCGATTCAAACGGCGGCATTCTGGCGATGGATGTCGATGACATGACGCAAATAGGCGCGTTCTCAAGCTATCCGCGCACCAGTGTGGCCGAGGGCAATCAGGTGATCCGCCTAATGGGCGCTCCCTACCAGATGCCGGACTATCGCGGACGGTTGTCTGTCGTTTTTCAAAACAAGGTGCAGACCAGCCAATACCGAGCTGTTGGCCACCCGATTGCCTGTGCCGTCACCGAAGCGTTGGTTGATCTGGCAGCGGAAGAGTTGGGGCTGGACCCGTTTGAGATGCGCCAGCGCAACTTGGTGGCCGATGACGCGTATCCCTATGTGTCTGCGACCGGATATCAGTTTGAAAAGCTGTCACATCAGGCGAGCTTGGCAAAACTACGTGATTTGATGGGCTATGACGCGCTGCGCGAAGAACAAGCTACTTTGCGCACACAGGGTATTTATCGCGGCATTGGCATCGCGCCCTTCGTGGAAATTACCAACCCGGGCGCGACGTTCTATGGCGTCGGCGGCGCGCGTATTTCGGCGCAAGACGGTGCGGTGGTGCGTTTGACACCCGCAGGAGACGTGTATTGCGCGATCTCGGTGACAGAACAAGGGCAGGGCACCGAAACCATCATCGCCCAAGTGATCGCAGACCAGTTGGGCGTAACGCCCGATCAGGTGAAAGTCTCCACCGGAGACACAGACACAACGCCAAGCGGCGGGGCAACATGGGCCTGTCGCGGCGCGGGCATTGGCGGGGAAACTGCCTTGCGGGCTGGGCGCAAATTACAGGAACAGATCCTGACCTTGGCTGCGGCCATCCTGCAAACGGATCCAACCCTGCTGTCCCTTGCTAATGGGGCGGTGGTCGACACGGCAACGCAACAAGAGCGGATTACGCTGGCCGAAATTGGCCGCATTGCAACCTATCGTCCGGATACTCTGCCAAAGGGCTGCGACCATTCGCTGACGGTCGCACAACATTACGCGCCGACGGGCTATCCGTTTGATTTCACGAACGGTATTCAGGCCAGCTATGTCGAAGTTGACATAGAAACCGGTGTCACGCGTTTGCTGAAACACTGGGTCGTTGAGGATTGTGGCCGTATTATTAATCCGCTTTTGGTCGATGAACAAATTCGGGGCGGCGTGGTCCAAGGGCTCGGACCCGCGTTTTTCGAAGAGTGCCTGTATGACGACATGGGCCAGATGGTAAACGCGTCTTTGGCTGATTATCTGGTGCCGATGGCAGGCGAAATGCCCGACATCGAAATTGCCCATATCGAAACACCGACGCTGGATACAATCCTTGGCGCGAAGGGCGTGGGGGAGGCGGGAACCGCGGCTGCTGGCGCTGCTGCGATGAACGCCGTGAATGATGCGCTGCGCCCGACGGGGGCACGTGTTTCCCAAACCCCAATGACGCCGATGCGTATTCTGACCGCCCTAGGGCATTTGTAAAACGGGTCAATTAAAGGACAATAACGATGGAACTTCAAGGCACCCAACCCCTTAGCGCAACCCCTGATCAAGTGTGGACGGCGCTCTTTGATCGCGATGTTTTGGAGCGGGCGATCCCTGGCTGTGAAAGCTTGGAGCAGACCAGCGACACGAGCTTCTCCGCCGTGGTTAAGTTAAAGATCGGGCCCGTCTCCGCGCGCTTCAAAGGCGATGTTGAGTTGAGCGACATTGACCCCGGCAAGTCCTGCACATTGTCTGGCAAGGGCTCTGGCGGGATCGCGGGCTTTGCCAAGGGTGCGGCGCGTATGACGCTGACACCAGAGGGCGATGGTACCGTGCTGGATTATACCGCAGACGTTGCAATCGGGGGGAAACTCGCCGCCTTGGGGAACCGATTGATCAAGGCTACAGCCCAGAAACTTACCGGCGAATTCTTCGCCAATTTCACCACCGCTCTGACTGGCGAGGCCAAAGAACCCGCCGCTTGAGTGTTTAACACGACCAATACTGACCGCGCAGGACGCGGGATTTCTAAGGGAGGAAACCATGAAATCAACTCGCCGAGCCTTTTTGGCTGCATCTTCGGCTACGCTTGCGTTGCCATTCTTGAACACCCGTCTGATCGCGGCGGAAACCATCAACATCCAGATCGGCTCTAGCCATCCGACGAACAACATCTGGGTCTATGCGATGCAAAACGCATTGCAGCCTGAACTAGAACGTTTGCTGGCCGACGCTGGGGGCAATTACACAGTCAACTGGAACGAAAATTACGGTGGCACACTTTACAAATTCAAAGATACCCGCTCCGCTGTGCGCGATGGGATCGTTGATATCGGCATGGTCGGTACGGTTTGGGAAGGATCGGCAATGCCTTTGCAGAACGTCACCTATTTCACACCCTTCGCAAACGCCGACCACAATGTTGTCATCGATATTTTTGACAAGCTGACGGATGAGCTTCCGGAGCTTCGGGCTGGCTGGACCGATCAAAACATGGTGCACCTATCTTCGCTGGTAACCGATAGCTATGACATCTATTCGAACTTCCCGATCGCGTCTGTTGACGACGTGAAAAATCGCCGCCTAAACGCGCCTGGAACGTCTGCCAATTGGCTGGCAAACACGGGCTGCACACCAGTTAACGGCGCACTAACAACTTATTACACGGATATCCAAACAGGCGTGTCCGAAGGGACGTTGTCCTTTGCCAGCGGCATTCAGCCAACCCGCGTGTATGAAGTGGCTCCGCATTTGACACGCGTCGGATTTGGGTCGATGTACTTTGGCGGGATCGCGGTAAATAAGCAGTTCCATGATGGTTTGCCTGCCGAAGTGCAAACCGCGCTCCGCGAAGCTGGCCGCATTACGTCCCGCAGTCACGGCGACTATGTGACCGAGCGTTCGACCAGTGCGATGACAGAAATGGTCGCCGCGGGCCTTCAGGTTTCGGAAATGGAACAGGTCGAGCGTGAGAAATGGGCTGCAACGTTGCCTAATGTTGCCAAACCTTGGCTGGATGCAAACGGTCCGGCGGCTGCCGTCGTGATGAAAGCATATTTCGACGAACTCAAGGCGCGCGGGATCACCCCAGCGCGTGATTGGTCCGCCGAAATCTAGGCCAAGACAAGCAACGCAAAACCATACGATTTTAAGCCGCTGAATGGGGAACGACATGCAACAAGATGGGGTTATGGACCTAAAATCAAACCCGTATAAACGGGGGCTGCAGGTTGCTCTAAACGCTGTTGCGGCGATTGGAACCGTATGGATATTTGCCATTATGCTCATGATTGTGGCCGACGTGTTCGGCCGCAATTTTCTGGGATTGCCGATTACCGGTGTCCCAGAAATCGCCGCACGTAGCGTGGTTGCGATTGTTTTTCTGATGTTACCAGCCGCCGCCTTGAACGGGACGTTGATCCGCGCTGACTTCCTGTTGCGCGGGTTGCGACGCTACTCCCGCCGTTCGGTGTACTTTTTAGATACGGTTTTCGCGTTGGTCGGGGCCGTGCTCTTTGCGCTGGTGGCGATCGCGGCTTGGCCGGACACCCATGAAGCTTGGGCAACCTCCGAGTTCTTTGGCGTGCGCGGTGTCTGGACCCTGCCAACTCTGCCGTTCCACCTGCTTGTGGTGCTGGGGTCAGGCGCGACAAGCTTTGCCTTTGTTACCGTCGCCATCGAAAGCGCGATGCAAATAAAATCCGAAAAGGGTCACTGAG
Organism: Falsihalocynthiibacter sp. BN13B15; assembly: GCF_041205415.1. NCBI lineage: Bacteria > Pseudomonadati > Pseudomonadota > Alphaproteobacteria > Rhodobacterales > Roseobacteraceae > Falsihalocynthiibacter > Falsihalocynthiibacter sp. BN13B15. The sequence goes on from NZ_JBGFCE010000014.1 coordinate 38,801, forward strand.
ATGAGTAGTATTTCCATAGGCCTGATCCTGATCGGCGTCTTGTTTACACTGGTCCTGATGGGAATGCGGATTGCCGTCGCCCTGATGGCTGTTGCGTTTGCGGGGGTCTGGATTATCCGCGGTAATTTCGATCTGTCGATGCGCTTGATGTCGATGGCCGCGTATAATGGTGTGGCGAATTACCTGTTTGCCACGATCCCCCTCTTTGTCCTGATGGGGCACCTTGTCAGCATCTCGAACGTGGGAAAAGACACGTTTGACGTGGCCGAGACCTTGTTGCGACGCCTTCTGGGCGGTTTGGGCATTGCCACGGTTGCCGCCAATACGATTTTTGCAGCTGTCACGGGGGTTTCCATCGCGTCAGCCGCTGTGTTCACCAAAGTTGCCGTGCCCGAAATGACGCGCCACGGCTATCGCCCTTCGTTTTCGGCGGGCACCGTCGCAGGAAGCTCGGTTTTGGGCATGTTGATCCCGCCCAGCCTGCTGTTGATTATCTATGGTGTGCTGGCCGAACAATCCATTGGCCGTATGTTCATCGCAGGGTTGCTTCCCGGTGCGCTTCTGGCTGGGGGCTTTGTATTGTGGATTTTGCTGGTGTCCAAATTCGCGCCCAGCCTAGTATTTACGCAAGAGTATCTTACGCACAAAAAGAAAGCTCTCCCATTCCCTCCTGCGATGCCCGTGCCCGAAATTTTGCGAAAGCTGGCGCCGATTTGTGTGTTGGTTTTGTTCGTATTGGGCGGGCTATATAGCGGATTTTTCACCCCGACCGAAGCTGGGGGCGTGGGCGCTTTCGCGGCGCTGATTGTCGCTTTGATGCGCCGCAGCCTCAACCTGCGTAAATGGTGGGACGTGTTGACCCAGACCGGATCGATTTCGGTCGGCATTCTAGCGCTGCTTGTCGCGGCAAGCTTCTATAGTCAAATGCTAGCGGTTGCGGGAATTCCGTCTGCCATCGGAAATTTCGTGCAAACCAGTGGGTTTGGTTCCGTCGGTTTTTTGATCGTCTATGTGGTCATTGTTTTGCTACTGGGGATGATCTTGGACAGCAGTTCGATCCTGTTGATCGTTGTGCCAATCGCCGCTCCTATTGCGCAAAATCTCGGCTTTGATCTGATCCAATTTGGTATCATCACAGTCATCGCTGTTGAGGTGGGCCTGTTAACACCTCCGTTTGGGATTTCCATTTTCACGGTGCATTCGACCCTCGCCGACGACAGTACAACGCTGGAATCAATCTTTGCAGGCGCGCTTCCCTACGTAGGGGTGATGCTGATTGTCCTTACGCTTGTCGCGGTATTTCCCGGGCTTGTGATCGGATGAGGGATGATAACGTGTGGGGGCAGTGTCAGTGGAAACAAACTTGAGCCGGTTCTGTCGCATACTTTATGGCAGCAAACCGAGCAAAGGTAGTCGTGTAAGGTTTTTGTTGAAGCCTCGATGGGAAGGGCCCCGAAATTAGGGGCCCTTCTTTGGATACAGCAAGATGTTTAGCTCGCCATAGCAAGACGTTGGAACTTCGATTGGGCATAGATTAGCGCCTCACCTTCAGCGACGACTACGTCTTCAATCTGGCCGATGAAAACTGAGTGGCTACCGGCCTCTGTGGTAGCGATTACTTGGCAAGATATGCTTGCCAAAGCGCCTGTTAAACGCGGTTGCCCAGCGGGGCAACTGGCCCAGTCTCCAGTCTCAAACTTGTCCACGCCACTGAGGCCTTTTGCGCCCGCAAACGCCATAGCGACATCGGCGTGATCTTGCCCCAGAAGCTGCACTGAAAATTGCCCTGATCGGGCGATTTCAAGACAGGTTCCAGTTTTCCGATTGACGCAAACCAAAAGGCTCGGCGGGCTGTCCGAGACAGAACAGACAGCCGTCGCAGTGATGCCGCGCCGCAAGGTTGTCTGCCCCGTTGTGATCAACGTTACAGCGCCGGGAAACAGGCCCATGGTCTCGCGAAATGTTTGAATATCGATGGACATCCTATGCAGCCTGAAGGCTGATGAGATAGTCCTCAGCGGCGGTTGGATCCGCGAACCACGGGAAGAAATCGCGCGGATCGTCAAACCCATTGGCGATGCGACCTGCCAAACCAGGCAATACCTGTGCAGACCCCATAATATCCAACACGAAGGCGGGCGGCGGTAGAAGCATCATGTTGGTCCAGCGCACAACCCATTGAGCATAGTCCCAAAAACGCTCGAAAGTTGCGGTCATCCAGATTTCGTCAAAGGGCTGATCGCCGTGCTGCAAAATGGCATCAAGATAAACCATCGCCGCCTTTGAAGAGTTGTTCGCGCCTTGACCTGTGATCGGATCATTCAAGCACACCGCATCGCCGAGCCCTAAGACTTTTGCACCAGAAGGTAAGGTGCCGATTGGCTTGCGCACCGTTGGTGGGAACCGCCCTGCAAGGATTCCGCCATCATCTGTCAGCTCAACATTACGGCAGCGGTCCGCTTCCCAAGGCAGGAATGTCTGCAGGATTTCTTGGGATTTTGCGAGATGTTCGCTGGGGGTTTTTACATCACGCCAGCAATCCATCGGGCCATTTGGAACCCCTTCGAACACCATGATTTCACAGGGGCCAGATTTCGTCAAAGCTGGGAATACAAAATATTCGCCCACACCCGGAATCAAGTTGAAGTTTACTGCGGAAAATTCCTCGCGGGGCGTCATGCCGTGTACATATGTTAGGGCCAAGGCACGTTGTGGCGCATCAAAAGGCGAGCGCTCCGCATCCCGTTCAAACAGTTTGCTGATATCGCCTTTTCCTGACGCGACGATCACCAGATCACTCGACTTTGCCTCTGCTTCAAGCGTCGGGATATCGGCCAGGGTGATGTCCAGTTTGCCGCCAAGGCGTTCAAATTCCGCCAGCCAGCGTGGAATCTTGACGCGTTGATCGATGGATTGTGCAGGGTCATCTAAGCACGCGCCCCAATCGATCACTTTGCCCGGCCCGTCGGGGTTTGCGACAGCAAAGGCAATGCCCTCGACCGGAGGGCAACTGTCTTGCCAAAAATGCAGGCCCAGATCGCGCTCGTGTTGAAGTGAGGTGTTGAACTGGCATTGTGACGACATAACGCGGCCGTCCGCGATTTGATCTGGGGTGCGGTCTTGGATAACTTTGACGGCATAGCCTTTTTGTAGCAGGCCGATGCCCAATTGAAGGCCTGATTGGCCGCCTCCGACGATGGTAATGCGTTTCATTCTGTGTCTCCCGTTGGTCTATTTTTGTTTTTTATTTGGTTTAATCGATGAGTCTTGGGATCGCGGCGACGGCGCCTTCCGGGCCCATAGCGGTGTAGCCCCCGTCGACGCGCAGGTCGGTTCCGGTGATAAAGCTGGCCTCGTCTGAGCATAGAAACATGATGGCAGCAGCCACTTCTTCAGGCTCGCCGACGCGGGGGAGTAAGTGAAAATCGGCGCCGACCTTATCGGTTTTTGGGCGGTTGCCACCGGACAGGTTGTCCATGATGTTCGACCATATCCAGCCTGGAGAGACCGCGTTGACGCGAATGCCGTCAGGGGCCAAGTCCATGGCTTGACTGCGGGTCAACTGCAATATTGCAGCTTTGGATACAGGGTAGAGCCAGCGTCCGGTCTGGGCCACGCGGGCGGATATGGATCCAAAATTAACGATGGCCCCTTTATTTTTCTTCAGCTCTTCGCGGGCGGCCTGCATCAACATAACCGACCCGATAAGGTTCACATCCAAAGCTTCTAGCCATTCGGCCCGTGTACTTTCAGCGCCATTATCAAGATATGTCGCCGCAACATTTACCAGAAAGTCGATCCGGCCAAATGCCTCCTTCGTTTCTGCGACTAGCCGTGTGAGATCAGCGTCCGAGCGCAAATCCGCTTTGACAAACTTAACGCCATCGCCCTGCAGCTTTTCCCCGTTTGCGGCATCGATATCTGCGACGACAACCTTTACCCCGTGCGATCGAAATGCTTCGACCACGGCAACGCCAATTTTCGTCGCACCGCCGGGTACAATTGCTACTTTGTCTGTTAAGCCACGCATGCTTTGATCCCTCTTGTTTCATTTTTATGATAAAAGTTGACCAAAATGGAGAAAGCTGCGCTATCCTTTCAGCGCAACCACTATCCGGATTGCGCATTTAATCGCTTTAAGCCTCAATTAACCATTTGGAAGGGGTGAGCTTGGATCTGTTTCAATCAGCGACAAAAGCCGATGCGCTTCCGCTTAGCGATCATGTGCTTTTCAAAGGCGACGACATCGACGAAGCCCGCGCTGCGGTAGCCGAAGTCTATTGTGATCACCGACTTGAGACGATAGGGCGGCAGCCCTTTGCGGCGCAGCACAACCGTATCAGCGGCAAAGCGTTGTCGATTAATGTGATGACTTATGGTGCAAAAACCCTGATCGCGCCAGGCGCTCTGGAGGGGTTCTACTTGTTCCAATTTCCCGTTCGCGGCCATGCCTCTATTAACAATGGAACAAACCGGCATGAGATCGGCGGAGGTACTAGCGGTGTAATCAACCCCGAAGCTTCGACCTCTATGATTTGGAGTGAAGACTGCGTTCAGGTGATGCTCCAAATTGAAAAAAAGGCATTAATAGAGACCGCTCGCGCCGAGGTTGGTTTGCCTGCGGGGACGTCGCTGCAATTTGCGGGAGCCAACAAACTGCGCAACGGCGAAGGGCGCGCATTTCTGGGTCTTTTGAATTTTATTATGAAGGGGTCAGAAGGAGACGACGCATTATTGGGAAGCGATACGTTGCTTGGCAAGCAATTGGAACGGACCTTGATGGTCGGATTGCTGCAAACTCAATCGCATAATTTTTCCTCCATTGTTGCGAGTAATACAGGGCCAATGCCGCGGATCATTCGGAGCGCAGAAAGCTATATGCACGAAAACCTGCGTGCGCCGATCATGATCGAAGATATTGCCTGCGCTGCGGGGACAAGCGTGCGCAATTTACAGGGGGCTTTTCGCAACAGATACGGTCGTTCGCCCATGACGGTTCTGCGTGATTTGCGACTTGAATTGGCGTGGGAGGAACTTTCCAATCCTACACAGACGACGCGGGTGACAGATGTCGCAACCGAACTTGGTTTTTTCCATCTTGGGCGGTTTGCTGAAATTTATCGCAAGAAATTTGGCTGTACCCCAGTCGAAACCCTTCGCGCGGCGCTCCCAACAGAAGGGTTCAGGCCTTTCTGATTTGGCAAAACCCTTAGCGTAGGATTTCGCTCCCAGCCGAAACAGATGGGGTGGATGCCCCTTCTACGAACGGCATCGCATTGTGCCAAGGTGGTTTTATAGCCACCACCAAAGAGAGGAAGCATCCATGAATAACGATATCATCATCGGCATTGATCTTGCAAAGAATGTACTTCAGCTGCACTAGAACCCTGCTTAGTCGCTATGGAGGCCTGTAGAGCGTCTCACTATTGGGCTCGCGAGTTGTCGAAAATCGATCATGATGTGAAGCTATCACCGAGGCCGTGCTTCGCAGCCATCTGGCCGAGTTTGGCATGATGACTGCGGTGGGTCTTAAAAACGTCGACCAACTTCGCAAGCGGATTGAAGAAACTGAATATACTCCAGCCCTTGTTACCGAAATGGTGGACATGTTTTTTGCGCAGATTTGCAATCTTTCGGAGAAAGCCAAAGCATTGACGGCAAAGATCAAAGCCCATTGTGTGTTGAGCCCGTCGGCATGCATTTGACAAACCATGCCGAGAAATGGCCCAAAAGGGGCCATGGTGATTGAGGCTTTTGTTCCGGACATGCAGAGCTTTACGAAGGGGAGCGACTTTGCAGTCTGGTTGGGATTGATACCAAAGTAAAACTCCAGCGGCGGCAAGGCCCGTATTGGACGTACGACGAAGATGGGTCATTAGTTGTATGGCCTCGGCCAGTCGACATGGAAAACGCTGTAATCCCTGGCTTCAAGAGAAACCAGATCGCATACCCAAAATGATTGCGGCTATCGCATTAGCAAATAAAATGGCTCGGGCAATTTGGGCCATGCTGACAACGAGCGAAGCTTACAAGACGCCTGTCGCTGTGTTGGCTCAATGAATAAGGGGTGTCACATGATCGCCCTTTATAGGTGAAGAGGGCACCGAAGGATATGGAAGTCAGATAGGGATTGGGTATTTAGAACCCGCGGAGCAGAATTGGACCCAATCCGCCAACAAACCATACCGGCCCGCGGCACGTAAAAAGCCGCAAATGAGAGGCCTGACACAAGACCGCAATCAATGGTTATCCAAAACGTCGGAAACTTCTTGCTAAACTGGGGGCATCCACACAAGACCCCGATGACGACGAACGGCTGGTGTGGATACTCCGACGACACAAAGGTTTTTTGTGGAACGGAAACCTACATGATGGGCAGATTGCCATTGACGACCTTGCTGAGGATTTGGACGAAATAGAAACCGACTATGCCAGCGTCAAGGCTCGGCGCCCATTTGATGTTGCAAACCCGCACCCGCGTCCTTGATCGCACCCTTCGTCAAAAGTTCGAACAATGGTATCCAGGGCTGAAGGCCGCAGATTTCGGGTCAACCATGCGGTTCGGGTAAGCAAAGGGGGAGTGCAGTATACTTTCTGGGCGATGACGAAAGATGCACCCCGTGAGCATATGCAAAAAGCATTCATTCAACGACGCGAGCAAATTGTAGGCGATTGCGTTCAGTTGAATACGGATGTTGAAGCCTATAATGGATTTAATGACGATCGACAGCCCATTCAGACGTTGTTCGATTCTAGAGATGATTTTGAGGAACGTAAGTTTTCAATATCGGATGCCGGTCAACCCTTTTTCCATCGCGTCTCCACGGCAACGCGAGCCATGCCTTCTCTTTGCTGGGGTCTCAGGGTCTCTTGGGCTTGTCGCTCATCTGCGATGTCTCGTTTCCATAAAATGCTCTGTCTTCGCTGCGTATACCGTTGATTGGGCGTTGCGCTGCGCACCAGTAGCTTCGCCCGAAGCAATCTCCGTTATTCCGTCGCAGTCAAAGAGAAACCACTCCCACTTGGCGGACTTTCCGGTTGCACCAAGAAAGGGATCTCGTGTCGACGGTGGAATAACTCGTCAGACCTGAAGTCTAAAACCGACGTCTATTTTGAGAGGCCTTTTAACTCTTGATCATACCCAGATGAATCTAAACTCTTCATGGTACATGCGATTTTCTTGTCCATCATCCCTGCTTTTTTAAATTCTTTGGCGGCGGCGTCAGTACCAAGCGTGATCCCGTCGCCATTATCAGTGAGTGATTTATTGTAAGCTACAATTGTATCTTCAGAGAGGGATTTGAAAGCAGCCGTAACCGTGCACCCACATTCTTGCTTAATAAGCTCAAAGCTGTAGGGCTCTAATTGCGCGATTTGGGGCGCTGTGAGGTAATTCAAAGTACCACTCAAGCCAGCTTTCCACTTCGTGTTTTGATATACGATGCAAGAGGCGTATAAATCGCTTCTGTTGACGCTCTCTGCTGCAACGGCGGACGCCGTGAATAGACCAAGTAATAAAGCGGTTAATGTGTGTTTCATTCTGAAAAATGTCCTGTGTTTTAAGCTATGTGTCTTATTCGAGTGGGGCAGGAGAGATTTATTTTTGGCTCTGGCAAGAACTGTGCCATTTCCACGTTGCCTGCAAGGGCGCACTGCTTCGCAAGGTTGTAAAACGACCACGAATATATTGGAAAGGGTCAGAATAGCGTTTTTTCTGATCTGCTCCAGTCTTCGTCTCTGTCCACCGGTGACTTCAAGCTCACTATAATTATTTCCGATCTCCTTTTGGTTATATTTGATGTATAAATATATTCCGAAGCGGCTAAGGGCCACGATATACTTGTTGGGCGACGCGAGCCGCCATTTATATTACCTATGTAAATATGATCTAATGGACGGGTATTTAAGAATATTCTCGGAGAGCTGGTTCTTCAGTCCTCGATTTAATTACAAAAAATAACTTTAAGCTTGAATTATTGTTCGATGCACATATTGTGCTTTTAGCAAGTCTTAGGGAGGCTCCGTGATTAAAAAATCGATGAAGAGGGCGATGGGCGGTTTGGGTGCTCTGTCAGCGTTCGGGTTCGCCGCCATAGCAATTGTTGTTTGCGCGGATGTTTTGATCCGCAATCTTGAACTGGCGCGCATCGCTTGGATCACAGAGTTCACAGAGTATCTTCTTATGCTGTCGACATTCTTCGGCGCCCCGTGGCTGCTACATGCGCACGGCCATGTTAAAGTCGATATTTTGCCGCGCTACCTCTCTCCTGCCAAGGCGCGCCGCTTGGAGGTGATCGCCAATCTCGCAGGGCTTCTGATTATGGGGCTTTTGTTCTGGCGCGCCTGTTTGGTGACGTTTGATACATGGCAGCGCGGCTCGTTGGTGTTCAAAAACCTCGTTTTCCCTGAATGGTATTTGCTGTTGCCGATACTAGTGTGCCTCGGCATGTGCTTGTTGGAATTCGCCCTCCGCCTGACGTCTAAGGAGTACACGCAATGATTTGGTGGCTGGTATTATCAATTTTGGGTGCAATTTTGGCGGCACTATTTGCCACTGGGATGCCCGTTGCAATCGCGTTTTTGGGTACAAACATCGTTGGTGCGTGGATGTTTTTGGGTGGTACGGCGGGGCTGGATCAGCTGGTGCGCAATGCCTCTGGCTCGGTGAGTTCGTTCTCGTTGGTGCCGATCCCACTATTTATTCTGATGGGGGAGCTGCTGTTTCATTGCGGGCTTGCCTATAAGGCGATTGAGGCGGTTGAACGCCTTTTGAACCGCCTGCCTGCGCGGCTCGCTTGTGTAACGGTCGTTGGCGGCACGGCGTTTTCCGCGCTTTCGGGATCGTCGATCGCCAATACCGCGCTGCTCGGAAGCACGCTGTCGCAAGAGATGATGAAACGCGGCTACTCAACCACGCTTGCCCTTGGACCAGCGATGGCCACGGGGGGGATTGCCGTGTTGATCCCGCCGTCGACTTTGGCCGTGATGTTAGGCTCCTTGTCCGGCATCTCCATCACCCAACTGTTGATTGGTGGCATCGTGCCTGGCTTCATGATGGCCGCAGGGTTCCTGATTTATGTGATCCTTGTGGGTATATTTGATCCCACGTCCTCGCCCCGCCAAAACCGCGAGCAACTCTATACTTTCCGCGAGCGTTATGTGCCGTTTCTGCGCGACGTGGTGCCATTGTTCGGTATTTTTGTGGCTGTTATCGGCAGTATGCTTTCGGGCATCGCGACACCGACTGAGGCCGCTGCCCTTGGTGCCGTGGCCGCGTTTTTTGCGACGATTTTCTATGGGAAACTGTCGTGGGCCGCGTTGCAACTTGCCTTGGTTGAGACCGCGAAGGTCTCGATCTCAATTTTGTTTATCATCGTCGCCTCCACGACATTCTCGCAGATTTTATCGTTTTCGGGGGCCACGTCGGGCATGCTTTCGCTGGTGCAAGCGGTTGATCCAACGCCAATGTCGCTTGTCATGTCGATGCTGTTGATTTTGCTCTTGATGGGCTGCTTTATCGATCAGGTTTCGATGATGATGATCACCATGCCGCTGTTTATCCCCCTCGCACAAAGTGCGGGCATTGACCTTGTTTGGTTGGGTTTGATGATGCTGGTGGTGATCGAACTTGGCCTGCTAACACCGCCTTTCGGGATGTTGCTGATGGTGATGCAAGGGGCGGTCAAAACCGTGCCGCTTTTGCAGATTTATAAGGCGGCAATTCCCTTCATTCTCATCGAGATCTTCGTGCTTGGCCTGATGATCTTGTGGCCCGACCTCACGACGTTCCTACCTTCGCTCGTGCGTTAATTCGACCTTCACTCGCGCAGCAAGCGTGGGGAAGTTATTCAACAGGAGACAGACTTTGACCCAATCCCTACGCGTCCTTCCGCTGGTTTCAGCGCTGGCCTTAACGGCCTTCACCACCGCCTCGTTTGCCGAAGAGGTCACGCTGCGCGCGATTTCGGCTTTCCAATCCGGTACGGTATTTTACGATCCCTTCCAGAAATTTGCCGATAGAGTGAATGAAAATGGCGCAGGAATCGTACAGATCGAGGTTATCGGCGGCCCTGATGCGATGCCGCCGTTCGAGATTGGCAACGCGCTGCGCAACGGAATCGTGGACCTCGCAAATACGACCGCTGTTTACCACGCCAACCTCGTTCCCGAAGGGCTTGCGATGACGCTAACGGACCTGCCGATGTCCGAATTGCGCGCAAATGGCGGCTATGATCTGCTGGATCAAATCCACATGGAGAAGGCCAGTATTCATTGGCTTGGCCGTCTTACAGAAAACGTGCCCTATCACATTTACCTATCTGAAGAGCCCGAGAGCACGGATTTTGAGGGTCTAAAGATTCGCTCAGTCCCGATCTATCAGGCGTTTTTCCAAGGTCTGGGTATCAACCCAATGCAAACCGCACCGGGTGAAGTTTATACCGCTTTGGAGCGCGGCACGATTGATGGCTATGCTTGGCCTGCGACGGGTGTGTTTGATCTCGGCTGGCAGGGTAAAACCAAGGTTCGCGTTGATCCGGGGTTCTACCAAGTTGAAACAGGCGTCTATTTTAGCGCAAAAACGTGGGCGAGTTTGAGCGAAGAGCAAACGGCCTTCCTGCAAGAACAAATGCTCGCCGCTGAAGCTGAGGCAGGGCGCTTTGTTGAGTTGGCCGCAACCGATATTGCGCGCCAAACTGAAGAAGGTATTGCAACGTTTGAACTTCCTGCAGATCAAGCAGTTGCTTTTGTTGAAATGTCGGTGGAAGAAGGTTGGAAGCCCGTTTTGGCGGCAAACCCCGAAGTAGGGCCAAAACTGCGCGAGTTGTTCTCGAAATAGTCGTTAGTTGAGCAAGGGCGGCGGGCACATCCTGCCGCCCTTGCTATTTACCTCAATGACCGAAAATCTGGCTGAGGAAGAGTTTTGTTCGCTCGTGTTGCGGGTTGTCAAAGAACTCTTCTGGCGTGTTCTCTTCGACGATTTTCCCTTTATCCATAAAGATCACACGGTCGGCGACTTGGCGGGCAAAACCCATTTCATGGGTCACACAAACCATCGTCATACCGTCTTCTGCGAGCGTGATCATCGTGTCGAGTACCTCCTTGATCGTTTCCGGATCAAGCGCTGACGTTGGTTCGTCGAAAAGCATCCCACGCGGCTTCATGCACAACGAGCGCGCAATCGCCACGCGTTGTTGTTGCCCACCCGAAAGCTGTCCGGGGTGCTTCGCCGCTTGGTCACTAATCTGAACTTTCTCAAGGAAGTGCCTTGCAACGTCCTCGGCTTCTTTGCGCGAAAGACCGCGGACGGACATTGGCGCGAGAATGCAGTTTTCGAGGATGGTCATATGCGGGAAAAGGTTGAAATTCTGAAAACACATACCAACTTCGGACCGAATTTTGCTGATATTCTTGACGTCGGCGGTTAACTCGACTCCGTCCACGACAATCTGGCCTTTTTGATGGACCTCTAGCCGATTGATGCAACGAATAAGTGTAGATTTTCCCGAACCTGATGGGCCCGCAATGACGATCTTCTCCCCCTGATTCACGGTAAGGTTAATGTCGGTGAGAGCGTGAAAATCACCGTACCATTTGTTTAGGTCGGTGATGCGGATTGCAACGTCATCGCGATGGATGGCTGTGGTCTGATTGGTCATGCGCGGGGTCCTTTACGGGGTGTTAAGGGGTGGCTTATGCTTGCGTTTGGCTGGCGCGGAGGTAACTTTCTTCGCCGGCAAGCACGAAGCGTAGAATGAGCAGTTCGACATCGACACCATTGCGGCTACTGAAGGCCGTCAGCATCTGGCGGTGAAAGGTAACGAGGGTGCGTTGGGAGACAGCGTCGCGCAGAGTTGCCATACGAACGGCCTGAATCTGGGCCATATAGCGTAGGATGGTGTCCCGTAATTCTATGTTAGGAACCGCTGCGAGCCACGTGCGCCGGATCATCTCTGAGGCATTGAAAAGCTGGGCAATATCTCCCGATTCGATTGTGCTTTCCGACAGGGCAACGGCGCGTTCCATGGTTTCCAGGTCTTGCTGCGTCAACTCATAGGCTGCGAGCGCGGCGGCGCGGGGTTCAAGCAATCTGCGCAGCTCGAAAATCTCCAGAATCTGGCGATGCTTAAGTTCGGGCAGGGTAAATCCGCGTGTCGAGCTTGCGAGATATCCCTCATGTGCAAGCCTCATAAATGCATCGCGCACGGGCATCCGCGACACATTGAATTCGGCGGCGACAGTTGTGTCGACGAGTCGGTCTTTATGTGTCAGTTCCCCACGCTGGATGCGTCCGAGATACTCTTCATAAATCACGTCTTTTATACGGCGTTTTGAAAAATCGGGCATAAATCTCCTTTAATCCGTATACTGTTTAAGTCTCTAGATTACCGCAAATATTGAAAATAACCAGTAAAAAAACTTTAACCTTAAATAAAATGTTTGAATTCGTATACGAGACGTGCATATCATAAAGATGAGCGCTGAACCAAAAAATGCGCCGCTAACCCAACAACAGGGATCATCACATGACCTCCAGTACACGACACATTATCGGCTTCGCCGCAGCAATGATGGCCATTTTCTCCGGCCTCAACGCGAGCGCGGCAGAGACATTGAAAATCGGCTCCTACCCCGCAAACCCCCCTTGGGAATTCAAAAACGAAGCGGGCGAGTTTGAAGGCTTCGAAGTTGACATCGTTACCGAAATTGCCTCCCGCCTTGACGCTGACCTTGAGATAAGTGGCCTCGATTTTCGGGCGCTTTTTGTAGCAACCGCATCGCGCCGCGTAGATGCTGTGATTTCATCGCTGACCATCACCGAGGAGCGGCTTGAAGCTCAGTCATTTACTCAACCTTATTTCTCGGGTGCGCTTGGATTTGGCACCAAAAAAGACGCGGGCATTGCAAGCCTTGACGATCTAGCTGGAAAGAAGATCGGCTCTATCGCCACATCTTTCCCCGAAGGTTGGCTTAAGGAACGCGAAGCAGAACTCGGCTATGCGTCCTATGGCAGCTATGACAGCACTGCGAATATGCTGACCGATTTGCGCAACGGACGGATTGACGCCGCTGTGAACGACATCGTGAGCCTGCGTTACGCATTTACACAACCACAGTTAAGCAATCTTGAGATCGCGATTGAAGTCGCGACGGGCGATAAATTTGCGATCATGATGCCCAAGGATTCCGAGAAGCTTGAAGCATTTAACGATGCGCTTTCCGCGATGAAAACGGATGGAACAATGGCGACGATCTATGAAAAATGGTTCGGCGTTGCGCCCGCAGCCGACAGCCTAACTTTGACGCCTCTTCCAATTCCCACGTCGGCAGACTGACCCAAAATGGTGCGGGGGCGGTATGATTTACCGCTCCCACACCACTTCAAAACCTCTGAAGACAGCATGAAAGGCAGCAGTGCAGTAAATGGAAATCTTTGATATTTTCTTCAACCTCGACGTCATGAGGCGCTCTTTTCCCATTCTGATGCGGGGGCTTGTGAACACCCTCTTACTTGGTGGCGCGGCCTCCGTATGTGGCGGTATTTTAGGGGTGCTGGTTTGCCTTGTGCGTCTTTATGCGCCTAAACCTTTTCGGCTTCTGGCAGTCCTTTTTGTCGACATCATGCGCGCCATTCCCGTCTTGGTGGTTCTGATTCTTGTCTATTATGCGTTGCCGTTTGCAGGGATTGTCTTTCCCCCGTTCATCGCCGCAACCATTGCGCTTTCGTTGGTCCTTGCGGCCTATACGGCGGAAGTTGTGCGCGCAGGAATCGAAGCCGTTCCAAAGGGCCAGTTCGAAGCCTCAGAGGCGCTTGGCCTTTCCTTCTTTTCGATGATGCGCAAGGTGATTTTGCCACAAGCTTTGCGGATGATGATTCCGCCGCTCGCGTCCTATTGCGTCGCCATTATGAAAGATACGTCTCTGGCTTCGGTCGTCACGATGGGCGACCTGTTGAAGCAAGCAACCGACGCACAAGCGCTCTTCGCGAATCCAACGCCGTTGTTGTTGGCCGCGTTGATTTATATCGCGATCCTGTGGCCGATGGTGCGGTTCACCAGTTGGCTCGAGCAGTATTACAAGCGCGGATACCACTAAAGGTAAGCGATCCCCCCTCACTCAGTTCTACGGAGAAATAACATGTCCGCACTTAACGGTGGCGACGCCTATTTACTATACCATTCCATCGGCCACTACCCCGACAAAGAGGCAGATTTGGCCCAAGAACTCGCTGCATTTTCAGCCAGTTGGTCAGCGTTTAATGACGGGCAGTGGAACGAAATTCTGGGCAAACGCCAGAGGTTTATTGATCTCTGGGCCGAGCTTATCTGCGCGCCAAAGGGCACATTGACCACCGCTGAAAATGTAACTTCCGCCATGATGACCTTCATCGGGTCTTTGCCGCCGAAAATGCTCATCGGCAAGAAAGTCCTCGTCGCTGAAGATGGCTTTCCGTCGATCCATTTCCTGTTGACCGGCTTGGCAGAGCGTTATGGATTCACCCTGCAAACAGTACCATTGCGGCAGGGGGCGCATTGGGTTGAGGAAGACGATCTGATCGCCGAATGGGATGAGAATGTCGCGCTGGCGCTTTTGACGTGGATTAGTTCGACCACCTCCCACCGCAACGACCTGCCGCGTCTTGTCGAACATGGCCGTAAAATGGGCAGCTTAATCGGCGTTGATATCACGCAAGGCGCGGGACTATTGCCATATGATGTGAGTGCGCCGCAGGTGGATTTCGTGATTTCAACCAGCCTCAAATGGCTCTGTGGCACCCCTGGCGCGGGTATCCTTTATGTGGATGATAAATTGTTGCCGCTCTGTGAGCCGGATTTGCGCGGCTGGTTTTCCCAAGACAACCCGTTCTCTTGGGCGCTGGATGCCTTTGCCTTTGCGCCCGACGCGCGGCGGCTTGACAACGGGACGCCGTCAACCGTTTCTGCAATCGCCAGTCTTCCCGCGCTTGAATGGCGCATGAAGCAAGATACCGAGGCGTTCGTGGCCCACAACCAAACTCTTTGCGCGATGCTCCTTGAAGGGCTTGAAGCGCTTGGCCTGACATTGGCGACTCCGCGTGAGGCGGATCGGCGCGGTGGTAGCCTTATGCTGTCATTGCCAAAGCATATCGTTGCTGCCGAGGTGGTTCAAAAACTGCGCGAGCAGCAAATTTATATGGATTGCCGGGGCCAAACTTTGCGCATGTCGCCGGGTCCGATTACCACCGTTTCTGGCGTAAAACGTACGTTGATCGCACTGGAAGAAATACTGCGTTAAATCGCGGAAAGCCTTCCAACGAAGCGAGCCTTGTTATCCGCAAGGCTCGCTTCGTTCGTTATAGCTCTGCGGTATTTTCCCACCAATCCTCGTCAATTTCAGGGAGTGGGATTGCAGCCAACAACGTTTTTGTAATGGCAGATTTTGGAGACTCGAACACCGTTTCAACGGGACCGTTGTCCACGATAACCCCATGATTCAGCACGATCACGTCGTCGCATAAATAGCGAATAACCGAGAGATCGTGACTAATAAAGGCCACAGTGAGGTCCATGTCACGTGCCAAATCGCGCAAAAGCGTAAGGATCTGGGCTTGGCTGGAGACATCCAGACCCGAAACGATTTCGTCGGCCAAGATAAAGCGCGGCTCAAGCGCGATGGCCCGCGCGATACCAACCCGCTGGCGCTGTCCGCCGGACAATTCATGCGGGTAACGATTTCCGAAGTCTGGTGTGAGCCCAACCTTTTTAAGCGCCGCCAAAGCATCGGCGCGTGTGCCGCCACGGCCATACCGCTTCATCGGTTGGGCAATAATGCGCCAAACTTTGTGGCGTGGATTGAGCGAGGACATCGGATCCTGAAAAATCATTTGAAGGTCGCGACGCAAAGGGCGCAATGCCACCTCATCCAACGTACTGATGTCCATACCGTCAAAAATAACTTGCCCAGAGTCGGGCTCCAGAAGACGGACAAATATCCGACCCAAGGTGGATTTCCCAGATCCCGATTCCCCGACGATTCCGGTTATCTTTCCCTTGGCAATATCGAGGTTTAGGTTTTTAAGAACCTCAATGCGCGGGGCAGGGCCGAGAAGGGGTTTATGCGCGCGGTCTGGAAAGGACAAACGAAGGTTGCGAATAGAAAGCAATGCGGTGTTTTGCGTTTGGGTCATGCTCGATCTCCCTTGGCGTAAGCGGCGTCGATCTGGGCAATGTCGCTGTGAAGTTCGGCGATCAATTCGGCGGGCACAGGGGAAAAAGACTTCGCGGTTGACTTGGTCGTGGGCGTCGCCTCGATCAAGGCTTTTGTATAGGGGTGGCTTGGGTTTTCAAAAATGTCGCGCGTTACTGCATCCTCCATCACGCGGCCGGCAAACAAGACCGTCACTTTCTGGCTGATTTTGGCGACGACGCCCATGTCATGGGTGACAAACAGGACGGCGGTTCCCGTTTCATGCTGAAGTTCGCGGATCAGTTTGAGGATTTGTTTTTGCACGGTGACGTCGAGCGCGGTGGTCGGTTCATCCGCCACAATTAAACGCGGCGAAGGGGCAAAAGCCGCAGCAATCAAAACGCGTTGCCGCATGCCACCGGACAGTTCATGCGGATAACTTGCCATGACGCGTTCGGGTGCTTGAATATGTACACGATCCAAAAGCTCGCGGGCCCGCGCCAAGGCACGATCAGCACTCCAGCCGTGAATGCGCGTTAAAGTATCGGTGATTTGCGGGCCGATTTTGCGCACAGGGTTGAGGGCGGTGAGGGGGTCTTGGGGTATCAACGCCGACATTTTCGCCACGGTTTGCCGCCGTGTTTTGGCGGACATTGCGTTTAAATGTGCGCCCTCCAGCAGGATTTCGCCCTCGGTCACTTCGACCTTATTGGGTAATATGCCAAGCACCGCTTTGCCGATCATCGACTTACCCGCACCGCTTTCGCCGACCAATGCGCGTACCTCGCCAGGTTCTAGGTCGAGCGAGACGTCCCGCAACAGGCGCCGCCCATTTGGCAGGGCAATATTGAGCTTGATGATGTCCAAAGTTTTGGCGTGTGGGGAAATTGTGGTCATTGGAGCACCGGATCAAATTGTTGCTTGAGGCCTTCTCCGAGGGTCGAGAAACTCAGGACGGACAAGAAAAGGGTGATGAGCGGAAACAGCAGAACCCACCACGCGAAGTGAATTGAGCCACGGCCTTCGGCGATCATGCTGCCCCAAGTTGGGTCATCCGACGAAATTGAGAGATTTACGAAGCTCAGGATGGCCTCGACGATCACGGCAATTCCCATTTCTAGCATCAACAGGGCTATAATGGAGGGGAGGACATTGGGCAGGATTTCACTAAACAAGGTTGCCACCCGACGAGCGCCGCCGATGCGAGCGCTGTCGACGTAATCCATCTGTGCTTGCACCATGGTTTCAGCGCGAATAACACGGGCAAAACGTGTCCAGTCGATAAGGGCGATAGCCGCAATGACGGAGCCAAGACCGGTACCGATGACGGCCACCAGAAGCACCGCAAAAAGTACGGGGGGAAAGGCCATCCAAATGTCCACGAGGCGCGAAATTATGCGATCCGGCCAGCCGCCATAATATCCTGCGATCAGGCCCAAAGTAGAACCAAAAATACAGGTCGTGGTCGCCGCGATGACGCTTACGAAAAGGGCGATGCGCGCGCCGTAAATGATCCGCGAGAGAACATCACGCCCAAGGCTATCCGTGCCCAGCCAATGACCAGCCTCGGATCCCTCCATGAAAAAGGGGGGGAGGCGCTCAAGCATAAGGTCTTGAGAGAGAGGATCGAAGGGCGCAATTAGCGGCGCAAAAAGCGCGGCGATCACAACAACCATGATCCATGTAAGCGGCAACCACAGCCGTAAATTTACATCCGCTCGATACGCGCGGACGGTTGGTGTCGTGACATCAGCCATGCCGGAACCTCGGATTTAAAAGGGTGTAGGAGAGATCAACCAACAGGTTGATCACGGTGAAAAGGGCGGCAAATAAAAGCACGATGCCCTGTACCAAAGGGAGGTCGCGATTGATCACGGCATCGATGGCCATATTGCCAAGACCTTCGTAGGCAAAGAGGCGCTCGACAATCACGGTGCCGCCAATGAGGAAGGTAAATTGCACTCCGATAAGCGCAATCGTTGGCAAGGCCGCATTGCGCAATGCTTCGCGCAGAATCACCGAGGTTTCGCTAAAGCCACGGACGCGGGCAAGGGTTGTGTAATCCTGAAGCAGGATTTCCTTGAGGTTCTGTTTCAGAAGAAGTGCGATCATCGCGGCCAAGGGAAGCGCCAACGACATCGCGGGCATCAACATATGTGAGAGCGTCGAGCCAACCACATCAAAACGCCCACGCAACAAGCCCTCAATCAAATAGAAATTTGTGGTGAAATCGACGTTAATGCTTGGATCAATTCGCCCCGAAATGGAGAGCACAGGCCAGAGGACGCCAAACAGGAGAACGAAAATCAACCCCCACAGAAAGTCGGGGATCGACAGAACCGCACCGCTGGTCAGATCGAGACTGGTTTCGACGCCAGATCCACGTTTGCGCGCGCCGACAATCGCCACCAAGCCGCCAAGGAATACGGCAATTATAAGCGCCATCACGGAGAGTTCTAACGTGGCGGGCAGTCGCCCAAGGACGAGATTTGCGACAGGTTGGCGCAAGGTAATAGACGTGCCAAAATCACCGTGAAGCACCCCGCCCATCCAAATCACAAATTGTTCGGGCAGGCTTTTGTCAAACCCGTAGAGCGCCGTCAGATTTGCGATATCTTGATCCGTCGCCCCCGGAGGCAGCATCATCGAGATCGGATTTCCGGGCGCCACGCGCACCAGTACGAACACAACAACGGCGACGCCGAACAATGTGACCAAGGTACTGAGCAGCCGGATGAGAATGGTTTTCAAAAGCATAGATGCCTCATTGGAATAAGGTTTCGGACCGCAACAGAATTGCGGTCCGAGGTATCAAAATCGGGCAAATATGATCAGTTTTTGGTCACGGCCTGCGGCAGAAGATCGCCTGACGCGAAAGGCTCTACATCAATGTTCGAGTTGAAAACAATCGGTGTCACATATTGCAAAAGCGGAATGACATAGCCCTCTTCGGCGATGTAGCGCGACACGGCTTTGTAGCCTGCGATCCGTTTTTCTTCGTCGGCTTCGACAAACAGCGGGCCAATTTTTTCAACGAGATCCGGTGTGTCCCAAACCGCGTGGGGGGAGGGGCCAAACATCGAGAAGCCTGTGGATGTTGACGGGTCGCCAATCGAGTTGCCCCAATTGTAGAAGGCCGCAGGTGCAAGCGTGTCTGTGGCGCGCAACTCATAGTGTTTTGCGATTTCATAGACTTCGATTTCGGCTTCAATGCCAACTTTGCGCCACATGCCAACGATGGCTTGGATCATTTCGTAGTCTTTTGGCTTAAATCCGCGCGTGGTTTGGATTGTGAACTTCACGGGATTGTCGGTGGAATATCCCGATGCCGCCAAAAGCTCTACGGATTTCTCTGGGTCATAAGCGACTTGGATGCTGTCGTCATAGGCCGCATAACCGGGTACTTCGAGTGTCGAAAGGGGGACACCATAGCCGTGTAAAAGACGATCGATGAGCAGCTGTTTGTTGATCGCGTGGTGGGCCGCAAGACGCACGTTTTTATCCGTCATGACCTCAATGTCGTTGAGGAAAATCATGCCGATATCGGTGATTGGTATCGCCTTGCCAGAGAGGCCGTCTTTGGCGATCAAACGGTCATATTCTTCATAGGGAATGTTGGTTGTGATGTCGGCATTTCCCGACTCCACTTCGGCCACGCGCGAGGCCGCATCGGTCACGAATTTGATCGTCACGGTTTTAAATTCTGGCGCGCCGCCCCAGTAGTCTTCAAAGGCTTTTAGGCGTACATAGGCACCCGGCTCGAATGCGTCGACCATATAGGGACCCGAGCCGATGGGGGCCTTTTCGAAGCCTTCGGAGCCAACTTCTTCGTAGTACGCCTTCGGTAGAATAAAGGCCGTCAAGAAGGCCATCCATTTGAAAAGCGCCGGTTCAAATTCAATCACATCTGCAGTGATTGTGTTGCCCTCAACCGTGAAATTACCGATCTTGGACCAGACAAATTGCATGGGATTGCCAGTTTCTGGGTTTGCTGCGCGCGTGAGGGACCAGACCACGTCTTCTGGCGTCAGGTCGTCGCCATTGTGCCATTTAACACCCTCGCGGACGGTCATAGTCACTTTGGTTTTGTCGTCGTTGAAGCCCCAATCCGTCAACAGGCCGGGCTCGAAAGAAAGGTCCGCCGCTTGATTGATGTAACGGTCAAAAACCGCCAGATACACGGATTGCAGCGCGGGGTTTACCGCAGCGGGGCCAGTGGTTGGGTCCCAGCTTTGGACGGAGGTATTATAGGCGATTGTCAGGCTGTCGGCGTCTTGGGCAAAGACCGGTACGCCCGTTGCTAACAATCCGGCGAGCGCGGTAGTTGCTCCCACAAAACCACGTCTTGTGAGGTGTGTTTCATTCTTCATTTTGTAACTCCCGTTGGTTGAAAGGGGCCCTTGAAGGGCTCTTGTTGTGATATTATTTGTATTCACATTATCGGATATTAGTTTGAGCTTAAAAATTTTATAATTAAAGTATTAATTCGCAAAACGTCCGTTTTTTTGGTGTTTGCACGTTATTTAATCATTTGGGACACAAAAGTTCCCGATCCTGCGCCGGTTCCAGCACCGGGCCAACAGGAGGCTCCGATCATGAACAACCCGTTCAGTGGTGTGCGCCCATCCGCGAAGCCACGAACGGGGCGGAAAAGGAAGTTCTGATTGAGGTGATGGGAACCGCATATTTGATCGCCGCCAACAAGGTTCGGGTTCTCTTTTTCTAGGTCAAGAGGGGACACAACGGTTTGCGCCAAGATGGTTTCGCGAAAGCCTGGAGCCTGTTCTTCGATCAAGTCGAGCGCGCGTTCCGCCATCGGATTTTTTGCATTTTTCCAGTCTTTGGCCGTTATTTCGCCCGCAGCATCGCCTTCTATATCGGCGGGAACCATGCGTACTTGAACCCAAAGAACGTGCTTGCCCTCCGGCGTCCGACTGGTGTCAAAGGCCGTGGGCTGTCCAACCACAAGCAAGGGAGTCTCAGGAAGAAGACCCGCAGAGGCCTGCGCATATGCAAACGACGCCGTCTCCATTGTGCGCCCGATATGCACATAAGCAAACGCCTTGAGGGCGTCGGCTTTCCACGGGACGGGGCCGTTAAGCGCGAGGTGAATCATCATCGTCCCTGGCGCGTGTTTGAATTTCTTGAGGCCCTTGTTGAAACGGGTATTTCCCGAGTCTTCGCCTATCATACGAAGCAAGTGTTTCGGGGCAAGCCCCGCCAATATAGTTGAAGCTTCTACTTCTTTGCCATTGACACGCACGCCGGTGGCAACGCCATTCTTGTGCAAAATCTCGTCGACTTCGGCGTTGCAGGTGATCGTACCGCCATGGCTTTCGATCATCGAAACCAAAGCACGAGTGACGGTATCTGCGCCGCCTTTGCCGATCACCATTCCCATGGCCTGTCCGCCCATGGCTTCGAGGTAAGGAAAGATTGCGCCGCCAGCGATATCGGGTGCAAAATCGAGGTGCATACCCCAAGTGGACAAGGCCGTTTGTAGGCGCGGATCGGTGAAGTTTTCCTCAAGCCAAGCACGGGGCGACGTGACCAAAAACTGCGCAATCTCAAGGCTTTTCGCTGTACCCAATACGCGCCACGATTTCCAGAAAAACTTCAGCAACGGGCTTGGCCGCATCGGGGTGCCGAGCAGGCCACCCACAACACTGGCGCGCTGTGGGAAGGCCTTCATCAGACTGCGCCATGTCGCCTTATCCGCCTCAGAGTGAAAGGTAGAAAGCGTTTCTTCGACATCCGTTGTCACGCCTAGATGGTCGCCCGGCTCTAGTGCTTGGGCGAAAGGGCGCGTGATGGGTACGAATTCGACACCGTGTTTGGCAAGTTCTGCGCCATGTTTGGCCATAAATGCTGAACCCGCAAACATCGACAGGTTCATCGCTGCGACGTCGTGGCGAAAACCCGGCAAGGTGAGCTCTTCTGTGCGGACCGCGCCGCCCGGAGTGGGGCCGCGCTCAAAGATGTGCACGGATTTCCCGCGCGCTGTGAGGTCCGCAGCGGCGACAAGTGCGTTTATGCCCGCGCCGATAATGACATTAGGTGCAGGCATCTCATCTACCTCGCAAAGCTTTTGACGGTTTCGAGCGCACCATCGAGTTTGTCGCCCTCGACATCATCGAGCGCTGCTGTTCGCAAACGGCGCATCCAATCTGCGGCGTCCGCGCGTCCGTTGAGCAAATCAATCGCGCCCATAATGCGGGCAAATTTGGACATGCCGCGCACATGCGTATCCGAGTAGCCCTTGATGAGGCGGTAATTGGCAAGGATTTCGCTCGCAAGCGCGGTGTCCGTTTTGGCAATTTTCAGAACGGTGGCGAACCACGTGTTCATATGCGCCATTTCGCTGTCGTGGCGCAAAAGGCCGCGGCGGATTGGGCGCAGAGAGGACACAAACCATAGGGACAGATAGCCAAGCAAGCTGTCGGTGCGAATACGGCGGCCTTTGTCGAAGTGCTTGAAGTAAAAGGCGTCGATGCCTTTACGGCGTTGCATAAAACGGCCAAGAGCGCGGGGGAGGGTTGTGGTAAACTCTTCATAACGCGGGTGAAAATATTCGGTGAGGTGTAGAACTTGGTCGTCTTTGACGATGACTTCGTCCTTTACCCGCTCAAATCTGGAGGCGCGCGTTTTAATATCGGCGACCCGCAATAGATCATCATAGACCAGCGCGCGCGCGCAATATTTGGCGGCATTATTGCTCATGTCAAAAGGAGCGGCATCCAGAGCCACGACCTTCTCGACCATATCAAGATATTGATGGCCGTAGCGGATGTCTTGGAAGTCCACGACTTTTTTAATGCCAAGTCCGGTCATTTCTTGGGTGTCGTCAGGTAAGGCCAGCAGGCGTTTTTCGAGCGTTGCCCATGATTTTTTGAGGCGCTTTGGAACGTTGAGTACGGATACTGGTAAGGCGACGACCTCTGGTTCTGGCGCAGGTTTGTCGCCCTTGGCGATGTCATAGGCGTCACCGAATGCGCGCAAGGATGCCTCGACGCCACGGCCAGAAGCGCGGATTACCTCTTCATAACTGGCGCGCTCAAACGGCAATGCACCCGATCCCGCCAAGGCGCCCAAAAGCGATGACGAGATCACCGATCCTGCTCGCTTGGCCACGGTTTCCATGTCGAAGGCCACAACGTGGTCCGCCGCAATGCCCATGGCTTCAATGACGTCCGCGCCATCTACGCGTCCGTCGCCGGGTGCGATTTTTTCCGAAACCGCCGCGATCCGGTGGGTGGATGTGATCAGCGTTGTACGACCGGGGGTTACAAAACCACGCATGATCGCACGGCCCCCCTCCATCAATTCCGACGCCATCAAAATGTCGACGTCGCCAATGGAGGGCGAGAGGGAAAATACGGGCATGCGCCCTGTGTCACGACACATTTCGACATAGTAGATCGTTGCGCCTGTACGCTGTGCGACGCCCGCAACAGACGTGGATTGCGCGCGGTAACCGCTGGCCTCGGCGACGGCCACGATCCAATTTGTCAGGACGCCTCCGCCCTGACCCCCAACAGCCAGAGCCGCCAGTGTGATGATTTTTTCGCCGCTGGAACCGGGGGAACGACGGGCGACAATCGGTTTATTTGGAATGTTCATTGATCGGTTCCTTAGGCAAATGTGACGCGTTTGGCGTCTCGGCGTGTTTGAAGCCAAGCGATGACTTTGCCCGTGCCTTTGGCGCGACGTTTTTCACGGGCGCTTGGATTTGTGATGATGTCGGCTTGGAAGAACGATGGACAAAGGACCGCCGCATCCGCCACTTCGCCACAGTTGCCACAGCCAACACAGGTCTGGTCAATCGCGGCTACGGGATCGTCGCGCAACGGGTCACCTGTGTCTTTGACGGACAAGGATGGACAACCAGACAGACGCATACAGGCGTGATCGCCGGTACAAATATCTTCGTCGACACCAAAGCGCGGACGCACAACGCGTTTGCCCTCTTTGGCGGCTTTGGCCATCTGGGGTTTGACGCGGCGCTGTTTGTTGAGCATGCATTCAGACGAGGCAACAATGACCTTTGGCCCATCGGCGTCCGTGGTCAGGGCCTCTTTCAAGGTGTCGCGCATTTTTGTCACGTCATAGGTGTTGTCCAACTGACGGATCCATTTGACGCCCATCCCCTTACAGGCGGAAACGATGGAATTTTGGGTCTGTTTGGTTTTGTTATCCGCACGTGAAGACAAGTTATCTTGGCCGCCGGTCGCCGCCGAATAGAAGTTGTCGACGATGACAATCACATTGTCGTTCTTGTTAAAAACGGCGTTGCCAACAGAGGAAGTCAGGCCGTTGTGCCAAAACCCGCCATCACCAACGAAGGAAATTGAGCGACGCCCAGATTTATTGACGTTCTGAAGGGCAGACGCCGAAGCGGGGCCAAGTCCATAGCCCATGGTTGTCGCGCCGAGGTCAAACGGCGGCATGATCGAGAACAGGTGACAGCCAATGTCGGACGCGATGTGATGCTCGCCGAGTTCTTCCTCAACCAGTTTCGTTGCGGCAAAGATCGGGCGCTCTGGACAGCCTGTGCAAAATCCGGGGGGACGCGAGGGCAAGCTTTTGGAGAGATCGGGGATCGCTACAGGCTCTTCGTTGCTCATGACTTTGGCGGTGGGCACCATATTTGGCGCATGTTCAGAGAAGAAGGTTCCAAGCCCTTCGACCATCACTTGGCCGGTGTATTCGCCACCCATTGGCAAAACGCCTTTGCCCTCAAGTTTGACGGTTTTCCCCTTCTGATAGAGCATATGTGCGATTTGCTGCTCGACATAGTTTGGCTGGCCTTCTTCGACAATCAGAATGGCGTCTTTGCCCTCACAGAAGTCCAGAATTTGATCAGGAACCAGTGGGTATACACAATTGAGCACCAACATATCCACGTCGGTTTCGCCATAAATATCGGCCATTCCTAGACGGTTGAGGGCGCGGATAACCGTGTTATAGGTCCCACCTTGCAGGATGATCCCGACCTTGCTGTTGTCTTTGCCAAACCGCTCATTGATCTCTTTGTCGATAATGAATTTTTGCGCGGCGGGGAGGCGTTTGGTGAGTTTTTCTTCTTCGTGGATATAGGTCGCAGGCGGTAAAACGATGCGGTCAAGATTGCGCTGTGGGTTTTCCAACGCGTCCGACACCGTCACTTTTGGCGGCTTGTTGTCTTCGGCGATAAAGTGACCGTGGACGTGGCAGGAGCGAATGCCAACTTGGAGCATCACCGGCGTGTTTGAAATTTCCGACAGCTCGAACCCGTCGCCAACAGATTTAACGATCGACGGAAGATTAGGGCGCGGATCGAGCATCCAAACCTGTGATTTCATCGCGAACGCATAGGTGCGCTCTTGCATGATGGAGGAGCCTTCGCCGTAGTCTTCGCCGACGATAATCAACGCGCCGCCCGTCACGCCGCCAGAGGCGAGGTTGGACAAAGCATCAGAGGCCACATTGGTGCCAACAACTGATTTATAGGTCACCGCCCCGCGAATGGGATAGTGCACGGAGGCGGCGAGCATTGCTGTTGCCGTCGCCTCAGAAGCGGAGGCTTCAAAGTGTACGCCAAGCTCGGTTAGAATCTCTTGGGAATCCGAGAGGACGTCCATTAGATGCGAAATCGGGGAGCCTTGATAGCCGCCCACATAGCCGACGCCGTTTTGCAAAAGGGCCTTGGTGATGGCAAGAATGCCTTCGCCTGTAAAGGTTTCACCCTCTCCCTTTTTTAATTTCTGAACTTCCTTGGCGAATGAGCGTTCGGCCATGGTTTACTCCTTTAAAAGTCGTGATGGCGGATGTCGTAGAAGATCCGCACAAGAAATGTGTTGAAAGTTTCGCGCTCGTCTGGGCTTAGGGCGGCCAGCATCGTGTCGCGCATTGTTTGCATCGAGGGCCACGCAGCGTCATGCACGGCGCGGCCTTCTATGGTAAGGCTAATCAGGCGGTAACGGCTGTCGGTTTCAGGCGCCTCACGGGAAATAAGCCCCGCGCTTTCCATCGTGTCGAGCGTCCGAGAGAGCGTGGATTGTTTGATGACGGTCAGCACAGAAAGCGCGTTGATGGTGCAGGCACCGTTTTCCGCCAGCGACGCCAATGTCCGCATTTGAGCAACAGAAACGCCGGCCTCTTTGAGAGCGGATTCGACACCCTTATTATATCGCGCGGCGATGCGGTTCATCAGATAGGGGGTGAATTCTTCGAGGGACTCAGAAGGATTGCTCATGCGCCAAGCTCCTTGGCTGTTAAAAAGCCTGATCCGCCCGAGAGGCCCGGACCAGGATGCGTTGACGCCCCGATATGATAGAGGCCCTTGATGCCCGTTTCGTGGCGCACGCTGTCTTTGAAGGGGCGCCACAGGAAGAATTGCTCAACCGAGCACGCGCCGCCATACGGGTCGCCGCCGACAAGGTTCATGTTGTATGCTTGCAAATCCGCTGGAGAGATGGCACGGCGGGTAACAATGCGCGCGTCAAAATTTTCGATGTGTTGGGATAGGATTGCCTGAATGCGGTCGGCATAGGCTTCGCGTAAATCCTCGCTCCATTGTCCGTCGACTGGAGCTTCGATTTCGCCTTTTGCATCGCCTTTGATGAAACGTGGCGCTTCCGGCATTTGCAACCAAAGCACAGTTTGGCCCTCGGGCGCACGGCTAGGATCGGCGGCGCAAGGTTGGCCAACACAGATGGTCGGAACTTCTGGTAGCATCCCGCGCTCGGCCTCATTGCCAGCCTTTGAAACGGCGTCAAGACCGGCGGTCAAATGCAACAATTGGACGTTTTCCAACCCTTCGGTTTTCCAATTTACCGGACCATCAATAAGGAAGTGCAGTTGGAAATTACCCTTGCCGTATCGATACTTGCGCAAGTCTTCTTGTTTCTCTGGCGTGGGGGCCAATGTCTCGAACAATTGATTTGGCGTGGTTGAGGCTAACACCGTTTTGGCGGAAACCTTCTCGCCTGAAGCCAGTTTAACGCCCGTCGCCTTGCCGTTTGACGTCGTGATTTTTGCGACTTTGGCGGAGGTTTGAACGGTTCCGCCATGCTCTTCGATGATAGCGATCAGCCCGCGCACCATTTCCGCCGCGCCACCTTTGACAATCGGCGCACCTGCCGCTTCAAGGGCGAAACCAATGACTTGGCCCATTTGCCCTGAGAATGTGGCCTCGGGGCTAAGTCCTGCATGCAAGCACCATGGCGCCCAAAGCGCGCGCGTTAGGTCGCCCTCAAAGGAGGTTTCAAGCCAGCCGCGCATGGAGGTTAATGCATCGCCCATCGTTGCGGCGATTCCACGGGGTTTGCGTTTCCATGTTTCTTTTGCCATGAGTTTGGCAGTCGATTTTGACCATGGATCGCCGCCCATGAGGCCAAACAGCAGCTCTGCGTTTGCGCCAAAGGCATCAAGATCCGCCGCGAGTTGTGTCCCGTCGCCCGCTTGCGCCGCGTTAAAAGCCGCCACGTTGCGCGCGCGGTCAGTCGTATAAGTCAACGCCCGCCCGTCAGGCATCAAAACACCCGTGGGCGTATCGGTGGCGCAAAATTCAACGCCGTGCCGTGCGAGGTCTGCGCCCAATGCACCATGCGCCGCGCCAGTAACCCAGAGCACAAAGGTTGTGGCGAGGGGATCGTACGTCACCCCCTCGGCCAGATTTTCGGACCGCATGCAACCGCCAGCAATCGCTTCACGCTCAAAAAGCATGACGCTTTTGCCGGATTTCGCGAGCATAGCCCCCGCAACCAAGGCATTGATTCCGGAGCCGATGATGGCGATGTCAGTTGATGTGGCCATTACGCGTTCCTATGCGTTTGGAACGAGGGCCAGAGCGCGAATTGGCGAGCCTGTCCCTTTGACGATTTTGAGCGGTGCCGCGATGAGGATCGCACCTTTTGGAGGCAGTTCACTGAGGTTTGTCAGGGACGCGAGGCCGTAGCGGTTGTTCTTGTGGAGCAAGTTATGCGCAGGGAAGGGGATTTCAAATCCGCCCGCTGCGCCGGCATCTGTCCCGATGCACTGTGTGCCCCAGCCAAGCGCCTTTTTCTCTTCCATAAGATACACAATAACTTCGGCGTTCGGGCCGGGTGTATGCGGGCCATTTTCGTCGGCGTTCAGGAACTTGGCTTCGTCGGTATTGTATTGATCCCAGTCCGTGCGCATTAAAACCCACTCGCCTTCTTTGATCTCGCCGTGTTCGGCTTCCCATGCCTTAATATGCTCGACGGTGAGCAGGAAATCGGGGTCCGCTGCGGCCTCTTTTGAGCAATCAATGACATTGGCGGGGGCAACGAAATTCTGTGGCGCGATGGTGTCGACGGAACCGTCGGGGTAGTCTTTGCCGGTGACCCAGTGGTGCGGCGCGTCATAGTGGGTGCCGGAGTGTTCGCCAAGTTTCAGCCAGTTCCATGCCCACCAAGGACCACGATCGCCATATTCGGAAATTTTGTGGATTTCGACTTTTGGCGTGTTGTCAGCAAAGTCTTCAGGCAGCTTCAGGAGCGGTGTGTCTGGGCCAAGCGGCGCGGTGCAATCGACCACTTTGACAGAACCATCAAGTAGGCCGGTGGCGACCTCAGCAAGCAGATTTTGAGCGTTCATTTAGGGGAATCCTCCGTTGATTTTATTTTGTATTGTTTAGGTGTATGCAAATGCATGTAGATATATTCTTCAAGAGCAAAGTTTATTTTTGGCGATCTTTTTTCGATTTTTGAGGATTAAGATGAGGTTATGCCGCACCCCTGATGGAACATTAGGCTCGTAAACTCTATAAAATGCCCAATTTGTGCGCGGTATTGGCCCGTTCCATCCCGAGGAGAACCCTGTCGCGCACCGGCGCTCCACCTGAAAGGGTGTAATAAAATACTTGAAGTTTAAAATTAATGATGGCACGTTCACATTTGAATAAACGAGTTACATAGCCTTAGAGGAGTTCATATGACTGAGAAAGTTGTTCCCGTTGTCACACGCGCAGCCGAGCTTGATGATGGAACGTCGCAATCTGGTGATTGCGTTCGTAAATCTGGCGTTAGCCCGCAGCACACACCCGCAACAAAAATCTGGTTTGGACGCGTTTCCAATGACCCAGGACATCGCTCCCCCCCGCATCACCACGACGAATGCGAAACAGGTGGTTACGTTCTAAAGGGACATGGCCGCATCTATTTTGGTGACGGCTATAAAGAATACACGGACCTACATGAGGGCGATTTTGTATTTGTTCCACCTTACATGCCGCATGTCGAAGTCAACATGAGCACCACTGAGGAGCTTGTTTGGCTCACATGTCGGACGCCTGACAATCTTGTCGTCAACCTTCCCGATGTGCCTGACGAAGACCTCGAAGGCTACCGTCGCCCATAATTTAAGATGCGCCCTTACTTCGCCAAGTGGCAAGGTGAGGGCGTTTTTACAAAAGGAACTTTCATGAAGCTTCTCCGCTATGGGCCCATTGGCGCCGAACGCCCCGCAATTCTTGATACTGACGGAAAAATGCGCGATCTGGCGAATGTAATTCCTGATATTAACGGCGCTGCATTGTCCCCTGAAGGGTTGGCTAAGGTCGCAGGTCTTGATCTTGCAAGCCTGCCCATGGTGCAGGGCTCGCCGCGGATCGGTTCCGCCATCGCGCGCCCCGGGAAATTTATTTGCGTTGGCCTGAATTATGCAGATCACGCGCGCGAAACAGGTAAAGAACCCCCCGCCGAACCAGTCCTGTTCGCAAAGGCGACGACTTCGCTTTGCGGTCCGAATGATGACGTGGAAATTCCGCGCGGGTCTGATCGTACGGACTGGGAAGTCGAGCTTGGTATTGTGATCGGCAGTCGTGCGAAATATGTCGATGAGGCCGATGCGCTGGATTATGTTGCCGGCTATGCCTTGGTCAATGATGTGTCTGAGCGTCGTTTTCAATCAGAGCGGGGCGGTCAATGGATCAAAGGCAAAAGCCACGATACCTTTGGGCCTGTCGGACCTTGGATGGTAACGAAAGACGAGTTCGCAGATATTCAAAACGTTGATCTTTGGTTGGACGTGGATGGCCAGCGCCGCCAAACTGGCAATACCAAAACGATGATCTTTGGTGTGGCACATCTTGTGCATTACATTTCGCAATTCATGACCTTGGAAGCGGGCGACATTATTGCCACCGGTACACCTCCGGGCGTGGGTTTGGGGATGAAACCGCCGACCTTCTTGAAGGCCGGAGAAGTAATCACTCTGGGCGCTGCGGGCCTTGGAGAACAACGTCAACGGATGGTGCAAGCATGAGTATAGATTTTGAAAAAGTGAAATCGGCGCTTACCGATCTGAACGGTAAGACCGCCATTGTTACGGGCGGAGCACGGGGGCAGGGCGCGATCGAGGCGGAACTGCTTGCGCATGCAGGGGCCAGTGTTTTGATCTGCGATGTCCTCGAAGAAGAAGGCATTGCACTTGCCGCGCGGCTTTCCGAGGACGGTAAAGATGTGCGCTTTCAAACGCTTGATGTGACGTCTGAGACAGCATGGGTGAAAGCTCTAAGTGTTATTATTTCGTGGACGGGTCGCCTTGATATTCTCGTCAACAACGCTGGGATCATCAGTCGCAAAATCATCCGCGATATGTCGGTTGAGGAATGGCGCAAAGTGATGGACGTAAACGCAACGGGCGCTTTCATCGGTACCAAGCTTTGCGCGCCGATGATGGCGAAAACGGGCGGCGGAAGTATCGTCAATATTTCCTCCAACAGCGCATTTTCTGGCCATTATGATGCGGCCTATACTTCCTCCAAATGGGCGTTGCGCGGGCTTACCCGCACGGCGGCAATGGAATATGCGCAAGAAGGCGTTCGGGTGAATGCGATCTGTCCTGGGTTGATTGTGACCGACCTTAATCGTGGCTCACCCCACCTTGCTCCGATGATTGGCATGACACCGATGCAGCGTTCGGGCGAAGCGGATGAAGTTGCACAACTCGTACTTTTCTTGGCCTCCGAGGGGTCCGCCTTCATCACAGGCGAAGATTTTGTGATTGATGGCGGCTTTACCGCAGGCGCTGGCTATCGTCGCGTCGCAAAGGAAACTGGAATCCTTTAGGATCCCAAAAACATCTCCGGCCTTCTAGGGCCGGGGCTGCTTGTTGCGCACGTCGAGCATGATCGAAATGCCTCGTGCCGCGTCGGTTTCCGGCACGTTGGCGAACATTTCGTCGATCCAGCTGAGGTGCTCTGCGGTCATCACATCCAAAAGTTTGCTGCCCTTTTCGGTAATTTTGACCAAAAAGGCGCGCCGGTCGCTTGCCATATTTTCGCGCACGGCCAGACCTTCGTTGACTAGGCGCTCAACAACACCCGTAACATTGCCGTTCGAGACCACCAAATGTTGCGACAGCTCACTCATTTTCATGCCTTCGGGATTGGCATAAAGCGCGGCCATAACATCAAAGCGTGGCAGGGTTGTATCGTATCCCGAGCGCAATTTATCGCGCAGGGTGCCCTCAACATGGCGCACCGCCTTGAGCATCTGAAGCCAAAGCCGCAAACGCTGACGTGCGAGGGCGTCGTCCTCGACTTCGTGTTGGTTTTTCGTGGTCATAATTGGCCCCTAATCGCCTGTAGTTAACAGACACTTTCCTATACCAGCGGAAGCGCCCTTGGGTAAAGCGAAAGGTTCAAGGCTCAAGCATCAGGAAGTTTGCGGGATTTGCCCTCGGCGTCAACGGCCACCAATAACACATCCGCCGTCATGATACGCCGACATGCCGCTTCTGGCTCGGCCCATCCAGATATCGCAAGATTAAAGGAGCTGTTGCCCCGACGAGATAGTTCGGCGTAAACCGCGAATTCTTCTCCAGCGGCCAGTGCCGCGTGAAAGTTCAACTCTTTGATGCTGGCAATCACCACATTGCCATTGCTAATTTTACGCCCCGCCAGGCCCGCAGTGTGATCCAGTTGCGACATGATCCAGCCGCCAAAAATCGCGCCACTTGGGGTCGCCTCATTATAGGGGGCGACCGTGATCAATGTGGCGGGAGTTGTGGGGCGCTGCACGACGTCATTCATGTGGAACAACCGCCGTCGCTTCGATCTCGATGCGTGCTTCATCCTCCATGAGGGCAACTACTTGCACAACCGCCATCGCAGGGAAGTGGCGCCCAATAACATCACGGTATGCAGCACCAAAGGCGCGCAGATTCTCATTATATTCTTGTTTATCAGTGATGTACCACGTCAAACGCACCAAGTGTTCTGGGCCAGCTTTAGCCTCTGCAAGAACAGCAACGATGTTTTTCAGGGTCTGGCGGAATTGCCCCACCATATCGGTGTGCTCCCATTCCTGCTGCCCATTCCAACCAACAAGCCCGCCAGTGAAAACCATCCGGCCCTCGGCCAATACGCCATTTGAATAGCCTTTTGCGGGCGCCCAGCCGTCGGGTTGAAGAAATACGTGCGGTGTAAGGGTGGTCATATAAATTCTTTCTAATTATGTCGTAGGCGAAATGAGATAGGCAGACATTTCTGTCCGCAAAGGGGCAGGCCACGGTGTAGATTTTGAGGTTGAAGTGTCGACGTAAACAACGGTCGTCGATCCTTCAAAGCGGGTTTCGCCCTCACTGGAACACTTCAAATCAAAACTCGCAGATGAGGTGCCAATGCGGGTGACGGCCAAGGAAAACTCAAGCCAGTCGCCAAGCTTGGAGGGGGCGCGAAACCGCATATCGATGCTGCCTGTTGGGGTGCCCATGCCGTCACCCGTTTGAAGCATTTGCGCCCAGCTGGTCCCAACCGCATCGCCGAAGAACCGTTCGACCAACGCAGATATCATCTCGAAATAGCGCGGATAGAACACGATCCCTGCGGGGTCGCAGTGATTGAATTCGACTTGTCGTTTGAGGGTGAAAACCTTGCTCATGTCTCGCCCCCAGAGACGGAAATGCTTTGCCCCGTGACCATGTCGGAGCCTTCACCGCAGAGCCACAAAACAGTATTCGCAACATCTTCGGGTGGCACGAGCTTGTTCATCGGGTTGGTTGCTTCCAGCGAGGCGCGGGCCTCTTCGGGGGAGCGACCCGTTTTCTCAACAATATTCGCGATGGAGCGTTCGGTCATTTCCGTATCTAAAAAACCCGGGCAAATCGCATTCACGGTGATGCCCTTGCGTGCCAATTCAAGGGCGACGGATTTTACCATTCCGATCACGCCATGTTTTGCGGCCGCATAGGGCGCGACATAGGGATAGCCCTTGATCCCAGCGGTCGAGGCAATCGCGATCATGCGTCCCCATGGCTTGTCTTTCATCGCCTTCGTGGCTTCGCGCAGGGTTAAAAACGTTCCTGTCAAATTCACAGACATCATGCGTTCAAACGCGGCAAGTTCGGTGCGTGCGAACGGCGCACTTTCGGAGGCACCCGCGTTGGCAATCACGATATCTGGCGCGGTAGTTGCCATAACGCTGGAGATCGCGGATTCATCTGTGATGTCGCAAACAACCGCCGTTATATTGCTGTGTTTCGCGGCGACCGCTTGCAAAGGCTCAAGCCGACGCCCACAGATCGTGACCATTGCGCCAGCCTCGGCCAGCGTTAGCGCAATAACTGCGCCAACGCCTGAACCCCCACCGGTAACGAGGGCCGTTTTTCCTGCGACGCTCATGTTGCCATTGCTTTCGCGCGTTCCGCCAAGGAATTCGCTTGGCGGCGACCACCCTCATAGGGCGCGGGCCATTCTTGCTCGGTATCGCCGAGCTCAACAGCTGCATGCAGCGTCCAATACGGATCCGTCAAATGCGGACGCGCCAGTAGGACCAAGTCCGCACGGCCCGCCATCAATGTGGAATTGACGTGATCGGGTTCGTAAATATTGCCCGCGACCAAGGTTGGAATACCAACTTCGTTGCGCACTCGATCCGAGAACGGCACTTGGAACATCCGGCCATAAATTGGCTTTTCCGCCTTGTCCGTCTGTCCAGAAGAAACGTTTATCGCAGACGCGCCTGCGTCTTTGAACATCTGCGTGATGCCAACGGAATCTTCGGGCGTAACGCCGTCTTCACCCATCCAATCGTTTGCCGAAATACGGACAGTCATCGGTTTTTCTGCAGGCCAAACGTCGCGCATCGCGTGGAAGATTTCGAGGGGATAGCGCATGCGGTTCTCAAGGCTTCCGCCGTATTCATCGCTGCGCTTGTTGGTGATGGGCGAGATGAAGGCCGCGAGCAAATAGCCGTGTGCGCCGTGCATTTCGATCATGTCAAATCCAGCAGCATCGGCGGCTTTTACCGCGTCAACAAACTGAGCTTTGACCATGTCCATGTCATCGCGGTCCATTTCTTTGGGGACAACATTGTCCTCCATCAAAGGAATAGGTGAGGCCGACAGAAGCTCCCAGTTTTCACCATCGGACAAGGGCATATCAATGCCGTCCCACGCCAACCGTGTAGAGCCTTTGCGCCCAGCATGACCAATCTGTGCACAGATTTTCGCCTTGGTTTCTGTATGGGCAAAGTCGACCAAACGCTTCCACGCAGGGACTTGCGCGTCAGATATACAAGGGCAACCGGGCGTGATGCGGCCTTGCTTGCTCACACAAAGCATCTCGGTAAACACAAGCCCTGCACCACCTTTGGCGCGTTCGGCATAGTGGACAAAATGCCAGTCGGTGGGCATGCCGTCTTTGGCTTTATACTGCGCCATCGGGGAAACAACGACGCGGTTTTCTAGCGTCATATTCCCCAGTTTAAACGGCGCGAACATCGGGCTGCGTTTGGAGTTGCTGCCAGCTTGCGCCTGAAACCACGCCTCCGCCGAAGCGAGCCATTTAGGGTCGCGCATCCGTAGGTTTTCGTGGCTGATCCGTTGGGACCGCGTGAGCATGCCATAGTTAAGCTGCATCATGTCCAGCCCAAGATAGCGCTCGACATCTTCGAACCATTCGGTCGAATTACGGGCCGCCGAAGTGACGCGCAAAACCTGTAGTTTGCGTTCATCTTGATAGGTTTGCAGCGCTTCAGAAACCGGCTTGTCGGAACTCAACTCATCAGCAAGCATGATCGCGCTTTCCATGCCAAGCTTAGAACCCGATCCAATCGAGAAATGCGCCGTCGCCGAAGCATCGCCCAAGAGCACAACATTATCGAAATACCAATTTTCACAGGTGACGCGCGGGAATTGAATCCACGCAGAGCCACGAATGTGATTGGCATTGGTCATTAAGGCATGGCCACCCAAATGTTTGGCAAAAATCTTCTCGCACAGGGCAATGCTGTCGTGCTGATTTAGGGTGTCAAAACCGAAGGATTTATAGGTTTCAGGCCCGCACTCCACGATGAACGTCGCGGTGTCATCATCGAACTGATAGGCGTGCGCCCAAATCCAGCCATGCTCGGTTTCTTCAAAAATAAACGTAAAAGCATCGTCGAATTTTTGATGCGTGCCAAGCCAGACAAAGTGATTGCGGCGCATATCAATTTCCGGCTGGAATTTGTCTTCATAAATTCCACGCGTCATAGAATTCAGGCCATCCGAAGCCACAACGATATCGAACTCTTCTTTGAGGTCTTCAATGCGTTCGGGCGTAATATTCGTTTCAAACTCGATCTTCACACCGAGTTGGCGCGCGCGGTCTTGTAGCAAGAGAAGCAGTTTTTTGCGCCCAATACCGCAAAAACCATGGCCGCTTGATGTCATGCTTTCGTCGCCGCGCACGACCTTGACGTCATCCCAATACGCAAAGCTGTCACGGATCATTTTCTCAGAGACGGGATCGTTTACTTCGAAGTTTGACATGGTCTCGTCGGAAAGGACGACGCCCCAGCCAAATGTATCATCCGCTTTGTTGCGTTCGAAAACGGTAATGTCATGGCTGCTGTCGCGCAACATCATTGAAATTGCAAAGTATAGACCCGCTGGGCCGCCTCCGAGAATCGCTGTCTTCATCTTGGTATCCTTTACGGGTGGAGCTTTTGCTGCCTCTATGTGAAAGGCAACGCATGAACTAGGCAATTTACTTTAGATATAAAGTTAAATTCCGATGATGCATCTGTCAACGACCTTTGTGCGGAAATCAAAGATTCCGCGTGGCTAAGATATATTTGTGGAAAATTCATATGTTTAACGCATGAACTGGCACAGATGAGCCGTTGAGGACAAAAGCCTCATTTCGGGGCAAGCTTGACGATTGAACGAACTTTAAGCATAAACTATATAGACCCGCGTATCACCTCGATATTGGTCGCAGTAATTGAAGGATAAGTTATGCCATTTGAAATTTCAAAACCCATGCGTTTCGGCGATTGCGATCTGACCGGAATTGCATACCACCCTGCCTATTTATCCTATCTTGTGGATGTAAATGAGGCCATGTTTGCCTCTTTTGGCGTCACGTGGAAAGAGTTGATGTTTGAACGGCACCTGGGGTTGCCCAGCGTGAAAATGAATATCGTGTTCAAAAAACCAGCAGTTTATGGCGATACATTGAAGTTTGCGGTGCACGTAAAACGTATCGGTAAGTCTTCGCTAGAACTCTATACCGTGGTGACCGTGGATGGGGATGTGATTTGGACGATTGAGCAACTCATTGTCATGACCTCGACCAAGGATCACAAATCCCATCCTTGGCCCGATGATTGCCGCGCAGGCCTCGAAAAATATCTACATCCCGAGTTGAATGACTAGGATCAGAATTCAGCGATTGATCCAGAAGATGACACTTGCGGAATAGAACGTGTGTGCGCATCGGTCGAAGCGCATGGCAATACGTCGCCAATCTTTGAGTTTGGCGAATATGTTTTCAACCGCTTCAATCAGGATCGCAGCCTATCGCAAGAGTTCATTTCAAAGCCAATCGCAACGCAGCTCTTACTGAGTGGCGCGGCCTTTGTGCGGCATAAAAGGGCAGGGATACGGGCCTAGCTGAGGCGAGTTCGAATTAGTCTGACACCAACCCCCCAAAACTCTCGCGGCGCAAGCGAGGCTGATGGAAGGTCCGGCGCTGTTTGCGCGACAACCAGATCCCCGCATCTTGCATCCATTTGCGCAGCGTCTCGCGCGAGACCTTCAAATCATGATCTTCAGCCAACTTCTCAGCCGCAAGGGTTGGCCCAAAGTCCGCATATTTTTCCTGAACCAAAGTAATCGCAAAATCCCGGATCGCAGGATCAATCCAATTATTAGATCTACGGCCGCGTGCTCGATGTCGAATGGCCGCTGCACCACCGGATTGAAACGCTTTCAACAACCGTTGTATTTGCCTTCGGCTCAACCCCAGCACATGCGCCGCGGCAACAGCTGTCATCCGGCCCTGTATTACTTGGCTCAAAACCTCAATCCGGTTCAACTCACGCTCGCTCATCATCACCCATCCCACGACCACACTCCAATCCTGTTTCAGACGGGGAAGTGTGACATTCTAACTTTGCGGCTACATGAGAAAGTCCTATAATCAATATTATGTAAAATAAAATTGTCTTCTATAACCGCGCGTCATCGATAAGTGCCCATAACAGAAAAAAACAATTACCGACGAAAACGATCATTAGGCTCAGGTCTCATAACCAAAATAGGCCTGTAGCAGCGAGTGCGATTGCGGAGATGAATACGTTAGGGCATCGATCATATCGGGTTGAAACGCGCCGCCAGTCTTTCAGCTTTCCAAACATATGTTCGATCCTGTTGCGCCTTTTATACCGGCGCTTGTCATGCTTGATGACCTTTTTACGGGACTTTCTGCCCGAGATGCAGGGCTGTGTTCCCTTTTCATCAAGGCATTCCGAAACCAATCAGCATCATAGCCACGATATTCCCGCAGCCAATCTGCAGCGGGAATATCACCCAATAAGGCGGCCGCGCCAGTATAATCGCTGTACCATTGCCCGGCAGGCGATGCTTGCATCGCTGAGAGGGTTGACCTGCGGTTATAATGAAATGAATTGGGCGACCTTTGGTGTCAGGGATTGCATGCAATTTGGTGTGCATCCCACCCTTTGTGAGCCCGATTAGGCGAGCAGACCCCCTTTTTCAACCGTAGGCTTGAAGCCGTACGGTGAGCCTTGAGGTCGGTCGCACCAATTGAGATTGTCGTGTTGTCAGGTACCTCAGAAGCTAAACCAGCCATAATGTTGGCGAAAATACCCATATCACTCCAACGCTTCCACCTATTGTATAGTGTCTTGGGATGGCCATAAGCCGCAGGCGCATCACACCATCGTAACCCATTGCGATTTATGAAAGACAAGATGTAATCTTTTTTCGAAAGAGTAAGCCGCAATTTTCCTGAAGATGGTCTTGTCGCAGTTTAATTCCGGTCTCCTTCAAGCAATGTTTGCTATGAATGGGAACGAGATACACAGACGAGTTTCGCGGTGATGCAGTGCGCATTGCAACGACCAGTGGACTGACACGGCCACAAGCGGCCTCTGATTTGGGGATTTGGCTTTCGACGCTGAACAATTGGGTCCAAAAGCATCAGCATGATGACCTGGTGTCGGGTCCTTACGAAGACGTCGAGAAAGAGAACGAACGTCTTCGCAAGGACGTCCGGCTGCTTCGCGAGGAGTATCCGTGTTGGTCAAGTGGGTGAGGTTCGCCTTCATTGATGCCTGGAAAGAAGGGTGGCCCGTGGAATTTCTCTGCCGCATTATGCAGGTTACATCGCATGGTTTTCGCGCGTGGCGGGTTCGCCCGATGAGCCAACGGCAGCGCGGCGACATGGTTATTCTGGCGCATATCCGAGAGCAATATCGTCTGAGCCTGCATAGCGATGGTCGACCACGCATGACCGAAGAGTTGCAGGAGATGGGGCTGAGGAGAGGTGGTCCTACTTTTTCGACCAGTTAGCAGCCATTTTAAGATGGATCAGGATTTCATTTAGGCTGCCATTCTCATTGGTTCTGTTTTTCTTTCATAAGCGTCGTCTGGCGTCAATATTCCGTGGGTGGAATGCGGGCGCTCGGTATTTTAGTAGGCCAACCATTTCCCGATACCGGCGCGGAACTGTGAACCCGAAATGCGTTTAGGTAAATGCATTCATACTTCAAGGATCGCCAGAGCCGCTCAATCATGCGGTTATCAACCCAGCGGCCTTTGCCGTCCATGGATATCGCCACGTCGCCATCTTTCAGCGCCTGTATCCACTCAAAGCCGGTGAACTGGCTGCCTTGATCGCTATTCATGATCTTGGGTTTTCCGTATTTGGCCATTGCCTCGTTCAAGGCATCGACACAAAAATCCGCTTCCATGCTGTTTGATAAACGCCAGCTCAAAACCTTGCGACTGTACCAATCCATAATGGCGACCAAATAGAGGAACCCGCGCTGCATCGGAATGTACGTGATGTCGACACACCACACCTGATTTGGTCTATCAATTACCAATTTCCTCAACAGATAAGGGTAAACCTTGTGTTGAGGATGTTTCTTGCTGGTGTTTGGCGTCTGGTTGATTGACACCAAACGCATGAACCGCATTAATCTGCGCACACCCCTCTCAGCAATGCAAACATAGCTTGCCGGCAGCGGATGGCGGCCTCATTTGTGACCCTGCCGTTGCATATAACGCGCCATTTGCCGTGACCCATACCAAGGTGTATCTAGGAATTGCTTGTCAATAATTTGCATGAGCCGCAAATTCTCGATCTGCGCTTCATCAACCCGCTCCGGATCTCGCCCTCGTTTGTAAAATGCAGTGGCCATATTCTCAATCTCAGCGCGTTTCCACGTCCCTATCTGGGTGGCCTCTCGGTGTTTGCAAACAAACACCTGCCGGTAATAGATGCACCCCATA
This sequence comes from Falsihalocynthiibacter sp. BN13B15, assembly GCF_041205415.1. Lineage (NCBI taxonomy): Bacteria > Pseudomonadati > Pseudomonadota > Alphaproteobacteria > Rhodobacterales > Roseobacteraceae > Falsihalocynthiibacter > Falsihalocynthiibacter sp. BN13B15. Next base: position 78,719 of record NZ_JBGFCE010000014.1, read on the forward strand.
CTTCTTCGACAGTTCCGCCATCGTCATTTCCTCACGGATTGCCTCAAGTGCAACCTTGGCTTTGAAATCGGCCGAATGGTTCTTTGGTTTCGTCATTTTGAATCGCCTCTCTCAGAAGTCGATCCATCCTAACTATAAATCGCTCAAGGCAGAGCTGATCTGGTGCAAACGCTAGGAAACCAGACGCAAGGCTGAAGGGTCATCTTTTGGTATATCAATGGGTTCTATAATCCACGACGGTGTCATTCTTCGTTAGGTGGCAAAAGCCCCTTGGCCTTTGAACGAAAGGCTGCCTAAATGAGTTGAGAGACAGGAACGTAAGCGTGACAAGACAAAATTGTCAAAGGCCCATTTATTTCCGACCATAATCGGTTTGAGACCAATCGCCGCTTTAAGCCTTCAAGGCGGTTTTTAAAGGCCCCACGCGCTTTAGAAAATCTCGCGCCGTTGCAGCACACTTTGGTCTCACCTCATGAGGGTATCAGCCATCCGCCCAACTTTGTTAATATCTGCTCCTGCCTTTTTGACACCGAAAACGTGCGACGCGCAGTTCACGGCTTGACCAGTTTGTTCTTTTCCGCTTCTGCGGTCAGCCAATCATAGAAAGCTCTAACCTTCGCCCGACGCATGTGGCTGTGAGGGCAAACCAGCCAATAGGCCAAATCTGTTTTCAAATCGAGATCGAAGGGCTTGACCAATCGGCCAGATTTCAAGTCGTCCGTGATCGACGAATGGCTAACGAGGGCAACCCCAGCACCACTGATCGCCGCTTCGATTGCCATTCCTTCAACCGTGAACCTTGGGCCTTGTCCGGTTTTAATACCTTCCACACCCGCCGCTTTTGTCCACATTTGCCAGTCTGGAACACCCGTCTTCATCTTGCCCCAGTCGACATGAATTAAGCGGTGCCCCACCAGATCCTCGGGTGTACAAAGGGGAATGGGGCCGTTCAAAAGGTTGGGACTGCAAACCGGACTCACTTCTTCATTCAGCAGTTGGGTGACGTGCAGTCCTTTATAGCCGCCCATGCCCAAACGAATGCTGACGTCGATGCCATCAAGGTCAAAGTCCTTAAAGTCCAACGACGCGTCCAGCCTGACGTCGATGTCGGGATATTTGCGCGAAAAATCTGGCAGTCGGTTTAGCAACCACTTGCTCGCAAATGTCGGCACGCTGCTGATCGTAAGAAGGCCGGCTTCCTCATCGCGCGCCAAACGTTCAACGGCCTCCGCAAGATTGTCAAAGCCCTCCGTCACCAGTGGCAATACGGTTCTTGCCTCTGGTGTGAGTTGGACGGCTCTCGTCATCCGCCGAAACAGCTCAACTCCGAGATAATTTTCCAACTGCTTAATCTGTTGGCTGATGGCGGCGGGGGTTACAAACAGCTCATCTGCAGCCTTAGCAAAGCTCTTCCATCTGGCCGCTGCTTCAAAGGCTTGCAGTGATTTTAAGGGCGGAAGTTTGCGCATCGTGGCCTCTGACTACATTATAGATAAGTAAATCTAACTTGTTCTAATGGATTATATCATTTGTACGATACGCCCAGTGGAGTCTACATCTGATTCAGAAATGTAAAGTCGAATCAAAACAGGAGCAAGCAAATGCAAAACCAATTTCCCCAAATGTCAGTCACGGTTTCCGGGATGATTTCAGAAACGGCCTATTGGGTTGTTATGCGCGTTACAGGTGGGTTCGGTTTGATCGCAAAGGCATTCAAAGATTAGAAATTTCAAAATGTGCGTGCGTTAGTTAGTTTATGGTTTGGCCGCATTAAATCGGCCAAACTTAAAAAGACACTATGCTCTATGGGTGTTTTCACCAACATTATGGCTGGTTTAGCTTCTGAGGCACCTGACAGCACGCCAATCTCAATTGATGCGACCGACCTCAAGGCTCACCGTACGGCTTCAAGCCTACGGTTGAAAACAGGGGGTCTGCTCGCCTAATCGGGCTCACAAAAGGTGGAATGAACACCAAATTGCATGCAATCCCTGACACCAAAGGTCGCCCAATTCATTTCATTATAACCGCAGGTTAACCCTCTCAGCGATGCAAGCATCGCCTGCCGGGCAATGGTCCAGCGATTATACTGGCCCGCCTTATTGGGTGATCTTCCCGCTGCAGATTGGCTGCTGGCAGATCGTGGCTATGATGCTGATTGGTTTCGGAATGCCTTGATGAAAAAGGGAACACAGCCCTGCATCCCGGGCAGAAAGTCCCGTAAAAAGGTCATCAAGCATGACAAGCGCCGGTATAAAAGGCGCAACAGGATCGAACATATGTTTGGAAAGCTGAAAGACTGGCGGCGCGTTTCAACACGATATGATCGATGCCCTAACGTATTCATCTCCGCAATCGCACTCGCTCCTACAGTCCTATTTTGGTTATGAGACCTGAGCCTAATGACCCGACAGACCCTGAATGGGCATGGTATGTTATCCTACGCGATCAAGGCTGTTCGTGCTTTCCGTGTCTAAAACAACGGCACGAGTACGTCCAATCATCAGCGCGGCATTTGCGGCCTCACGACCCTTTTGCACGAAGTGGTCGGCGAAAATGCTCATGTGGTGGGTGGTTTCTTGAAAGTGGTGCGGCGTCAAGGATACTGACAAAATTGGCACACCAGTCTCAAGTCCAGCCTGCATTAGGCCCGTAACAACAGCCTGCGCCACAAACTCGTGGCGATATATCCCGCCATCGACGACCAGCGCTGCGCACACGATTGCGCTATACCGACCTGTGCGTGCCAACTCCCGCGCCATCAACGGCATTTCAAACGCGCCAGGCACATCAAAAACGTCTATGTCATGGCTGTCAATGACTTCGCAAAACCCGACCAGCGCCTGATCAACAATATCGGAATGCCAATTGGCTTTTATGAAGGCGTATTGGGCTTGTTGCATATGTCTTTCCTTTAGCAAACTATTGGCCAAGGCGATCACATGCAATGCGCGCTGCGCAAAGGGCACAGGCGGAAAACACACTCTCTTTCATCCGGACTATGACCGTCGGCTCGGGAATCACACCCAATCTGCTGGACCCTTACACAAGAATATAAGGCGCTCGCGGGCTTGCGAACGTGTTCGCTTACCGCCGGTGGGGAATTTCACCCCGCCCTGAGAATTAAATTACTGGTTATCGAAATAGCCAAAAAGTGCAACCCCAAATTCTCCCTAACTCAATTGCCGCAAGTCATGTAGCGCACACCTTTTGTCTATCGAGAGGAATCGGTTTGGGAACAACCTATCTTCAATTAGTTTTACAGAACGACGCTGGTCATCACCTCTGACCAAACGCCAATCATCAAAGCCGCCGACTCTGCGCCGGGATTTATGTGTCCAATGGAGCGGTCGCCAACGCCGTGACAAATCTCCTCACCAAACGTCGTTTATTTGGCCGCCCTGTTTCGGGACCGACATCTGGTTTAAGCTTTCTTCAGACATCTGTGAAATATAGTCGCGCAGCAGCCTGACACGGTTTGGCCGAAAGCTCTCGTCGGCTGGTTCTGCCGATTCCATTCTCGACATGAGGAACTTCCTAAAGTCCTTCCGGAGGCAACACCAAGCGAGAAGTCCTGGGCCTCTGTCGAGGTACACAATCGCGAGCGGATAGACGCGCCGATCGGTGAGCGCTCCATCCACATCTCGATATCGAAGGTCGATTGCGGTTTCTTCCCAGCTGGCAGTCCGGATCTGGGAAATATCCGGCGCTACGTTTGGGGGGACTTGATAACGATAGACCATATGCGTTGCATGAAGAATTTGGCGCTGCAGCCGTTCCGGCAGGGTCGCTGCGATCTTTGCGAGCGCGGACTCGGCCGCCTTGGCCAATTGTGCATCACCACGCTGGCGCACATCGCTCAGGCCGACAACCAGGGCTTCCATCTCAATCCGGTCAAAGGTCTGGGGCGGCAGAGCGGGATCTTCGGTTAGGGTGTAGCCAACCCCTGCCGCCCCGTCGATCAAGGCGCCACTCGCCCGCAGGCTTGCAATATCGCGATAAAGCGTGCGTTCCGACACTTCGGTCTCGATGGCGAGCCGAGCAGCGGTCACGGGCTTGGGCAACACCCGCAAGGCGTTCATCAAGCGAAAAAGGCGTTCGGGGCGGCTCATAACATCCTGACGGAAACTGACAGTAGACCCCCTCTATAACCGACACCAGATCGAAACCAAACATGGAAAACAACACTGTGCTCACCCTATATCATGCGCCCCACTCGCGGTCTTCACGCATCATCCGCCTGATCGACGAACTAGACATCTGGACACAGGTCGAAATCCGTGTCGTCGGTGTCGCGCGTCAGGATGGATCGGGCGGACACGATCCGAAAAACCCGCATCCCGAAGGCAAGGTGCCGTTACTGGTTCATGACGGTATTGAAATATGGGAATCGAATGCGATCATCCTCTACCTGACCGACCTTTTTCCAGATGCAGGAATGGGGCCTGTCGCCGGTGATCCGCAACGTGGGCGGTATCTGAGTTGGCTTGCTTGGTATGGCAACGTTGTCGAGCCGGTCATCGTGATCGCGGCTGCGGAGGTGTCGCACCCGATACTAGATGTCACCTTTCGGGGTGTACCGGAGATGACAAGTCGATTGGTCAAGGCCCTTGAGCAATCGCCTTTCCTTATGGGCGATAAATTTACGGCGGCTGACTTGCTGATGGTCTCGCCGTTCACATGGTTTCCCGCCTCAGCCCCCGACCACCCGGCCATCAAGGCATGGATCGAACGGTGCGAAGCGCAACCATCAGCGCAGCGAACTGCAGAGTATGAGACACGGCAACTTGAGCAGGACGTTTTGGCCTGATCGAAACTGATATGCGGCGGCAGACAATCCGCCGCGTATCAAGTTCTTAGAGGTCGGGAAGTTTTCCAACATCGTCGACCCTTTTAATACCCGCTCAACTATTGAAGAACTTGACCTCCCTCGTTATTCGCTGCGTTGCAAAATTCCGGTGTGACGGGATCAAACCTGCCGTTAGCAGTGAAGCTAATCGATGGCCGCTTTTCTCCAGATGCTCATTCGGCGGTCAAAGGCCCCTAGGCCAACAATCACCATGATCACGGAAGTCAGATTCGACATAAGCGCGTTAATCTGGGCCTTTATTGGAGACGAAAGTTTCCCTTAATCAATCAGACCCCTGTCCTTGGCCATGACACCATCCGGCTGAATGCTTGCAATCATATCCTTAGATCGCCGCGTAAGAGTGACCCATCCGCGGACATCGTGGATTCAACATAATCTGTGATCTTGAGAATGGATCCATTGGCTTCAACCCAGGTCTTACTTTTGTGCTCCTGCGTGGATATCCGCTGCGGCAAACCCCATTCAAACCTAAAGCAGTTGTTCAAGGTTTCGGCCTCTTCTGTGAAAGCAGACCTTGGCTGCATTGCAGAAAAATGGATTATTGGGCTCAGACGGGAATTGAACACGCCAACAAGTGTCGTTCTTTTGAAAGACAGCTCTTACAGTAATTTAACTCAGCACATGGTTCGTCGCAGACAGGGCGACCGGCGGCGACCTTTCCAACGCTTCAGATACCGATATTTCAATCGTGCGACACATCGCATCCAATGGCAGGCCGTTCTGAACGTTGCGGAATGGCAGTTCCAACTCGTTCGTTACAGCCTGAAGTCCAAAGAACGCATAGGCCACAATTGCGGCGAAGACAGGTGCGAACCAGCCGGTTGCCTCAATCAGCGCGAAGGGCAGCAGCCAGCAGTATAGATAGGTCGTTCGCCGCACCAACAGGGAATAGACGAAGGGTAGTGGCGTCGTGAATATCCGTTCACATCCGGCCTGCGCCAATGCCATCGACGACAGCGTTTGCGAGATCGTCATTTGCCCAAATCCACTGATTGCGTCTTTACGCATCAGCAGGCCGATTTTGTCAGCAATAGACCGCAAAGCTGCATCTGCAGGGTTCTTGTGAGCCGTCATCGCGGTGGTTTTTTCTTCGCCTATCCAGCCGACGATGTCGGACTTCACATCCACACTGCGCAAAAAGCCGCGGTGCAAATGCGCGAAAGCAACTGCGCAAGATAGGATATGCTCTCGATCTTCCCCCTTGCCGACAAAAACGCACATGTGCCGCCCCAGATTGCGCACATCAGCAATCATTCCACCCCACAGCTTGCGGGCTTCCCACCAACGATCATAGGCGGCGTTGTTACGAAATCCGAGGAACAGCGACAGTGCGACGCCAAATATACCCATCGCGGCTATCGAGATGTGCGGCAACGGGATGACGTATTGATCCAATGCCAAAACGATCACAGACAGCAGGGCTATGCCCAATATCTTGTCGATAATCTTCGGCACCACCGATCCTTGCATGACGAAGAACAGCTTAAACGAAGACGGAGACTCTCTGACGATCATCTGGCTGTCCTTCTCAAGTGTAAATTCGAAACGTTCAAGTTTGAGCCAACCTTTCACCCAGATGATCTAACAGCAATCGCACTTTCGGCGACAGATGCCGGTTTTGCGGATAGATTGCCCATATTCCATCATCCGGCGCACGATAAGTGTCGAGCATGGGCACCAACCGGCCGGCCTGCAACTCCGCTTCGACGTAATAATCAGGCAGTTGGATGATCCCGACGCTTTTTCGAGCGGCATCGACCAAAGACCATCCGCTGTTGCAACGCAAATTTCCTTTGACGCGGATATGGCGTGACTTGCCCTTTTCCTGAAACCGCCAATAGCCCAGCGTTCCTTGCAGACAATTGTGCTGGTCAAGTTCGGACAGCGTATGCGGCACACCATTCACAGCCAGATAATCCGGCGAGGCACAGACGAAATGGGCGCGCGACGCGAGCCGTTTGGCCATCATAGTGCTGTCTTTAAGCTCGCCCAATCGGATCGCCAGATCGAAGCTTTCCGACACCAGATCAAGCCTCTGGTTGGTCAGCTCCAGATTAACCTCGAGTTCCGGAAAGCGGGCGACAAAGTCGTTGATCAGCGGCGCAATTCTGGATTCGCCGTAGGTCACGGGCGCGGTCAGGTTAAGCCTGCCCTTGGGGGTCTGGTGCAGATCGGTGATGGCACGGTCAGCATCTGCCAGCCCATCCAGAACCTGTCGGCAATGATTGTAATAGATTTGCCCTGTATCGGTGATCGAAACCTTGCGCGTGGTGCGATAAAACAGTTTGACGGCCAGCCGTGCTTCGAGTGCCCCAATTTGACGGCTGACCTGCGCCGTGGAAATCCCCAAGCGGTTGGCGGCGGCGGTAAAGCTCTCGGCTTCAGCGACTGCGACGAATTCTGAAATGCCTTCCCAAATTGCCAACATTGTTTCCTCTACCGCCGATCCAAGTGATTTTCACTATTACAGTACAGTAACAGTCATTTGCATAAACGCCCAATTATCCTTTGACGGAAATAGTGTAAAACATCAATCACAAACCGCCGCACCAGAAAAAAGTGAGTTGAGATGACCAATATAATTAAATCCAAGGCCGCCGTTGCCTGGGCCGTTAACCAGCCGCTCTCTATTGAAGAGATCGACGTGATGCCGCCGCAGGCCGGTGAGGTCCGCGTCCGTATTGTCGCTTCCGGCGTCTGTCACACCGATGCTTTCACCCTGTCAGGCGATGATCCCGAAGGCCTGTTCCCAGTCATTTTGGGCCACGAAGGCGGCGGGATCGTTGAATCCATTGGCGAAGGCGTGACCAGCGTGGCCGTTGGTGATCACGTGATCCCGCTTTACACACCCGAATGTGGCGAGTGCAAATTCTGCAAATCCGGCAAAACCAACCTGTGCCAGAAAATCCGCGAAACCCAAGGGCGCGGTTTGATGCCCGATGGCACCAGCCGTTTTTACAAAGACGGCAAACCGATCCTGCACTACATGGGCTGCTCGACTTTCTCGGAATACACCGTGTTGCCGGAAATCTCGCTGGCTAAAGTGAACCCCGAGGCGCCATTGGAAGAAGTTTGCTTACTGGGTTGCGGTGTCACCACGGGCATGGGAGCTGTGATGAACACCGCCAAGGTCGAAGAAGGCGCGACCGTCGCGATCTTTGGCATGGGCGGCATTGGTCTGTCGGCTGTGATTGGTGCGGCAATGGCCAAGGCCAGCCGGATCATCGTGATCGACATCAACGAGAGCAAATTTGATTTGGCTCGCAAACTGGGCGCGACGGATTTTATCAATCCGAAAGACCACGACAAGCCGATCCAAGACGTGATCGTCGAGATGACCGATGGCGGCGTTGACTATTCGTTCGAGTGTATTGGCAACGTTAACGTCATGCGTTCGGCACTGGAATGCTGCCACAAGGGCTGGGGTGAATCCGTCGTCATCGGTGTCGCCGGTGCTGGTCAGGAAATCTCCACCCGCCCCTTCCAACTGGTCACTGGCCGTGTCTGGCGCGGGTCTGCGTTTGGTGGCGTCAAGGGTCGTTCCGAGTTACCTGATTACGTCGAGCGCTACATGCAGGGTGAATTCAAACTAAATGATTTCATCACCCACACCATGGGTCTTGAGGACATCAACACTGCGTTCGAGTTGATGCACGAAGGCAAAAGCATCCGAACCGTCATCCACTTCGACAAATAAACCAATAAGTCGGTCGCGCCCAATATGGCGCGGCCCATATCCAAGCAAAGGGTGCAGCATGTCACTAGAAATCACGAGTGTTTACAAAAGCTTCTGCGGCTGGACCAAACATTACACGCACCGTTCAACCACGCTGAACTGCGACATGCGGTTTGCAATCTATCTACCGCCTCAGACGGCCAACGGGCAGAAGGTGCCGGTGCTTTATTGGCTGTCCGGGCTGACCTGTACGGACGAGAATTTTATGCAAAAGGCCAATGCGCAGCGTATCGCAGCAAAGCTTGGCGTTGCTATTGTCGCCCCCGATACCAGCCCGCGCGGCGTGGGTGTCGCTGATGACGAAGGCTATGATCTGGGACAGGGTGCCGGATTTTATGTCAACGCGACGCAGGCCCCTTGGAACCGTCACTACCATATGTACGACTATGTGTTGAATGAACTGCCGCAGTTGATCGAGGCCACTTTCCCAGTCAGCGATAAGCGCTCTGTTTTTGGCCATTCAATGGGAGGTCATGGTGCGCTGGTTTTGGCGCTTCGCAACCCTGACGCCTTTCAATCTGTTTCGGCGTTCAGTCCGATTGGCAACCCGGTCGACTGTCCTTGGGGCCAAAAAGCCTTTGCCGCATATCTGGGCAACGATACTGGCGCATGGGCCGATTATGACGCCAGCCTGCTGATGCGAAAAGCCAAAGGGGCTGTTCCCGCACTTGTGGATCAGGGTGAAGCTGACGGTTTCCTTGAAGAGCAGCTTAAGCCAGAAACATTGGAAGCATCAGCGAAAGTGAGCGGATATCCATTGGAGCTGAACCGGCGCGAAGGCTATGATCACAGCTACTATTTCATCGCCAGCTTCATCGAAGATCATCTGCGGTTCCACGCGAAACACTTGGCCGCATAGCGACCAGCCGCCAACCATTGGAGAGATAGTCATGAGTAAAGCGTTTACAAAAGAAGACGATGGCACCGAGAATGTTCGCTTGGATGATCTGCCACAAAGCCCGCATCCAAACTTGGTGACCCTATCAGGTCTCGATGCGCTCAACAGCCGACTTAGTGCGCGTCAGTCGGATCTGGCAAAGCTACGGGGCGAAACTGATGACTTTGACAGCAAGTTGGCCATTGCAGTTGCTCAACGTGACATCCGCTTTCTTGAAGGGCGTGTCAGCCGTGCGATCCTCGTTGATCCCGAACGCCACGCCCCGGACATCGTCGCATTTGGCGCAGAGATCGAAGTTATCACCGAAGACGACAATCGCCAGACCTTTCGGATTGTCGGCGAGGATGAGGCAGACCCGACGCATGGCTTGATTGCCCCATATTCGCCGCTTGGCGTTGCGCTGATGGGGGCGCGGCTTGGCGATACAGTCGAATGGCAAAAGCCCGCCGGCATCGTTGATCTTGAGATCGTTGGGATCCGGTTTGATTAGAAAACATCGGATGATCTGGCCCGCCGAGAGGCGCAAAACTGCGCAACCGTCGCGCCAAAAAGGAAATTTGGAATGAACTCCATTGTCCTGATCGGGCTTTCGCTTGCGTCGGTTGTATTTCTCAGCCTTGTCCATTTGCTTGCTGATATGTTGCGGTGGAAGCACCAAATGCCTCAGAAGTATTGGCTGTCGTTCGCTGATGGCATTTCCATCAGTTATGTCTTTCTCGGCCCTCTGCCCAAGATCGTTGACGGGACAATTGCCTTTCCAGAATCCCTTGGACCTATGGCGGAAACCCCGAAGCACAGCCCGTTTCTGCCGCTCCTGATCGGTCTCGTCGCGTTCTATGGAATGGAACGCCTTGTGGAAAAACCAACTGGATTGCGGGTATGGATACATCTTGCGTCTTACGCGTTTTACAAAGCAATCATCGGATATCTCATCGTCCAGATGAATGATCCCGTGGCAATTGTCATTTTTGCACTTTCGATGGCTGTTCATTTTTTGGTCGTGGATTACCGGATGATGAAAATCCACAAAGAAGTCTATCAACGTATCGGGCGGTGGGCGCTGACTGTTGCTATACTTGCCGGGTGGATTGTCGGCATCACCACCTTCATCTCGCCGGTTCTGGTCACTCTTCTGTTGTCGTTTCTCGCCGGTGGTATTGTGCTGGTTGTGCTTGAAGAAGAGTTTTCGCGCGAACACCCTTCTTCGTTTCCGGCGTTTTCGACAGCGGTCATTGTTTACGCGGCAGGACAGATTGCAATCTGACCCGCCCAAAAACTCACGCCGAGAACAGTTCAATTTCTTGACAGTCTGTAACCGTGATTCAGGGTTTCAGACTGTCAATATGGCCATCTAAACCTGCCATTGTTGGACGCCATCACGAGGCATCTATTATCATTTTAACAGCGATCCAACAGGATATGCGCAAAAGGAGAAGTACTATCTCCAGTTCCTATTCAGGTGGGTGCGACCACGTCCACATCAAATCCACAGCCGAACCCATCGACAATCACGTCTGTCATTGCAATGTTTGCAAAGGCGTGACCGGCCAACAAACCACCCATGTGGCATTTTTCAATCGCGGTGATCTACAGATCGACCACCCAGAGAAAATGAACCGCCAACCGTTCAATAGGGACAATCCCGACGGCTCTCTTGAACTGTGCGGTTTTGATGCTGGATGACAAACAAAAGCGAATCCGCGTCGCGGTGCCGAACGTCAAGGGCTACGAAGGTCTGCGGCCGGAATTCGTTTGCCCCCCATTCTGGAACTTATCAATCTGACGCTACCGCTCCGGAAACAAAAAGGCCGCGGTTCGGCTGGCTTTTGACTTCGCCACGCTGGCCGGAATGCCCTGCGCGACGATCGCTCCGCCCTCATCTCCGGCACCCGGACCGATGTCGATGATCCAATCGCTATTTCTGGCGACCTGCATGTTGTGTTCCACCAGAATGATAGAGTTGCCCGCATCAACCAGCTCGTTCAATTGGACCATCAGCATTTTGACATCCTTCGGGTGCAAGCCGGTAGTAGGCTCGTCCAATATGTAAAGCGTGTCACTGCGTCCGGCGCGTTGCAACTCCGTCGCAAGCTTGATCCGTTGCGCTTCACCGCCCGACAGCTCGGTCGCAGGCTGTCCAAGTCGTAGATATCCAAGGCCGACCTGCAACAATGCATCAAGCGCGCGCAACACCGTTCGGTCATCGGCGAAAAAATCATGCGCCTTCTCGACAGTCAGGTCGAGCACTTGCGCGATCGTCTTGTCGCGATAAGTAATTTCCAAGGTCTTGGCGTTATAGCGCTGCCCCTGGCACACCGGACAGGGCGCATAGACGCTGGGAAGGAACAGTAATTCAACGCTGACAAATCCCGCGCCCTCGCAATTGGTGCACCGCCCCTTCGCGACGTTGAACGAAAAGCGCCCAACATCATAGCGGCGCGCCTTCGCTTTCGGGGTGGCCGCAAAGAGCCTGCGAACATGATCAAACAGCCCCGTATAGGTCGCAAGATTGGACCTCGGCGTGCGTCCGATGGGTTTTTGATCGACCGTCACCAAGCGCCGGATACCCTGCATCCCGTGAACGATCCGCCCACCAGTTGAGGTTTCAAGTTCCCTCTCTAGCAACTCGGCCTCATCGCTTGGGGCATCAAGAACTGCCTTCTTTCCCAAGGCGTCGCCGGCGAGCTCGACCAGTGCCTGACTGACAAGGCTGGATTTACCCGAGCCTGATACACCCGTGACCGTCGCTAAAACTCCAAGCGGAAACTCAACATCAAGGCCACGCAGATTGTTGCGCTCGACCCCTTCAAGCTTCAGCCAACCCTTGGGCTCTCGTGGATTGCGACCCGTCGCAACCTCCGGGCTGAATAGATACCGCCCCGTATGCGATGCCTCAACGTCGCGCAGCCCTTCAATCGGCCCGTTATATACCACCTCGCCGCCATGGGTTCCCGCGTCTGGTCCGATATCCACAATCCAGTCGGCATGGCGGATAACATTGTCATCATGCTCAACCACGAAAAGCGAGTTTCCAGACCCCTTGAGCTCATCCAGCGCCCCCAGCAGCGCCAGCGTGTCGGACGGATGCAACCCAGTAGAGGGTTCGTCCAGAACATAAATCACACCAAACAACTGTGATCGTATCTGTGTCGCCAACCGCAGACGTTGTAATTCCCCGGGCGACAGGCTCGGTGTGCCGCGTTCAAGTGAAAGGTAGCCAAGGCCCAGCGTCGTAAGCGCATCGACACGGGCCAGTATATCGCTGGCGATGCGCTGCGCCACGATGATCTTTTCGGGGTGCTGATCGCCCTCGCACGGTTTCGCATGGGCCGTTTCGCGCAGAGTTTCGGCAAGCTCGCTCAGCGTAAGTTGCGACACCTCGCCAATATCTAAGTCCGCAAATTTCACCGCAAGCGACTCGCGCTTTAACTTCTTGCCGTTGCACTCTGGGCACTCAGAAATCTGCATGAACTGCGAAACGCGTTTCTTAGTGCGGTGGCTTTGGGTGGTTGCAAATGAGTGTAAAACATAGCGCTCGGCACTGGAAAACGTCCCCATATAGCTCGGCGCCATGTCACGCTGCTGCGCCACACGGGTTTGCGCTGGGGTAAGCCCCGCATAAACCGGCACTGTAGGTGTCTCTTCCGTGAACAACATCCAGTTGCGGTCTTTTTGCGGCAAATCCTTCCACGGGATATCGATGTCATGGCCAAGCGACGCAAGGATATCGCGCAGGTTTTGTCCGCCCCACGCAGGCGGCCAGGCAGCGATGGCACGCTCACGGATGGTCTTGGTATCGTCCGGAACGAGCAGTCTTTCCGTGACTTCAAACACCCGCCCTATCCCGTGGCAACGCGGGCATGCCCCCTCCGGCGTATTTGGCGAAAACGCATCGGCATAAAGAATTTGCTGGCCGCGTGGATATTGCCCTGCCCGCGAAAACAACATGCGCAACCCGTTTGAGATGGTCGTCACGCTACCAACCGAGGATCGCGCTGACGGCGCACCGCGTTGCTGCTGGAGCGCGACCGCGGGCGGCAGGCCATCGATGGAATCGACATCCGGTTCACCGACCTGATCAATTAGGCGTCGCGCGTAAGGCGACACCGAATCCAGATAGCGCCGCTGGGATTCCGCAAACAGCGTCCCGAACGCGAGCGATGATTTTCCGGACCCCGAGAGGCCAGTAAATACCACCAACGCGTTGCGTGGCAGATCAACGTCTATATTTTTAAGGTTATGAACGCGAGCGCCCCGCACTTGGATGCAGTGATCAGGGTCACAAAGGACATGTTCGATTGGTTCTGAGGTGATGGTGTTCACTCTTTCTGATGTAGAAATATTACTGCTGTAGCGCCCAACTTACAGCCCTCTAAATCCGGAGGCTGATTACTTGATGTTATGCGACCATATCTAATGTGGTGAGTTTATGCATAGTACCTCTCTTTTGGCTCTGCTGGCGGGATGTATCCGATGTGCTCAAGCAGGCGACGGTTATTGAACCAATCGACCCATTTTAACGTTTCCCATTGGACAGCGGAGTGAATAAATACTTTGCCTCGCGCAGACACCTTTAGGGTGTAGTTCAGCTAAAAATTTTCAATTCTCAGCAACTCTAAACCTCTGGGAATTAAGTATGCGAGTTAACGTCACACCGCCTGATGTTCATTGAGCCAGCTATTGGAGGCACATTTGAAGTGCAAGCCCCCTGCCCCGGCTATCATAGGCAATGATCTAATTAGGGCAACTTGCTGAGACCATACACGCCAGTAACGTATGCATTCTTGAGATAGACAGGTAGCTTATCGGGATAGCCTTGGATCTCTTTTTTGGAAAAAGCTGCAAGTGTGGCAGCATGCACAAACCTCGTCTTTGTGCCGTCAACGAGCTGGATAAGTGTCTCGAGCTTAAAGGTAGCCGGTCCACCAGCCATTTTGCCTTTGCGCGCCCGAGATTTAATGATGAAGGTTTCAATTTTGTGCTCATCGGCAAAGGCTTGCAATTGCGCCAAACAAAACTTTAATTCTGCATCCGAGGTATCGTCTGAAATTTCAATCCGGGTTGTTCCAATTGGAAGTTTGGCAGGTTGCCCGTCTTCATCATAATAGACCACTGCCAGCCTCACTTCTTGTGCCGATATTTCACATCCACAAATTCGCATACATATCTCCAAATAGTCTCGGTTGGAGGCTAGTGCGTCTTTTGAAAATTGTCATCAATTCTAAAATTTACTCCCTCCTGTTGTTATCCCCCCATTTGCGGAAACCTTTGCAAATAGACCTGCGCAGCCATTTGGGGGTGGTTTAATGTATATCACCGCCAATACTGATTTCTCCAAATGGTTAGAGCACCTTCGCCCAAAAAGAAGATTTCCGATCATGCTGTGTCTGAAGGGTTTGGAGATATCTATCGTGAGGGAAAAACCCTCGATAATCTGCGATCTCTGCATCGACTGACGTGCAATCCGCCAAGTGATCGGCAGCATGGCCGTATCGTGTTGAGCACCCCTGCCCCAGTGTGAAGTCGATCATTGCGCGCCAAAGAAGCGCCGCGGCGAGCGGATACCTTACTCGGAGGACTTCGGCGGCTGGCGTTAAGAGCAAGTAGTGATCGCCGTTGATTTCATCTGCGCGGGTTTCGATCAATTGGGCCGCTGTCAGCAAGTCGGGCCAAGTGATGCAAAATTCCAGAGCCGTTGAAAAGCTTGGAAACGATAGGGCATGTGTCTTGGCAGCATCCTCAACCTCAACATCTTCGAAATCCGGCAGAAGTTTCAGATACTGGCGCAAATGCTCTTGGTTTAGCGTCGCCGCAAAACAGGCCCAACGGTGCGCTTGGGCTTCTTCAATCCGCTCAAGGACAGTTAGGCAGGCGATATAGGCCGCGTCCCATTCATCCCGACCTAGAGTGCGCCCGTCTTGGTCAGCATCAAGGAGAAGATCCAACGCCCCTTCAGGTCGGTCTTCCGCGAGCAAAAGCATGGCCACTTCCGCCGAAATATCCTTCCTCTTCAGATCCTCATCCGAATATTGCGCTATATAGGCATTCGTGTCGCCAGCGGCCAAGGCTATCTCTTGTAAGCAGCCTTTGACGAAACTGGCTTTGCGTTCATCTGCGTAGGTGCTCCCACCGCGGAGTTGGCGCAAAAACTGGATTGCTTCGTGATCTTCCTCTTCAACCTCAAGAGGGGCCACAGCATAGGTCTGAACATTGGCCTTCAACCGTGCAAGTCCGGCGGCCCCAAGAGTAGGAGACATGAGAGGAATAATGCCGTCCCATTCTCCGTATCCGTTGTCCTGTAGGGCAATCCACACTCGGTCGGCCAGCGCTGCTGGATCAACCATTGCACGGGAAGCTATGTCTTCAAACTGCTCGATTGCCGAGCGAAACACATCGCCAACGTCGCCCCTGCTGTCATCCACACGCTCATAGGTGGAAGGGGCGATTTCAATGAACTGCCATAAAAGGTCAAACGCGGTTGTCGGATCCTCTGGTGCGATTTTTTCGGCAATCATTGTCACTTGTGTATTGAGATCCTTGATCAGGGCCTTTCGCTTTCGCCAACTGACAAAGCCCGTCGATTTTCGCAGCGACACGAGTCGTTTGCGCACTTCGCGTGCCAACTCGGAAGCCCCGAGGTTGTGGCTAAGCTCCAAGCGTAGCCTGCGTTTTATTTCAGCACTGCCGGTACTCACCTCGATAAGCAACGCGGCCAATTGCTCGGCTCCCAGTGCTTCCAGATTGGTTTTGTTCAGGGTCTTTTTTGACATACCCAATTGTGGCATCTGGAACGCTTGAAGGAAAGCGGGCGTTAACATGCTGCAACAATTGCCATACCATACTATGGCTTTTTTAAAGTTTTTGAAGTATCCTAGCATTGCAAAAATGTTAAAAATGCAATACATCAGCATGGCAAAGAGTAACTTTATGCTAAGCTAAGGGGTGACAAATGACCGTCGCACGCACAAAGCAAAGACAGGCTAGAAATAGGGTCCGCCTCGCAGCAGAGGCGTCCCAAGCCTTTGAAAAACCACTTGGTGGCTGGCTAGCTACTTTCCAAGAAGCAATCGGCATGAGCGCGGCCACCTTGGCTGAACGTCTGGGTATTTCTCGCAACAGTATCTACAGCTCGATTGAAAAGGAACGGATTGGGTCAATTTCAGTGAACCAACTCGCAAAGATGGCTGACGCAATGGGTGGTAAGCTGGTCTATGCAATTGTACCGCGCGAGGGGGACATCGAAGAGATCCTTATGACTCAAGCCCGCAAGAAGGCAGAACGCATCATTCAGCGCACCCGCGCACACATGGCATTAGAGGAACAAACCGAGGGCCTAGGCAGCCAAATAGAGATGATTGAAGAGTTGGCGACTGAACTGGTGCGTGAAATGCCAAGGGATTTCTGGAAGTGACCTTAACATTACATGAGCCATCGGGTGCCACCCCACTGACGCCCGACGAACTGCTTGGTTTGAAGGTCAAACACATCACCAATCGTGGCGAACTCAATGAGTTGGAGGGTGCCAACATCGTTGAAGGTCTGACTTGGCTCGATCGGCGGCCAAAATCATTCGACGTCCTGACAGACGGTGCTGCGCGCGAAGTCCATAAACGTCTGTTCGGGAAAATTTGGGACTGGGCAGGCGCATACCGCATGACTGAGAAGAACATAGGTGTACCAATTTGGCACATATCGACGGAGATGCGTACTTGCCTAGACGATGCCCGTTATTGGCGCGAGAACGGCACCTACGAACCTTTGGAAGCCACAGCGCGATTCCACCATAAGCTGGTATGGATCCACCCATTCGCAAACGGCAATGGACGCTGGGCAAGGATCATGGCGGATGTCTATCTTACTGGGATCGATAAAGATATTTTTCTAGATTGGTCAGGTAGCGGAACGTTGGTTGCCGAGAGCGATCACCGCGCAAGGTACATTGCGGCATTGCGCGCGGCAGATGGCCATATTTTCGAACCAGTGACCGAGTTTGTTAGAGACATTGCACAGTAGTTGGAGTGTAAAGTGAAGGACTTCCGGCGCTGTGCCTCGCTGGAAATCAATGGCGCATAGTTGACCATTCATCTGTTCAAGGTTGCATGGTCAACTTCAACGCCACACTCCTGCATGATCTCTTCGTGGTCTCAATAAGACACGGCATATCGCACATAGAAGAAGACAGCGTACAGTACGACGGCCCCGGAATATTTGGTAGATGCATTCGCCGAATGCGGACCTGAACGCCAAACTGCCAAACCTGTTTTATTTTTGCGACAGAGCCGGACTTTTGACCATCATGCGCCCCGATGATAAAAAGCCCGCGCCAAGGGCAATCACCCTCTCTACCTTTCGCAAGAAAAGCTAACGACTTTTAAAACCTTATTTGACCTGTTAACTCTGCACGCAGTCACGTCTTGGAAAAGAGATCCTTAGAATGCTCGATATACCTCAGCTTCGTACAACCCTGTCTCAACACTTTGATCTTGCACCGAATGTTGAATTGGCATCCTCCATGCAGGATATTTACAGTCAAATGGACAGGGTGGTTTCTCCAGCCGATTGGGCCATCTATGCGCCCTACGTCAAAGCGATCAACGATCTTAAGCGCGAGCAAAATGCCGTGATCCTCGGGCACAACTACATGACGCCCGAAATTTACCATGGCGTCTCGGATTTCGTTGGCGACAGTTTGCAACTTGCGATGAAGGCGACCGAAGTTGACGCGGACATCATCGTCCAAGGCGGCGTTCATTTCATGGCCGAAACCAGCAAAATTCTGAGCCCCGAGAAAATGGTGCTGATGCCCGACATGGCAGCGGGGTGTAGCCTCGCGGAATCTATCACTGCTGAAGGCGTCGCAGCAATGCGCGCAAAATACCCCGGCGCACCGGTTGTGTCCTATGTCAACACTACGGCGGAAGTGAAGGCGGCCTCGGATATCTGCTGCACGTCCTCCAACGCCGTTCAGATCGTCGACGCCATGGACAGCGACATTGTGATCATGACGCCGGATCAGTTTTTGGCGCAAAATGTCGCCAATCAATCCAAGAAAAAGATCGTCTTCTGGGAAGGGTCCTGCATCGTCCACGAGCTTTACACCGCCGAAGAATTGCGCGCGTACCGCGAGTTTGACCCAGAGGTTAAGATCATCGCGCATCCGGAATGTACGCCCGCCGTTGTCGCAGAAGCCGATTTTTCTGGCTCCACCAGCGGCATCATCAACTGGTTGCATAAGAACAAACCCGAGAAGGCAATGCTGGTGACAGAATGCTCCATGGCGTCAAATATCTCGAATGAATTGCCAAGCATTGAGTTCGCCAAGCCATGTAACATGTGCCCCTATATGAAGAAAATCAGCCTAGAGAAAATTCTCTACGTTCTGCACACGCATGAAAATCAGGTCGTGGTTGACCCTGATGTTGCCGCCCGCGCCCGCGTCTCGGTGCAGCGGATGATTGATCTTTCACGCAAGCTTGGGCTCTGAACTGACATGAAAGAAATCACGACCGACCGTATTGTCATCGTCGGTGCAGGGCTCGGCGCGCTCTATGCGGCGCTTGAGCTTGCACCGCGGCCGGTACTAGTGATTGCGCCCGAAATCCTCGGGCAAGGCGCGAGTTCTGCGTGGGCACAGGGTGGCGTGGCCGCAGCAATGGCAAAAGCGGATAGTGCGGCGTCGCACTCGGCGGATACCGTGCGCGCAGGGGCTGGGATCGTGGATGAGGCCGTCGCCGATCGTGTAACCCAAGATGCCCGTGACCACATCCTTGAGTTGACCGACCTTGGCACCCCGTTTGATCGCTCCCCCGAAGGCGGTTATGTCATGTCGCGCGAGGCGGCGCATAGTTTTGCGCGGGTCGTGCGCGTCAAGGGAGATCAGGCGGGGGCGGCGATCATGGCCGCCTTAATCAAGCAAATACGCAGGGCCCCCTCAGTGCAAATCTTGGAAGGCACAATGGCCTTGGCGCTTGAAACCCAAGGCGAGGCGGTTACGGGGATTGTGATCCAAGCTTCAGGCCCAGAACGATCCGCCCCCGTGATGTTGCGCGGCGCGGCCTATCTTTTGGCGGGCGGCGGTTCGGGCGGGCTTTACGCGCTCACCACCAATCCCGACCGTATTCGCGGGCAGGTCATTGGCATGGCCGCACGAGCAGGCGCGATGATTGCGGATGCGGAATTCGTGCAGTTTCACCCAACGGCCTTGGATGTCGGCGAAGATCCAGCCCCCTTAGCCACAGAGGCCCTGCGCGGCGAAGGTGCGACCCTGATCAACAAACACGGCACGCGGTTTATGCTCGGCGTGCACTCCGACGCCGAACTCGCCCCGCGCGATGTTGTGGCGCGCGAGATTTTTGCCCAGACGCAGGCGGGCAATCGCCCCATGCTCGATACCCGCGCCGCCCTCGGCGATACAATAAAAAGCCTCTATCCTGCCGTAACTGCGGCCTGCGCGCGCAATGGAATCGACCCTAGCGTTGAAGCAATTCCCGTTGCCGCCGCCGCGCATTACCATATGGGTGGCATCGCGACGAACGCGGAAGGGCGCTCAAGCCTCGGCAATCTTTGGGTCTGTGGCGAAGCGTCCTCAACGGGGTTGCACGGTGCCAATCGTCTTGCCTCAAACGGGCTGCTTGAGGCGCTGGTTTATGCGCGCATTTGTGCCGTGAACATCGCCGCCAACACACCTATGTACCAAGCGCCCGAAGTCGCTCTGAGCTTTGGGGCGGAAAACAATACGCCCCCCGCCACGGCCATCGAAACATTACGCCAGACGATGACCGAACATGTCGGAGTGCTTAGAAACGGCGATGGATTACGCGCAGCTTTGCGCCAGATCGCCGCCTTGGAAGACGCAAACCAGAACAACGTGGAATTTCTCACCATGTGCGCGACAGCGACCCTGATTGCCGCCAGCGCCCTTCTACGCGAAGAAAGCCGAGGGGCGCATGAACGCACCGATTTTCCCCAAATGAGTGCGGGCCCCGCCCAACGCTCGATGATGACTTTGGCCCACGCGCAAGCTCTAAAGGACGCACTATGACCTCCCACGCAAGCCTCCCCGATCTGCTGCTAGAACCACTTGTGCGCAACGCATTATTTGAGGATTTGGGCGCTTATGGCGATATCACCACCCGCGCGGTCATCCCGCATGGCACGACCTATAAAGCCCGCATAAACGCCCGCGAAGATGCGGTGGTTTCGGGGATGCAAATCGCCGCCCTCGCCTTTCGCCTCGTTGATCCCACCCTGAGCGTGACCACGTTGTTTTTCGACGGCCATCCTTGCAAAAAGGGCGACACCTTGATGCAGATCGAAGGCTCTGCGGCGTCGATCCTTTCGGCGGAACGCGTGGCCTTGAATTTTGCGGGGCGCTTGACTGGAATCGCGACCCAAACCGCGCAGTTTGTCGCGCAAACCGAAGGTACCAACGCGCGTATCACCTGCACCCGCAAAACAACCCCCGGATTGCGCAGCGTTGAAAAACTGGCGGTGCTGCATGGGGGCGGTTCAAACCACCGATATTCGCTGTCGGATGCGATCTTGATTAAGGACAACCACATCGCCGCCGCAGGCGGCATCGGCGCGGTTCTTGCGGCGGCCAAGGCGAACGGCTCGCATATGACGATTGTTGAAATCGAAGTGGATCGTCTGGATCAACTGGCCGAGGTTTTGGCCGTCGGCGGCGCGAATGTCGTCCTGCTGGATAATATGGACAACGATACGCTCCGCCAAGCGGTGGAACTTGTGGATGGAAGACTCACAACCGAAGCCAGCGGCAATGTGACCTATGCGCGCGTCGCCTCTATTGCCGCCACGGGAGTTGATTTCATCTCGTCTGGGGCCCTCACACATTCGGTCAGGACGGTGGATTTAGGCTTGGATTTTTAGTCCTTTTCGATTGCGCCCGCATTTGTTGAAACCCATTCCTTAGCGGTCGGGAGGCGTCCAATCGTTCTCTCGCCCCGTTGTCTTTTCTCGCAGCCGCAGGGCAAGGCCAAGCGAGACACCGACACCAATGGCAACGGTCAGATCCGCGAACACGGTCAGCACCAACGTGAGCAAAAGCAGAATGCGATCCGAAATGCGGGTCTGCATATACCCGCGCCATTTATGTGGCTCGCTCATATTCCACGCGGTTAGAATGAGAAGTCCCGCGAGCGCAGGCATGGCAAGATAGCCTGCCAGTGGCGCGGCCAGCAACATTATTAGCAAAATGGTCAACGCGTGAACAACACCGGCAACGGGCGTTTTCCCACCGGCACGCACGTTGGTCGCGGTGCGGGCAATCGCGCCGGTGGCAGGAAGTCCGCCAAACAAGGCAGACCCGATATTGGCAAAACCCTGCGCCAGAACCTCGGCGTTTGGCCGATGACGCCCGCCAATCATAAGATCAGCAACCATCGCGGAAAGCAGCGATTCAATGCTGGCGAGAAAGGCAATAACAATGGCCGACGGGAGCAGCGTTATCATGCGCTCAATACTGATTTCAGGGAAACTGGGAAACGGCAACGTGCTGGGCAAGGCCCCGAACCGCGAAAAGATCGTTTCAACGGGCAGAACCGCCACGGCAACAATGGCGGAGGTCAAACCAACGGCGACAATGAGCCCAGGAAACTTGGGCGCGAGACGCCGCAGAGCAACGATCAACACCATCGTCCCAACGCCGATCCCAAGGGCGGAAAGGCTTAAGGTATCTTTTACCCCCCAAAGCGCCTCGACCTTACCGATAAATTCTGCGGGAACCTGCTCAATTGAAAAGCCAAACAGGTCTTTGATCTGGCTTGTCGCAATGATGACGCCGATGCCGATGGTGAAGCCATTGATCACAGGTTCAGGCACATAAGCGACGAGATTCCCAGCTTTCAGGAAACCCGCCACCAACATAATGACCCCCGCCATCAACGTTGCAAGGATGAGGCCGTCATAGCCGTGTTGCGTGATAACGCCAAAGACAACGACGATAAACGCGCCAGTCGGCCCGCCGATCTGAACCCTACTGCCGCCAAGCAACGAAATGATCAGCCCGCCGACAATTGCGGTCACCAGCCCTTTTTCCGGACCAGCCCCCGAGGCAATGGCAATCGCAAGGCTTAACGGCAAGGCAACCATTGCCACCGTCATTCCCGCGACCAGATCACTGACGAACTGGTGCCGATCATAAGTCGTAAGCGTGGTTAGGATTTTTGGCTTCATGATAGGGTCTACGCCCCTCAACGAAGGGAATTCAACCTCCTAGTATCAAAAACGACGCGCGACGTTTCCCCGCACTCATCGGGGCAACGCCGCCTAAAGCCCGCCTTAGAAACGTACGGTTACACCAACCATCGGCCCGCCAAGACCGATTTTAATGTCGCGACCGTCGATTGATTTTTCGACGTCCATATACCGATAGCCAAATCGACCAGACCAGTTTTCGTTGAAGTTATAATTGGCCGTTGCCAAGGCTTGCCACGTTTGGCTCGATCCACCGATACCGCCGAAATCTGCAAAAGCGGAGGCTGACCATTTTTCAGAAAACTTCCATGTGGCGCGCGCGGCCACCAAGGGATCAACCCAGCCGTCGCCGATACTGGCAGATTCGGAGGGGAGCGTGCCTGCATTCAATGTGGTGCCGATGTCGAGGCCAAACGCGCGAAAACCAGCGGCCACATCAACCGTCACGTTTGGATCGTCCACCACGCGATACGCAAGATAGCCGCTGAGGGCGGAAACTTTTACGTCGACATCCGCGCTGGAGAACAGGACCCCAAATGGGGTCTCTTTTTGCGTCGCCAAATCGGTATAGAGGAGATCGCCAAGTATGCTCCATTTACCGTTCCGAGCCTCAAACGTCCCCATGAACGCCATTTCAAGATTATCGAGGTCAATGCTGCCACCAGACGAGCCGAGATCGAGGTCGCCACGGGGCGTCGCAAGGGAGCCACTAACACCGGGGAGCCATCCGTAAATCGTAGCGTCATACGTCCAATCATCGGCCAAAACCGCAAGGGGTGCCGCGGAAAGCAAAGCGGCCAAAGCAATTGAATAACGCATCGTGAATTTCCTTTTAGGTCAAATTTCAGTGCCTAGATTAGCATAGTCAAAACCGCTCGTCGCTATAATTTATGGAGTCTTAGCGCATAATTTTGGATCCGTCACCAAGGCACCTCTATAAATTAGCATTTGCAATACCTATTTAAAAATGCCATCACTAGCCCATCATGAATGCGGATTTAGAGGAGTGAAACAATGACCCTTGCCCAAGCGATACTCTGGCCCGGCACCAAAATCTGTGAACGCTTGGGGTTAGACCCTGATGCGGACGCGGGACTCATCCGATCCATGTTCAACATGATCATCTATTTGGCGATCTGCTTAGGGATCGTTTGGATCGTCGTCGGCTGGTAAACGCGGCATTGCGGTGCCAGCCTTGAGTGCCTAGTGTTCCCAGCAACAAATATTGGGGTCATCAACATGAGTACGCTTGTTTTTATTGCCGTCATTTGTGCGGCTTTATTGCATGCCTCATGGAACGCTTTGGTCAAAGGTGGCGCCGACAAAATGATGAGCATGGGCGCCGTTGTAATTGGCCACCTGCCCCTTGCCCTGCTCGCGCTTCCCTTTGTTCCCGCCCCTGCCCCCGAAAGCTATCCTTACCTTGTGGGGGGAATGTTACTGCACGTCGGGTATCAAATCTTTCTGCTGAAATCCTATCAATCGGGCGACCTCACACAGGTCTACCCAATTGCGCGCGGGTCGGCCCCCCTAATGGTCGCGTTATTTTCCATTGTGGTTCTGGGCGTGCGTCTGGACCCGATCGAGTTGCTTGCGATTGTGATTATCGGCGTCGGAATTCTGAGCCTCGCAATGGTGCGCAGCGCCAATGGCCAGCGCAACGGCCACGCCGCGTCCATGGCGCTCACGACCGGATTGTTTATCGCGTCCTATTCCTTGGTTGATGGTTTGGGCGCGCGCGTTTCAGGAACCGCGCTTGGCTATTTTAGTTGGCTTGCGATTGGCAATTGCATCCTCATGGTCGGTTTTCTTTTGCTCCGCTCCCCTACAACCCTCACCGCGATAGCAACGCGGGGCAGAGCCGTGTTTTTGTTTGGCGGGTCGGCGTCTTTTATCGCCTATGCATTGGTGACTTGGGCCTTCACACAGTCCCCCATCGCGCTGGTGACGGCGCTGCGTGAAACCAGTATTATCTTTGCCCTGATGATCGGAGTGTTCTTTCTCAAGGAGCGTCTTGATTTGGTGCGCGTGTTTTCAACTTTCACAACGTTGCTCGGCGCAATCCTGCTGCGTTTTGCCAAATAGTCTAGCGTTAGACACGAAATCCACGGAGGGGTGATGTCCTTTTCAATCAACGAATTTCTACCCTACCTCCTCAACCAAACCTCCGAGGCCGTGAGTAAAGATTTTCAACCGCAATATCGCGAGCGCTATGGGATGCTGCGCACCGAATGGCGGGTTTTGTTCCATTTGGGCATACACGGCAAGTTAACCGCCAAAGAGATTTGCACCCTTGCCTCGCTGCACAAAACCAAGGTCAGCCGCGCGGTAACGGCGCTTGAAGCCAAGCGGTTCCTCTCGCGGACAGCCGACGAAAACGACCGCAGGCTTGAGCATCTTTCCCTCACCAAACAAGGGCAGAAGGCCTACGCCGACCTTCACAAAGCGGCCCAAACCTACGAGGAAAAGATCACCAGCGCCCTCTCAGAACACGAGATAGATACCCTGAAATCGGTTCTGAAAAAGCTGGGGTAACCCCTTTGATGCGCCCTATTTAGCAGTTTTAAGAGACACACCCTCCGCGCGACCCGCATCTAGATAGGCAAATCCGTTCGGACCCAAATTCAGAATATCAGTCTCTAATAAAGCATTATGTGGCCCAACAAGGCGCGCCGCAGGGTCTACGGCAAGGGTCTGTGGCTCCGCTGACAAATTAAAAACACAGGTCAGTGTTTGGCTCGTCCCCACCCGATGAAAGGCAAGCAAAGGTTCGGGCAGATCAATGAACTGTGTCGTGCCGCGCAACATGGCCTCGCTCGCTTTGCGAAATGCAATTGTCTCGCGATAGGCATGCAAAACGCTGTCGTTGCTACGCTCTTGCGCATCCACCGCGCGGCTCTGTTGCGGCGTTTTCACCGGCAACCAAGGCTTGGCACTCGAAAACCCGCCATGCTCCGACTCGGCGTTCCAAACCATTGGCGTGCGGCATCCATCGCGCCCCTTGTTCTCGGGCCAAAACCGCAAACCGGGGGGATCGGTCAACTCGCTGTATTCTAGCTCGGTTTCCGGCAAGCCCAATTCCTCCCCTTGATAGATCCCAATCGTGCCCTCAAAACTCATCAGCATGGCAACGGATTGTTTCGCCAAAGCATCGGCATCTTCGCAATGTTCCAGCCAACGACTGACGTGGCGGCGCACATCGTGGTTGGAAAAACTCCACGAGGGCCAGCCATCCGGCGCGCCCTTCTGGAACCCCTCAATCGTTTTGCGAAAATGCTTGGCGGTGAAGTCCGGGCTGAGCATTTCAAAGCTATAGCACATGTGCAAACGGTCGGTGCCACGGGTATATTCGCCCATGATATCAATCGCCGTTTGCCCGCCGTCGCCAACTTCACCGACCATCATCCGCGCGTCAAATTCATCCGTCAAAACCCGCATCCGCATCAGAAACGCGATGTTTTCGGGGCGGTTCTTGGAGTAAATATGGGCCTGCATCCCGTAAGTATCGACCTGCTCGGCCACCACATCGGCGGGAGCCGCGGGGTTGTCGCGCAATTCGGTGTCGTGGAAATAGTAATTGACCGTATCCAAGCGGAATCCATCGACGCCCCGTTCCAGCCAAAACCGCATCCCGCGCAGAATCTCGTCCTGCACATCGGCGCAATGCATGTTCAAATCGGGCTGCTCAATCAGGAAGTTGTGCAGATAATATTGCCGACGGCGCGGCTCCCATTCCCAAGCGGCGCCACCAAAAACCGACGGCCAATTGTTGGGCGGCGTTCCGTCGGGATTCGGCTCGGCCCAAACGTACCAATCGGATTTCGGATTGTCCCGCGACGCGCGGCTCTCTGCAAACCATTCATGTTTATCGGAGGTATGCGACAACACCTGATCGACGACCACCTTAAGGCCCAATTCATGCGCCCGTGCGATCAGCGTGTCAAATTCCGCTAAGGTGCCAAAAAGCGGGTCTATTTCGGTGTAATTGCTCACATCATAGCCCATGTCCTTCATCGGCGAGGTGAAAATCGGGCTCAACCAAATCGCATCCACCCCAAGCCCCGCAACATGGTCAAGTCGCGAAGTGATTCCCGCAAGATCGCCAATCCCGTCGCCATTGTTGTCCTGAAAAGACCGTGGATAAATCTGATAAATCGTCGCGCCGCGCCACCATTCCGTCATGAAAACTTCTCCTGAGCATCGGGATTCCCCCGTGATTCTTTGCTAAGCATAGCGTGGGCAAAAAATTATTCAAATCGATTTGAATAAATTGAACCTTGCATAAAAAAAGAGAAACATTTTGCCTTATTTAGAGACGCATAGTATATCTAAATCGTTTTGAAGAGGAATGTATGTCCACATTAAAAGATATCGGCGCTGCCCTCAACCTCTCCCCCGCAACCGTCAGTCGCGCGTTGAACGGATTCCCAGAGGTCAGCGAGAAAACCCGCGCCGCCGTTGTGGAAACCGCCCGCCTGATGAAATACCGCCCAAACCAACTCGCTAAAAAGCTGGTCACTGGGCGCTCGGGCATGGTGGGGATGATTCTCAAATCCGACAGCACCCAAGCCACCGACGCCTCCTTCTATGAAATCATGTTTGGCCTCTCGGATCAGCTTGCCCGCCGCGACCTCGATCTTGTATTTCACGCCACCACGGCAAGCGATATTCTGCTGCCCTATCAACGCATGGTCGAGAAAAACACGCTGGACGGCTTTATCCTGAACGCCCCCCAAAACGACGATCCGCGCATCGCCTATTTGCGCTCCGAAGGCATT
Organism: Falsihalocynthiibacter sp. BN13B15; assembly: GCF_041205415.1. Classification (NCBI taxonomy): domain Bacteria; kingdom Pseudomonadati; phylum Pseudomonadota; class Alphaproteobacteria; order Rhodobacterales; family Roseobacteraceae; genus Falsihalocynthiibacter; species Falsihalocynthiibacter sp. BN13B15. The sequence goes on from NZ_JBGFCE010000014.1 coordinate 106,216, forward strand.
CCTTTTGTGGTGCATGGTCGCGCCGACGACCCGAATTACGCGTTCTACGACATCGACAATGCCCAACTCGCCGAAGATTCCTTCAACCTGCTTTTCAATCTTGGGCACCGTCGGATCGCGATGTTAAATGGCCCTACCCCCCTCGCCTTCTCAACCGCACGACTGGCGGGATTCACACGGGCCGCGCAGCGCAAATCCCTCGATATCCCCGCCTTTGCCCTCCATCACGGCGCCCTCACCGACTCCAATGGATACGCCGCCGCGCTCGCGCTCTTATCGGGCCAAGACGGGCCACCCCCAACCGCCATCATATGCGCCTCGACCCTGATCGCCGCAGGGGTCTATCGCGCCGCCAGCGATCTCGGGTTTGCCATTCCCCGTGACCTCTCAATCATCGCCCATGACGACGCAGTGCCGCAAATGCGCGCCGTTAATTTCAACCCCGCCCTGACCGTCACCCGCGCCCCATTCCGCGACGCCTGCGAACCCCTCGCCAAAGCGATCTTCGACCTCCTCGCAGGAGCTGATCCAACCACGCTGCAAACAATCGAACGCGCGGAATTAATCCTGCGCGACTCAACCGGCCCCGTCGCCACCTCTTGCGATACACCTTGGTAACCACACGCGATTTTTACTCCGCAGGCCTTGCAATTACGCCGCCGCACTTACATTTCTTGGGGCTAATACTGCCTTAACTCCCTGGAAGGAAAACCATGACTGTTTCCCCGCAACCCCTTCGCATTGATATCGTGTCAGATGTGGTGTGCCCGTGGTGCGTCATCGGCTATCGCCAACTTGCACAAGCCCTCAAAGCCTCTGGAACGCCGCATGAAATCCACTGGCACCCGTTTGAACTCAATCCGCAAATGCCGCTTGAGGGCCAGAATCTGGCCGAGCATTTAACGGAGAAATATGGCGCAACCCCCGCGCAATCCGCCGAAAATCGCACCCATATCACCAAGCAAGGCGCGGATGTGGGCTTTGACTTTAGCTTTGCCGATGACATGCGGATGCACAACACGTTCAACACCCATCAGCTTCTGCATTGGGCGAATGAACAGGGGCGGATGCAGGACCTAAAACAGGCGTTGTTTGCCGCGCATTTCACCGATCGCCGCGATCTAAGTGATCCAGAAGTTTTGGCCGATGTTGCGGGCGAAATCGGGCTGGACCGTACAGAGGCCGTCGCCGTGCTGGATGATCAGCGCTTCGCCGAAGAGGTGCGCCGCGCCGAAACCCACTGGACGCAGCAAGGTATTAGCGGCGTTCCCGCCATGGTTTTCGATGAGAAACATCTGGTAACGGGTGCGCAGGGCGTTGAAAACTATACGCAAATATTGGGTCAATTGGCCGAGATGCGCAAATAGCTCCTAGGAAATCGCGACAACATCCGTAAGGCTCTCGTCGGCCGCAATACACGCCTCCAACACCACCTGTTTGAGGCGTGTATTGATATATGTCGCGTGAAATGCCGTGGGGGCCTTAAGGATCAACACGCCCCCTTCCCGCTTGTGACGCGTCAGTTTTTGCAGCCAAGCGCCGTATTGCGCAACATTTTCGCGGTGCAAAATCGACTGTGCAAGGCTCCACTCCTCACTGGTGATTTCGGGCGGCGCGACGGTGACATTCGGCGTAAACGGCACCACGGTTTTGTCCTGCTCTGGAGTGCCCTTCATCCGTGCTTCAAAATCTGGCCCGACGGCGCTCCACTGTGGTTTTGTCGCGTCCAACAAAGCCTGCGTATCGAGGCGATAATCCGTCACCCTGCCCCGCGCGCCTTGCCGCCGCACAACCAACCATCCAAGTGCGCGCAGCTTCGCCATCTCGCGTTTCACGGTGCGTTCATCCACCGCCCAAAGCCGCGCAATCTCGCGTTGCCCCACCGTCAGGCTATCGCGTCCCCAATTATATCGTGCCGTGATCAGCGTCATAAACCGAAGGCACATCCGTTGATTCGCTTTGCCCTCCGCCAAGGCAAAAGCCCCGAGAGCCGTCAACAGGTCGTACTTGACGACCGAGGCCTGAGGCCCAGTTTTACGTTTGGCAATCATTTCTGCCTCCGACGTGTTCTTTGCAAACACGCGCTCTCAATGCGACGAATCTTAATGTTCATTCTACGAAGGTTAAGGTTTCAAACTCCTAAACTCAACGCTCTTTGTATCCACGCTCTAATTTGCGTCCATTTGTTCGATTCTGTCAAGCCAGAACTTCTGGAGGGGGTTTTGAATTCAAACCCTAAAATATAAATATTGGTATTAATTGGTATAGGGGGACATACAGTGCGTCCCCCATTGGCAATGTTTTGTCCCCTATATGTGGTTGGGGCTGCCAAATCTGTCCCCTAAACTTTGTGATCACCGGAAGATTCAGCGCGCAAAGCGATTCGGGGTCCGCGACCGCTCTTTCCCGTTATTCCGTGCATCAGGACGCTCTTTTGCGATATTTGCACTTTTTTGGCTTTTTGCAAACTTGGTTTTTGCATTTTCTTCTAAATGGCGCTAAATCGGGTGAAACGCTGAATTAGCGTCCCCGCGGGGACAGGAGGTTATATGTACAGCCACGAAGAGCTTGCGCGCCTACAGGCCCAGTCCCTCAAGATGCAGGGGTTCATTCGTCAACAGACCTACTCGCCCGAGATGGAAAAGACCCTGCGGCGGTTTTCGAGTTGGGAAGTTGGCGAGCTGATCTTTAAGGTCAATCAATCCACATTGCGTGGCCGTCTCGCGGCGGACCCTACCCTACCCCAGGGCGTTGTCGAGGGTGACGGGCGGCAACATTGGTACTCGCTCGACGAAATTAACGAGTTGCGCCGCCGTCTCAAGGTGAACCGAAAATCCTTGATGCCGCATCGCCCCGCGGGGCAACGCGCGGTCCGCGCAGCGATTGCCAACTTTAAAGGCGGCGCAGGGAAATCGACGGTCGCCCTCCATTTAGCTCATGCTGCCGCCCTAGATGGCTATCGGGTTTTGTGCGTGGATTTCGACCCACAAGCGACCCTTTCCCACTCGATGGGCCTGTCGGATGTCACCGAAGAATACACCGTTTGGGGTATCATGGCGCGGGATTTGGTGCGCGAAACCGAACGGATGAATGCCGCCGCGACGGGGGCCGAATCGGGCACCTCCCTGCCCCAGCGCCAACTGCCCGCGTCGATCACTGGCATGGGGTTGGCTGAATTGCGGGTCAATGACTTCATTAAGCCCACCTCTTGGCCGACCATCGATATCGTGCCGAGTTGCGCCAACGCCGCCTTCGTGGAGTTTGCCTCGGCGCAGTATCGTCACCTCAATCCCGAATGGTCGTTTTTCGCCGCCGTGTCGCGCTACCTTGATCAGATCCCCGACGACGCCTACGACCTGATTATTTTCGATTGCCCCCCCGCAATTGGCTATCAATCGATGAACGCGGTTTTCGCGGCGGACATGCTCTATATCCCGTCGGGTCCTGGTTACTGGGAGTATGATTCGACCACCTCCTTTATCGGTCAGCTTGCCGAAGCCTTGGAGGATTTGGCGCAGTTTTCCAGCTTTGTCCCCGCGGGGACAGTGCGCCTTCCCAAGGCGTTTCACGACGTGCGGTTCCTTCTGACGCGCTATGAGCCGAACAACGAATTGCACCGCGCGATGCGGTCGGCATTTGGCAAGGTTTTTGGCGATAGAGTAACTGAACATCCCATCGAGATGACCCGCGCGGTGGAGCAATCTGGCCGCTTCCTGTCGTCGGTTTACGAGATGGATTATCGTGACATGACCCGCGACACGTGGCGCCGCGCAAGGGCGTCGTTTGATCGGGCTTATGAAGAATTTCAGGGCCATGTCGTTGAGGTTTGGAAATCAATGGAGGATGAAAAATGAGCAAGCGACGTATTTTTGACATCGATTTTCCGGCGGAAGAAGAGGCCGAAGTCACGCCACAAGAGGCGCCAACCGAATCGCTGCGACGTGGTCCGATGGCCTCCGCGATTGCCGAAAATGCCGAGGCGTTGCGGGGACGACATGCCGCCGAACAGGCCATTCGCGAGGAAAACTTCGCCCTTGCTAAAGAGCATGTGCGGATGAAAGAGCAGGGGCTGATCGTCGATTTAATTCCGCTGGATCAAGTGCGTGTGGAAAAACTTTCGCGGGACCGTGGCGCGGGGCGCGACCCTGAGCTTGACGAACTCAAGGCGTCGATTCGTGCTATCGGCCTGTCCAATCCCATTCAGATTGAGCAAACCGACGAGGGGTATCAACTGATTCAAGGCTTTCGGCGCTTGTCAGCCTATCGCGAATTACTGGCGGAAACCGGCGATGCGGAGGCCTATGGTAAAATCCCTGCGGGTTTGATCGCACGCGGGGAAGCGTTGGAAAACCTGTACCGTCGCATGGTCGATGAAAACCTTGTGCGCCGCGATATTTCTTTTGCGGAGATGGCCGCGCTGGCCCGTAACTATGCTGCCGATCCGGCGACGTCTGTGCAGGATGTTGAGGCCGCCGTCGTGGCGCTTTACGGCTCTGCAGGTCGTCAAAAGCGGGCTTATATCCGCAGTTTCGCGGTTTTGCTTGATCGTATTGGCGCGGATTTGAAGTACCCAGAATCTATTCCACGGGCACTGGGTTTGGCGCTTTTAAAGCAGATTGAGCGTACGCCTGGTGTGGTGGCGAATCTGCGGATTGCCTTGTCATCGGAGCCTGATCGCAGCGTCGAGAAAGAGTTGATCTTGTTGAAAGAGGCCTCGGAATCGGTGACGCCAAACCCCAAAAAACGGCCGGTGAGGGCAGGGGGCGCGCGCACTACATTCCGTGTTCCGCATGCCTCTGGTGTGGTGAAATGCACCGCGGCGGACGGGCGTCTTGAGGTGCTGGCGGCGCGTGATTTCTCGGCACTGGAGCGGCACAAATTAGAGGCTGCAATCGCTGCGTTTCTAAAGGTTTTGGACGGGCATTAAGGGGGTGTCCCTGCGGGGACAACTCGCCAACGCCAAGAGTAAAGTTGCTCTGCCGAAAAAGCAGGACGCCTTGACAGTTGGTGTGCAATGCGGCTCATCTAGGGGTGAAAAACAGCGCATGTTTGGGAAAAAATGATGAGTTTTCAATCCACTGATACCACTCGCCCCATTGACCTTGTCATTTTTGATTGTGACGGAGTTTTGATTGATAGCGAAGCGCTGAGTGCAAATGTTCTGACTGCTGTCCTTAAGGAAGAGGGGATCGTGATCGATTTTCCCTACTTTCGAAGGCATTTTCTGGGGCGCAGTTTTTCTACCGTTGTGAAGGCAATTGACGCGGGTTTTGGGGTTGTTGTGCCGCAGGATTTTGAAGCCCGATATACGTCGCGCCTCTTGGCGGGGTTCGAGTTGAATTTGAAAACCACCGAGGGGGTTTTGGAAATCCTTGCCGCGCTTAAGGTGCCCTTTTGTGTGGCGACGAGCAGCAGCCCGAAACGGGTTGCCCGATCGCTGGAGGTTGTGGGCCTGTCGGGCCATTTCGACGGGGTGGTTTTTACCGCTTCAGAGGTGAAAAATGGAAAACCTGCGCCGGATTTGTTTTTACATGCTGCCAACAAAATGGGGGTCGATCCCGCGCGGTGTCTTGTGATTGAAGACAGCTTGCCCGGGGTTGCGGCGGGGCTTGCGGCGCAAATGGATGTGGTTCGATTCCTTGGGGGGGCGCATTTTGCGGGCAGACTTCCTGCGGTTGTTGAAAACGTAGATGTTTTTGACAAATGGTCCAAATTGGTGGAGTTGAGACCCAGTTTGTTAAAAGGAAGCGCAAGATGAGATCCCTAAAGAAAACCTCGAAGGCAGAGATTAAGCTCGATGAGGCGGCGCGCGCGGGGTGGCTTTATTACGTGGCCAGCAAGACGCAGGACGAAATTGCGCGCGAACTCGGGGTCTCACGGCAAACGGTTCAGCGCCTGATTTCGCTGTCTGTTTCGGAGCATCTTGTGAAAATCCGCATCGATCATCCAATTGCCGTGTGCATGGAATTGGCGCTGGCGGTGAAGGAAAAATACGGTCTTGTGGCGTGTAACGTTGTGCCGTCGGATAAATCCGCGCCAGAATTGTTGAGCGGTTTGGCCATTTCGGTGGCCGCTGATATGGAGAAATACCTTCGGTCGGAAGCGCCCCAGATTATTGCGCTTGGAACGGGGCGGGCGTTGCGGGCCTGTATTGAGCAGCTTCCGACACTCACAACCCCGCAACATACGATCGTTTCGCGGCTTGGGAATATGATGACGGACGGATCGGCCACGCAATATAACGCGGTGACACGGATGGCCGAGAAAACCGGATCGGCGCACTATCCAATGGCGCTGCCGCTTTTGGCGCATGACGCCGAAGAACTCAAATTGATGCAAAGCATGGAGGCGGTGCGCAACACGCTGCATTTGTGTGATATTGCGGACGCCACCTTTGTCGGGGTCGGGCAAATCAACTTGACGGCGCCCTTGGTTTTGGACGGATTTATGACCAAGGACGAGGCCACCGAACTTCAAGACGCGGGGGCCGCGGGCGAGATCACGAGTATCATTTATGACAACCAAGGGGTTGTTTTGGATTGTGCCTATAATGCCCGCGTGTCATCAGCTCCCCTTAAAAAAGCGGGCCCCGCTCCTGTTACTGCTGTGGCCGCAGGTCCCGCAAAAGTGCGCGCGATTCAGGCCGCCTTGGTGGGGTCTTTGGTAAACCGTCTGACAACTGACGAAGCCACGGCAAAAATACTCCTCTCTTATTAAGCGCTTAGAACGGAATCGCTCTCCGCTCTACAAAACAGTTGACTCGAAATTTACCCAAGAGTAACATTTGCCCACAGCATGGGCATATGCCCAAAACTGATCTGTGGGAGGATCCAATGAAAAATACTGTAACCAAATTACTTGGGGCAACAGCCTTGAGTGCAGCAGCGACGATGTCGTTTGCTCAAGAAACAACACTGACAATTGCGACCGTGAACAACGGTGACATGGTGCGCATGCAGGAACTTGCTGGCGATTTTACAACGGCAAATCCGGACATCAAATTGGAATGGGTCACACTGGAGGAGAACATTCTTCGTCAACGTGTGACGACAGATATTGCCACTAAAGGTGGCCAATATGACGTTATGACCATCGGTACATATGAAGTTCCAATCTGGGGCAAACAAGGCTGGCTAACATCCTTGAATGACCTGCCAGAGTCTTGGGACAAAGACGACATTCTGCCAGCGATTGCCGGTGGTTTGACCGTAGACGGCGAGCTTTTTGCTGCACCGTTCTATGGTGAATCGTCGATGGTTATGTGAAGTGGTCCTGCTTTTTAGGACAGGTTTACGGCTTTGCTAAGATGCACCTGGTTTATGTTCATGCCGCGTTTCGTGTTTCTAGTTGTCCGAAGTATGCGATGTCCGGCGTACGCTTATC
>NZ_JBGFCE010000015.1:0-82776 GCF_041205415.1 Falsihalocynthiibacter sp. BN13B15
TAACGTTGTGTCATGAAAAAACGCGCTCCTTTTCGCTATTTCAAGACGTCTCCTGAAATCATCCGTCTTGCGGTGATGTTGTACGTCAGATTCCCACTCTCACTTCGAAACGTGGAAGATTAACACCAAGAACGAGGGATCGACGTGAGCCACGAAACGGTTCGGTTTTGGTGGAACCGATTTGGCCCAATGTTTGCAGCTGAGATCCGTAGACGGCGGGTCAGTCGGATGCAAGGTGTTGTCAGAGAGAATTGGCTTGAGACGGGCAGGGCGGTTTTGCAGCCTCTGCTCATGACCAAAAGTGATCCCTTTAAGTGCTTTCACAGCAGCCCGGAGATCATTCGCCTGGCGGTGATGATGTATGTTCGCTTTCCACTATCTCTCCGAAACGTCGGGGACCTGCTGCACGAGCGCGGCATCGACATCAGCCACGAAACGGTTCGGTACTGGTGGAATAGATTTGGCCCGATGTTCGCCGCTGAAATCCGCCGGAAACGTGTCCAACAGATGCGGTCGTATTCAAACTGGCGATGGCATTTGGACGAGGTTTTCGTAAAGATCAACGACGAGCAGCACTATCTTTGTAGGGCGGTTGATCACGAGGGTGAAGTGCCGGAATCCTTCGTCACAAAGCGCTGAGATCGCAAAGCGGCATTGAAATTTCTTAAGAAAACAATGAAGCGCCACGGACGTCCCCATGTCTTGGTGACAGACAAACTCCGATCCTACGGCGCTGCGATGAAAGATATCGGCAATGCCGACAAGCGGGAAACTGGCCGCTGGATGAACAATCAGGCGGAGAACTCGCACCTGCCATTTCGACGACGAGAACGAGCCATGCAGCGGTTCCGCAGCATGCGAAGTTTGTAGAAATTCGTCACCGTTCATGCCTCCGTCTACAACCATTTCAACCAGCAGCGGGCTTTCTACAGCAGAGATAATTTCAAGCTCAACTGTGCCGCCGCTCTTGCCGAGTGGCGCCAACTCTGTTCAGCATAAGTTCCGGCAATCAGGGTCATACTGAGACTGGTTCGAATTGGTCTGACACCACCACCTGAACGCTTGCAAAGTAGCATCTTTCTCTGAGAAATTAGAATTCAGTAGCCTTCAATCCTACGGGCTTTGAGCCGCAAGTTTACCCTCAAGTTCCGCAATTGTGGATTGAAGTGACATGATGTGTTTTTCCACCTCGGCCTGCGTAAAGCGGGGGGTTATATACTGAGGGCAGTTCCAATCAAATGCTTCGAGCGAAATCAAAAAACCACGTTCCGTTCTCGCCTGATGCCTATCGTCCAGCGATAGTTTTTGCAGGGTGCCCCGCTCAGAAGCCTCGAGTGTGCGAACTCTGCCCAACAGTTTGAGGCGGGTTTTGTTCGGGTAGTCCATAAAAAACAAAGACACGCGGTCGTTTTGCCGGAGGTTCCCGGCGCTCACATATTGCCGGTTGCCTCTAAAGTCAGCAAACCCCAGAGTCTTGCCGTCAATGATCTTCACGAAACCAGTTGGACCACCGCGGTGTTGCACATATGGCCAGCCCGTTTCGCTGACGGTTGCCATGTAAAAGCTGTCGCGGGTGGCAATAAACTGGGCCTCGTTTGGCCCAAGAACATCGTTGTAGTCGTCACCGACTTCCATTCGGGCGTACGACGGACGTGATCCTTGCTCGGACTGGAAGTTTTTCACAGTCTTCGTGAAAGCGAGTTCGGCGAATTTATGTCCCATTTTGTGGATCCTTTCAATTTGAGGCTTCTACAGGCCGAGGTCTGACAACCCGGGATGACCGATTGGGCGAGCGCCTTGCGGCCACAAGAATTTTCGCGCACTTTCTGCAATTGGCAGATCATTGATACTGGCGAAGCGAGTTTGCATTAACCCGTTGGCATCAAACTCCCAGTTTTCGTTTCCGAAAGACCGAAACCACGCGCCATCATTTCCTTGCCATTCATAAGCAAAACGAACGGAAATTCGGTTATCGGTAAAGGCCCAAAGCTCTTTGATCAGACGGTATTGATGTTCTCGCGACCATTTTTCGGTCAGAAAGCTTTGGATTTCGCGGCGACCTTTCGGAAAGGCTACGCGATTTTGCCATGTGCTATCGATTGTGTAAGCAAGTGATACTTTTTCAGGGTCTCCGGAATTCCATGCATCCTCGGCAAGACGAATTTTCTGGATCGCGGTTTCTTTTGTAAATGGGGGCAAAGGTGGGCGTTTGGACATGTTGACCTCCGGTGTGCAGGACAGGCGGCGCAGGCAACAGAACCTGCACCGCGATTGTTTAGTTGGACAGATTTTCGGACAGGAAGGTTCGGATCGCTGCGGCAACTTCTGGCCCATGGGATTCAAGAATGAAGTGGCCCGCGTCAATCAGATGAAGTTCTGCATCAGGCAAGTCGCGCAGGTAAGGTGTCGCGCCTTCGGTCGGAAAGATTTGGTCGTTTTCACCCCAAACAATCAACGTCGGCGGTTGGAATGTCCGGAAGAATTCCTGAAAGTCGGGATACAGGTCGACATTCGTGCGGTAATCGTAAAACAGGTCCAGCTGGATTTCCTGATTTCCCGGGCGATCAAGATACGCTTGATCAAGCATCCAAGCATCAGGGCTAACGCGATTGAGATGGGTTTCGGGCACACCGTGCGTGTATTGCCATTCTGTCGCGCCAACATTTAGGAACCCTCTCAAGGGTTCACGGTTTTCATCAGAGGCATCATTCCAGTAAGTTCGAAATACGTCCCAGAATCCAAGCAAACCTTCTTCGTAAGCGTTGCCATTTTGAATGATCATTGCTTCGATAGCGTTGGGCTCGCGCAACGCCAGACGATACCCGACAGGTGCACCATAATCCATTAAGTACATGCTGTAGGATGTGAGATCCAAAGCGTCTGTAAACCCGTCCATCAGGTCCGCATATTTGGCAAAACTGTACTCAAACTCACTCGGATCAGGCATAGAGCTGCGACCGAACCCAGGATAGTCGGGCGCGATCACGCGGTAGTTGTCTGCCAATTCGGGAATGAGATCACGATACTGTTGGGACGACGTCGGAAAACCATGCAACAAGAGCAAGACAGGCGCATCCGCATTCCCGGCTTCCCGATAAAAAATGTCCTGCCCGTCAATGGTCACAGTGTTGTGACGAACGGCAGTATTGCCAGCGTCATTGAACGCGGACGTTTCTTCTGCTGAGGTCGTGGTAACGAATGGCACTGACAGCGCCAAAGTGATGAGGCCGGACAGTAAGCTCGGCTTGATTGTATTTAGTTTCATATCTGTGTCCTCTGGTCTAGGCCGCCAACAGGAAGGGTTCCAGCGGCGTCTGAACAACAGATAGCGCTTCTTGATATCTGGAATAATTCTGATAATTGTAAATTCATTATTGCAAAAAGAGGAATAAATGGATCGTGTCCTTCAAATGGAAGTTTTTGCCGCAATCAACGATAGTGGTAGTTTCGTGCAAGCGGCCGACCGGCTTCGTATGTCGCCACCTGCCATCACGCGCACGATGAATGCGCTAGAAGAAAGGTTGGGTGTTCAGTTGCTGACACGGTCGACACGCCAATTGACGCTTACCGACGCGGGCACTCGCTTCCTCATTGCAACGCGTCAGCTCTTGTCCGAGATTGAGGCCGCAGAAAAAATGGCGGTTGGCGAAGCGGGTGTCGCGCAGGGTCATTTGACTGTATCTGCCTCGATGACATTCAGTCGGATGATCGCAGCCCCTGTCGTTCGTGCCTTTCTGGCCTCCCATCCGAGGCTTTCAGTGTCTTTGATCGCGGTCGACCGCGTGACTAACCTTGTCGAAGAGGGGATTGATGTCGCGATCAGAATTGGCGATTTGCCAGACTCCAGTCTCATGGCAAAGCGTTTGGGAATGGTTCGACGGTGTTTCGTTGCCAGCCCTGAATATCTGAATCGCAGAGGCACTCCCAGCGACCCATCTGATTTGAAACTGCATTCCATCATCGGGTTCACTGGGATCATGTCCAGCCATGACTGGCACTATAAACACGGCAAAACACGGGGGCATGTTCACCTAAGTCCCCGATTGGAAGTGAATGACGCTGCAACGGGTCTGGCAGCGGCAGAAGCCGGAGAGGGAATTATTATGGCGTTATCGTATATGGTTGCTGAACAGTTGCGCTCAGGCCAACTTGTGCCACTGCTCATAGAATTCATGCCTCCTGCAGAACCTATCCATCTTGTTTATCCCCAGAGCAAAATCGTCGCTCCAAAAGTGCGGGCCTTTTTGGACTTTGCAACCGATCAATTGAGCGAATCTATTGGGGAATCTGATCTAGCAGTGCGTACGTGAAACTTCACTTGGGACAACTGGTAGCGGATTTTGGAATTAAGCCAATACTTTTGAAAGTAGCGGTTTGAAACCCTAACCGCAGACGTCCGTTTTGTCCTGTGTGGATGTATATGGACCCCGCCTTTTTGCAACGCCTTAGTTAGAGCTGGATAGGTTTCACGGTTGCTGACGTATATCCGGCTTCTGAATGCGGCCCGAAGTATCGTCGCCGCGAGCCCCGATGGATTTCCGCTCGCTTCTTCCTCATTGGCTCCAAGGCATCGGCTTTCGCCTTGCCGGTCCACACATCAGGTTTAAGAAGATTCGGAACGTGTCGTCTCACCATCCCTTGCCAAGTTGCTGCAATTCTGTCGGGAGTGTCCTCCTTTATTCGTTTTGTTCTGAGCTTTTCTCAGGCGGCTTGTGGCGTTTCGGGTCCGCGGTAGTCCTCGTTCTTGGACAAGATAGACCACACAATTCGGGCATTTTTGTTGGCAAGGGCCACTGCAACTACATTTGGGTGTCGCCGCTCACGCATCCGGTTGATCCAGACGCTTCTCGCATCCTGTTTTCCGCCAGCTTTGCCAAGAACAGCTCGGGCTCCGTGGATCAAAAGTGTACGCAAGTACCGATCACCGCGCTTGCTGATCCCAAACAATCGAGACTTCCCCCCACTTGATCTTTGTTTGGGAACCAGCCCCAGCCATGCCGCAAACTGGCGCCCATTCTTAAAGCAGGACTGGTCTCCGACGGCCGCGACCAGCGCTGTGGCGGTGATCGGGCCAATACCCTCGATCTTCCCGATGCGCTGACACATCTCGTTTGTTCGGAAAAGGTTCCGGATCCTGCGGTCGTAGGAAGAGATGCGTTCGTCGAGAGCGGCTAATTCCTGATGAATGTCAGACGCCAATTCCTGGATCAAATCGCCAAGATCGCGATCCGCTCCCTCCACGATTTGCGTTAACGCTCGGCGAAGTCGCGAGATGTCTCGGCCAATGACAACGCCATGTTCCGCCAGCAGGCCGCGTATCTGGTTCACAAGCCGGGTGCGGCTAGACACCAAACGTTGGCGAATACGGTGGACCGCCTGTATCTCAAGTTGTTCAGAAGATTTCGGCGGCACAAAGCGCATTGATGGTCGACTAATTGCCTCACAGATTGCCTCAGCGTCGTTCCTATCATTCTTGTTCGACTTCACATACGGCGTCACAAACTGCGGGGCGATCAACCGAACCTGATGACCAAGCTCAGTGAGCACCTTCGCCCAATAATGCGAGCTACTGCAGGCTTCCATGCCGATTAGACAAGGCGGCAATTCCGCAAAAAACTGCGGAACCGCATCGCGCCGCAGGGTCTTTCTCAAAACAACGTGATCTCGCATATCAACGCCGCACACTTCAAAAACGCTCTTCGCTAAATCCAAACCAATTCGGACGATCTCCATGGTATTCCTCCTTCGCTTCAATTGACCTTCATAAGATCACCGTATGAGGGTAGCGGGGTCCATACCATTGGCTCCTGCTTTGCAAGCCCTTTTAGGTGATTGATACATTTTCAGATGCAGTCTTGTGTCCGGCCTGTTAGCGCGGCACATTTGACCGCTGGCCCTGATGGTTTCCACGAACCAAGCCCCATTCCGGGCACTGTCAGAGGAAAATCGCTTGGGGCGGGCAGGACCAGCGACTAGCGTTCGTCCATGACAAAACCCTCCCCTTTTCGCTACTTCAAAACGAGTCCTGAAATCATCCGTCTAGCAGTGATGCTCTACGTTCGATTTCCACTTTCGCTTCGAAATGTGGAAGATCTTTTGCATGAACGAGGCATCGATGTCAGCCACGAAACCATCCGTTTCTGGTGGAACCGATTTGGCCCAATGTTTGCAGCTGAGATCCGTAGAAAGGGGGTCAGCCGGATGCGATGTTACTCGAATTGGCAGTGGCACCTCGATGAGGTTTTTGTGAAGATAAACGGCGAACTGCACTATCTATGGCGGGCTGTTGACCATGAAGGAGAAGTGCTGGAAAGCTATGTCACCAAGCGTCGGGATCATAAGGCCGCGTTGAAATTCCTCAAGAAAACCATGAAACGTCATGGCAGAGCCGAGGTGCTAGTTACTGACAAACTTCGCTCATATGGCGCCGCGATGAAGGTAATTGGTAACGCGGCGAAACAGGAAACGGGTCGTTGGAAAAACAATCGCGCCGAGAACTCGCACTTGCCGTTTCGACGACGGGAGCGGGCAATGATCCGCTTCAGGCGCATGCGAACCTTGCAGAAATTCGTTGCTGTCCACGCTTCCATCCACAACCATTTTAACCAGGACCGATGCCTCTCCCAAAGAGATCATTTCAAGATGAACCGCACCGCTGCTCTGGCTGAGTGGCGCGGTCTTTGCGCAGCATAAAGGGCAGGGCTACTGGCTTAGCTGAGACGAGTTCGAATTCGTCTGACACCACCTATCTCGCGCATATGGTGACGGGACCGGACATGGCGGAAATCTGGTGCCGATAATCTCTGGCGGCCTTGTCGCAACCCTTTCGATATTAGCGTTGTTTAGGCCCCTGCCAAGCGAGCCTGCGGACCTTGAAGCGTCGCCAATGCGGCCATGGGCTGTACTGGCGTCAACGGTTGCGTTTTTGGCGCTAATGCCCGTCCTTGGGTATCCCATCGTTACACCCGTGTGGGTCGCAGGCATCATGGCCATCCTCGGCATGCGCAATTTGCCTGTCATGGCGGGCACGTCGATAGGGCTGTCGTTCATTGCCTATATACTTTTGGCCAAACTGGCCTTCGTTTCGCCCCCCATGGGCCCATTTGGAGGTTATTAGTTTTGGACTTACAAATTTTTGCGGGTTTCGCCGCCCTTTATGCCGACCCCAGTGTGCTGCTGTTTATATTTGCAGGTGTTGTCGCCGGTGTATTTGTTGGCGCTTTGCCGGGATTGACCGCAACGACGGGGTGCGCACTGTTGCTGCCCTTTACCTTTGGGCACGACCCGTTGCAGGGCATCTTGATGCTAGTGGGTGTTTTTTGCGGTGGCATTTACGGGGGTTCGCTCTCGGCAATATTGCTGCGCACGCCAGGCACACCTGCCGCAGCCGCGACCATGATCGATGGTTTCCCCATGGCCGAACGCGGCGAGGCGAGGCGTGCCATCGGGCTCGCGACTGTGGCGTCGTTTGTCGGGGGAACGGTCGGAGCCCTGATCATGACGGCTTTGGCACCGCTGCTAGCACGTGCCGGCCTTGCATTCGGGCCACCAGAATTCTTCGCACTTACACTTTTTGGCTTGACGATGATCGTTGCTGTTGCTGGCAAAAACCTCCTGCGTGGTGCTTTGGCCGCTGCCGCTGGGGTCTTGGTCACGACCATCGGGTTTGATCCAATTTCCGCGCAGGCGCGTTTTACGTTTGGATCGCGCGAGCTCTTGGGCGGGGTCGAGTTGATCCCCGTCCTGATTGGTCTGTTTGGCGTGGCACAAGTCCTCGCTCGTGCCGAACGTTTACTCGTATTCCCCGAAGATATCACAGCCGGGCATCTCTTTCCGCGCCTTGCAGACCTTATTGTGACACGATGGACCATGGTAAAATCCGCGGTTATCGGGGTTTTTGTGGGCGCAGTCCCTGGGGCGGGTTGTGATATTGCCGCCTTTGCCGCCTATGCTGAAGCGCGCCGCTCTGCACCAGATCCATCAACATTCGGCAAGGGTGATTTACAGGGCGTTGCGGCTCCGGAGGCCGCGAATAACGCGGCAACAGCGGGCGCATTGATCCCGATGTTGTCGTTAGGTGTGCCTGGTGACGCAGTGACGGCGGTGCTTTTGGGCGCCTTGACAATCCATGGATTTGAGCCAGGCCCCGTCTTTTTTGCGGACAATTTGGTGCTGGTTAATTCAATCTTTGCGGGGGTTATTGTGACACAAGCCATCCTGTTGATCGTTGGGTTGTCGTTGGCTGGCATGTTTGCCCGCTTGATCCGTATCGATCAAAGAATTATGGTTCCGGCTATCCTGTTCCTATGCATGTTTGGTGCATACTCAGTGCGCTATAGCCTCTTCGATATGTGGCTAACTTTGGCGATAGGCGTTATCGGCTACCTGCTTGAAAAAGTGCGCGTCCCCCTGTCGCCGATGCTCCTAGGGATCGTGCTTGGGACATTGGCCGAACAGAATTTGCGTCGGTCGCTTATTATTTCTCATGACGACCCGCTTATCTTTTTCCAGCGCCCCGTGTCCGGTTTACTGCTTTTGATGGCGACGCTCGCGTTGGTCGCCATGTGGCGTGCGAATAATAGGTCTGTTTCTGGAAGTGTGAACTCAAGTTAGGTTGCGATATTTTTTCTATACAGGTTTCGTACTTGTGTGGTTGCCGCCTGTGAGGCACTGTCAGAGGAAATTCTCTTGAGGCTGGCAGGGCAAGCAACTAGCGTTCGCCCATGACAAAACGCTCCCCTTTCCGCTACTTCAAAACGAGTCCTGAAATCATCCGTCTTGCAGTGATGCTCTACGTTCGGTTCCCATTGTCGCTTAGGAATGTTGAAGATCTTCTGCATGAACGAGGCATCGATGTCAGCCACGAAACCGTCCGTTTCTGGTGGAACCGATTTGGCCCAATGTTTGCAGCTGAGATCCGTAGAACGCGGGTTAGTCGGATACGATGTTACTCGAATTGGCAATGGCACCTTGACGAAGTTTTTGTGAAGATAAACGGCGAACTGCACTATCTATGGCGTGTCGTGGATCACGAGGGTGAAGTGTTGGAATCCTACGTTAAGAAGCGCCGGGATCGCAAGGCCGCATTGAAATTTCTTAAGAAAACAATGAAACGTCATGGTAAAGCCGAGGTATTAGTTACCGACAAACTTCGCTCATACGGCGCCGCGATGAAGGTAGTTGGTAACGTGGCGAAACAGGAAACGGGTCGTTGGAAAAACAATCGCGCTGAAAATTCGCACTTGCCGTTTCGACGACGAGAGAGTGCCATGATCCGCTTTAGGCGCATGCGAACCTTGCAGAAATTTGTTTCCGTCCATGCATCCGTTTTCAACCACTTCAATCAGGAGCGCAGCCTTTCCCAAAGAGGTCATTTCAAGATGAACCGCACTGCTGCTCTGGCTGAGTGGCGCGGTCTTTGCGCGGCATAAAGGGCAGTCTCACTGGCCTAGCTGAGACGAGTTCGAATTCGTCTGACACCACCCCAGAAAGCCATCTCGTTTGAAAGAATGGGCAACAAAGTTAGCCGAGCGTAAAGGGCATAAGAAAGCAGCCGTAGCCGCCTCTCGGAAAATTGCCGTCATCCTACATTGCCTCTGGCGAAACGAAACCACGTTTGAGCTTGGAATGGAGGGTGCCAGCTGAGAGATTGAGATTTTGAATACCTGCCCGAGAGACAAGGGGTAGGTTCGACGTCCTCCGGGACGGAGGCAGATCGAGCCAGCAAAGCGGCACTGTCAGAAGAAAACCGGTTGAGGCGGGCAGGGTGAACGCCTAGCGTCGCAGGATGACAAAACGCGACCCATTCAAGTACTTCAAGACGAGCCCGCAGATCATCCGCCTGGCAGTGATGCTTTACGTTCGGTACCCTCTGTCACTCCGGAATGTGGAGGATTTGTTGCATGAGCACGGCATCGCCATCAGCCACGAGTCAGTCCGTTTCTGGTGGAACCGCTTTGGCCCAGTGTTTGCTGCGGAAATCCGTAGGAGACGGGTGGACCGAATGCGTTCGGGGACACATTGGCAATGGCACATGGATGAAGTGTTCGTGAAAATAAATGGGGAGCAGCACTACCTTTGGCGCGCGGTCGATCACGAAGGGGAAGTTCTCGAAAGCTTCGTTACAAAGCGCCGCGATCGCAAAGCTGCATTGAAATTCCTCAGGAAAACGATGAAACGGCATGGGAACCCGCATATCTTCGTGACCGACAAACTGCGACCCTACGGTGCGGCGATGAAGGTCATCGGCAGCGCCGACAAACAGGAAACTGGCCGCTGGCTCAACAATCGTGCCGAGAATTCACATCAGCCATTCCGACGAAGAGAACGGGCAATGATCCGCTTCAGGCGCATGCGAACCTTGCAGAAATTCGTTGCTGTCCACGCTTCCATTCACAACCATTTCAATCAAGACCGAAGCCTCTCCCAACGCGATCACTTCAAGGCCAACCGCACTGCCGCACTCGCCGAGTGGCGCGGCCTTTGTGCGGCATAAAAGGGCAGGGGTACTGGCCTAGCTGAGACGAGTTCGATTAAGTCTGACACCACCGTTTTCAACCATTTCAATCAGGAGCGCAGCCTTTCCCAAAGAGATCATTTCAAGAACAACCGCACTGCTGCTCTGGCTGAGTGGCGCGGTCTTTGCGCGGCATAAAGGGCAGTCACACTGGCCTAGCTGAGACGAGTTCGAATTTGTCAGACAGCACCGATTGTGATACTTTTCTTGCAAGATCCAAAGAAATCAATGCATCTAGCGCAAGCCTGAAACGTGGATCACGCGCGGCATGGCGCTTCAGTACATTCACATTCCACTCCAGCACAGTGCTCTCTCGGGACAATACTGCAGTGCCCGAGGCCGAGTTTCCTGTCAAAAAAGAAACTTCCCCGATGAATGAGTTTTGCGGAATCGAAAAACTTCCGTTTCTTTTTTCGATATGAGCCTCACCATCAAGGATGTAGTAAAGCGTGGCGACCTTTGTGCCAGCAGTGGTTAGCTTGAATCCAGCCGGCCTAACGACCCGGCTTGTCGCACGCATCAGTTTTCTGAAATCTCCAGGGGGCAGATTGTTGAAGTGGAGATAAATGTCTCGGAATTCCTTGGGGATTGCCCTAGCAGAGCGTCTGTACATCAAACCCAGCAGCCCCAAAGTATTTGCAGTCCCTGTCGCGACACTTGCCCAGATTGCAGGCCAAAGCGGCGTGCTATCGACGATTGCATAATACCAAATGTAGAGGACAGTTCCGATAAGTAGCATCGTCCGCAAGACCACCTGATTGATGACCAAATATCCAAAGACGAACATTCCAGCCGCTGCAAAGACCAGATAGTCAGTTAAGAGCAAGTCTTCCATTATACATCCGCAACTGTTGATTTTTCATTACATCATTAGCCAGATGAAAGGCATATCTCAATGCAAACACTCAAAAAACCTCGCGGGATGAACTTTCTGAATACGAAATTTCAGTATAGTTGGCGCTTTTCCCTTTATCTTCAATCCCTTTAACCCTCATAGTTCAAGCCTGAAAAAAAAGCAGAGGACTGGTCTCGCCCAACTGTGCAGAAAGGAAACTATGGATCAATTCGCACATCTGAACTGGATAGAAGCAGTCGGTTGGTTGGCATCGTTTCTTACTGTGGCTAGTTACTCTGTCGGTACAATGTTGCCGCTACGCATACTGGCGATTTCCTCATCAATTTGCTTCGCGCTGTATTCATTTTCGCTTCAGCTATGGCCACTTTTGGCAATGGAGTTGATCTTGCTTCCGATCAATATTTATCGGTTCTGGCAGGTTCTTTCGTTACGTGTGAAGGTGAACTACAAAAGCGAAAAGAGCCAGTTCGATTTCTCTGTTATTAAGGCATATGGAAAGCAGCTGCACTTTACCAAAGGGGAGACTGTGTTCAGGAAAGGTGATGGAACCGATTACCTCTACTTCATTGAAACGGGGAGGATTTCCATTGTGGAGTTAGGAGTAGAAATGGTGGCAGGTGATATTTTCGGAGAGATAGCATTCTTCACGGATGCAGCCACACGAACCGCAACTGCAAGCTGTATCGAACAAGCTGAGGTTTACGCTTTAACTGAAAAGCAGCTTATGCGGTTGCAGTTCGAAGACCCGCGCTTTGGCATGGCGGTCATGCGGACCATTACGCAGCGTTTACTAAATTCCGCCCGCAAATTGCCCATTAAATCGGAATATTCCGACCAAGCAGTTTCTTAGTTGCATAACTGCCACTGAAAAGAGTTCCCCAATCCTAATGTGAGTATCGAACGATGTCATTTCAAACTGTCGAACTCATCGGTTTTGCGGCCTCGGCGCTAGTATTCTTGACATTCTGTATGCAGACCCTCCTATCACTTCGGTTGATTGCCGCAGCTTCAAACGTCCTTTTTATAATCTATGCTGGAGTCGCAGGGTTGACCCCCATTCTTGTTTTGCACGGATTACTATTTCCGATAAACATTTGGCGCCTACAGCAGCAGTTAATGCTACGGCGCAGGATAGCCAGTACGTTCAGCCATCCCCCCGAAATAAACATACTGATGCCGTTCATGACGTTTGAGAAATTTGAGGCCGGGTCCCAAATATTCAGCAAAGGCGATCTAGCGGACCGACTTTATGTCATAATCGACGGCGAAGTCAGAGTTGAAGGCGTTGAGCAAACGATCAAAACAGGCGAGATATTCGGCGAAATCGGCCTATTTTCGGGCGAAGGACTTCGCACTGGAACTGTGAGCGCAGTCGGGCAAGTTGAAACATCATGGATCAACCGGACGACAGTCATGAAGGTTTTTGAAGACCACCCAGACTTTGCGTTGGCGCTCACCATGCTTATTACGTCGCGCCTAATTGAAAATCAGACAACTCTACACAACCAGCTAAAATTGAATGACAACATAAAAATTCCATCTGTCTCATGAGGGCGCGGGCAAGACATCTGTAATACCTGTCCCCTCAAATTTATTGCTTTATCAGGTGACCTGCCTGAACCGTCATTTCAACGCCCTTGAGATCGAAACTTTGCAGGTCAACGGCTTCGTTCTGTCGGCCAGCCGCATTGAGCGCCGCTTCGCTGATCAAAACCTCGCCAGCCTGTGCGGCATCGGAAAGTCGTGCGGCAACGTTCACATCATAGCCGAACGCGCTAATTTCTTGCAGGTCATTGCCAACCGATGCAACAGTGCCCAGATAGGCGCGTCCTGAGTGCAAGGCGATCCCCACGGGCACGCTCTCGCCCTTAAAGGTCGCATTCTTCAATGTCTCGGTCATTTTAAAAGCGCCTTCGACTGCCTTCTTCACATAATCCTCACCGCTAAAACCAGGAGGCCAAACGCCAATTATTGAATCGCCTTGAAACTGCAGTACAAATCCCTCTGAACGCCAAAGAACCGGAATGATTGTTTCGCGCATAAAAACGATCAATTCTTTAAATTCTTTGGGGGACATGCGAGAGGAAATCTCGACCGAGCCGCGCAAATCACAGAACATGATCGCCAGATCAACCTCTGCACCGCCCGGGAACGCCTTCAAAAATCCATCGCATGCGTTACAGAATAGCGGATTTCGCGACGATGCCTCTAGGCCCATTCGTTTGGTAATCCAGCCACCAAAACCGTTCAATGGCGCGTAACACATCTTGCATCGCGTTCGGCCCGGCAACATGGAATAGCGCCTTTGCTTTTTCGCTAGGACCGGATGTCCGATTTGAAAAACTTGATGCCAAAGCTCTTCGTTTCCTTCTTCACGGGCGAATTCGTCCAACTGTGGAATTGTGCTCATTTTTTAGGATCCTTTGGTGATGCACTCATAATGAGCGACGGTTCTTCAAGCACTCCTGGGCTGTTACAGACTGCGGTCGCAGCCAAGAATGTAGGTCCGGCTTTGACTTTTCGAACTGGCCCCATGCCGCGGTAAAGTACCGAGATTGCCTCCCCTTCCTTAAAGGGCACGTCTTTAGGAATTGTTCGATTTCCGGTTTTTGGATCGCAAAGACGTAGATCAGGGGCCGACACCACAATACCCGCCTCAAGAAGCGGCTTGTCCAACCATAGCGGCGCTTCTGCCAAGCTCATAATGTGATCATAGTCTGGGCCAAACATTGGCACCTCAAACTTGCCAGAGCTCAACGATGCGGTTTGCAAGTTGGTCATATGTGCTTCATCCCCTTCTCCCCAGAGTAGGTAGGTCGCATAGTCGGGTTGCTTAAGATGATGGGAAAACGGGCGATAAGTCACAATGCGCTCAACACGCACATCAATGTCCGCGATAATTGGTTTTAAGCGTTTTTTGTCCCATGGGAAAAAGTGCGGGTCTGCTTCTTCTTCGTCTGTGAAGGCTGGAAGCCCCTGAAAGATGTTCGCCTTGAATGTCGGGCGGCGGCCGGATGGAATCTCCGGGATCATAAACTGGGCAGAATCCGCGTCATCGTTGCAAAGGACAAATGTATCAAGCGGATACATCTCGCGCGCCTCATCGTATGTTGATTTGGCCTCGGGCGGCAGTTCGAGTTTGATAACGAGCTGATACTTGTGCTCTTCGTGATGATATTGGGTCATATGAACCCCAAAAACGTCCTTATCGCCAACCAAAATCAAAGCATGTTGATGAGGGTGGTTTGTGACGAAATTTGATGGCCTCTTTGTAGTCATATTATCCATGTGCGGCATCCTTTCAGAGCATATTTGGGGTGAAAGCGCTAGACTGGGTCCGACAGGCCGTACTTGCGCCGTAAATCTGCTGCTAATTTTTTGGCTTTGTCCTTCAGGGTCTTGGCAAGCATAGGAGTGAGATCACCGTCAGCGGTTGATGTCATGAAGGGGTTTTGCTGGGTCGACGTCAGAAATTTGACATCCATTCCGGGAACCGGATCAACGCCACAACGCGTCGCAAAGTGATCTACGAAATCTTGCCCGTAGGTGCTTGGTCCAAACTGGGAGGATGTCACAAACAGCGGTGCTTTGGGAACGTTATCCCCCCCGAACTCTTGCACCGACAACTCGTTGAAAAGCGCAGCATTTAGCTCGTTCATCAAACCAAGGTCGCGGTTGATACCCTCGCCGGTTTTGAAATTGATAGTATACGCGCAAATTGTCTGATCCGAACCGAGGCGGGTGAACAATTCCATCATCTCCGAGTCGTGGAAAAGCTTCTCAATTAGGGCATCATTTTTCAATGGGACAATTTGCCGAGCAATATAGTCGCATTGTTGCGCAATCTCGTAACTGTTGCCGCCATCGCGCTCTGCTGGAAGCCTTTGAAATGGCGTCAGCGTAACATCGTCATCCGAGGCGAATTCAGCCAAAAGCGCACAATAGAAACGCTTTGAATTGAACATACATTTTGCCAGTAATCGTCCATAGCCTGATCTATCAGCTGGAATGACAGCATGTGAAAGATAGACAGCGGCGGCGACTGCACCTGGTTTTGAACCTTCAATTCCATAGACGCCGACGCTTGGAACTGTGCCGCCGTGAAATACAACGGGGGCGGTAAAGGCGACAACGTCGCGCATCGCGCCATTTCGATAAACGAGTGACCCCACAGCATAGGGGATGAAACCGGCCTTATGCGGATCGACTGTGATCGTATCGCATCGCGCGAAGGCTTCATATTGTTTGGTTACATAGCCTCCCATCATCATCCCGGGCGACATCCCAAGGTCGTGGGCAAAAAATGTATCGTCTAATTCAGGTCGCTCCTGCGCACCGCGATGCCCTTCCTGAACGCCTAGGTGCCGCGACATAAGTCGCGCCTCCTCATCGCTGCCTTCGAGGTCTCGAGACGCGATATCAATCTCAAGTTTGGAAGGGCGCAACATGGATGCAAAGTAGCCACCCCAAGCCGCATCTGCATGAAGCGAGAACTCAAGTCCCAATTGCCGGTATTCGTCACGAATATCAGCAATATCAGCGAGTGGATCCACCGCGCTTTCTTCAGTTGTTCCCATGACTGCAACAACTTGAAGAACGGGCCGTTTCTCAGCAAGGCAACGGTCAAGGTGGCGCCGCAAATCGACCGTGTCCATCCGACCATCAAGATCCACACGAACAGGCAGCACGCTGGCCCGACCAAGCCCAACAAGCGATGCGCCCTTAGGCCACGAATAATGCGCCGTTGCTGGCGCAAAAATAACCGGAGCAGGTACGTCGGGTAAATAGCGGCGCGAAAAATCAATCATACCGAGATCAGCGATTGTCCGCCCCACCAAGCTGTCTGCAAGCGCATCGGCATCTATACCGGTCGAAACTGTCACACGCACCAACAAGCCAATTGCTTCATCAATCGGCAGGTTCAGAAGCTCCCAACTCGTCAAATCAATCAAAGTTTTGCGTTTGCCGTCGAGCGTCAGAACCGTGACGTTACGCCCGTCCGAAAGCGCAGGATCGTGTCGGATAGCATCAACCAACGCCAGAGGCAAATATTTGAGGTTGCGCACGGCCCAGATTGATTCCGAATTAGCGACCGAACCGTCGCAGGTCAGATGCCCCCAAGGTCGCGGCAAATCGCTCTCGGTTTCAGGGTCTCGGTAGCCCAACATGCGGCAAATATCGTCACAGACGGCCATCTCAAGCAGCGTTGTGACCGGAGAGGCCTCCGTCGCGACGTTGTTCTGATTATAGAGCAATCCTGCCATATATCCAACGAGCGACGGAAGCGTGGTGTCCCAGTACATGTGGGACTGATTGCGATAGCTGGAAAGCGGAATGGAGGATCGCAGATGTGCCAAAACTTCGGAAAGTCTCTCCTCCATTAAGTCTGTCGATCGCCGGTAAGCAGGGTTTTCATCACTGAAAACGGCAAGGGGCGCCATATGTGGGTCTTCGGGTTGATACGTTCGGCGCGCCTCGAGATTAGCTTTGATTGCCTGGTCTAACAATTTGCGAAATACCGCTTCGTTTTCGCCTTTCGGGCCCAAGAACCAAGCTGCCGGGGTGCCGACTGATACTGGCTTGTTTAGGCTGAGCTTGTCGGGATGACGCCGACGAAAGGCATCTATTGACTGGTGCAAGTTTTTGCTACGATGTTGGTTCGTCAAATGTGCATCTCCTTGGGCATGTGTTATTTTGTCAAATATTGCTCTGGGTAAATACGATCACCTTGTTGCGTCGGAGTCATAATTATGAATCCGCGGCTCGCGTAAGGGTTCAGCAGGCACAAACCCAAGAAATGTTCCGTAGAAAGACAGCTCCTTTTCAACCGAGTCGACAATCGAAGATGCCCGACCGAACCCGTGCCCCTCACCATCATAAAACTCAAATGCGTGCGGCAACTTTCGTGCGTTCAACTCGTCAATCAGAACATGTGCCTGTTGCGGTGGAACAACCGGATCTTCGGTGCCTTGGAAAAGAATAATGGGGCAATCGATCTGTCCCACGTGGAATAGCGGCGAGCGCGCGCGGAAAAGCTTTGAGGCCATAGGGTAGGGGCCCAGTAATAATTCTGCGTAGCGCGCCTCAAGTTTGTCTGTGACCTTTGCGATCATCTCAAGATTTGAAATACCATAATAGCTGGCTGCCGCTCCCAGTTGATCCGTAAATGTCGCGAGTGCCAGAGTGGTAAAACCGCCAGATGATCCTCCGCGCGACACAACCCTGTAAGGATCAACATGGCCGCCCTGAACAAGGGCTTTCACCGCGCCTACACAGTCCTCGACGTCGACCTTCCCCCAAGCGCCATACATAGCCCGTCTAAAGGCTCTGCCAAATCCTGTGCTTCCCCGATAATTAACATCCACTACTGCGAACCCGCGCGAAGTGAAGAATGGGATTGTCATGTCAAGCCCAGCACTTGCAGGCGCTGTGGGCCCTCCGTGAATAAGGATCATCAGCGGAGGCTTTTCTCCTTCGGGGGCTTTGAAATTGGGGTTCTTGGGCGCATAGTAAAAGGCATGGGCCTGCGCTTCGCCATCTGGACCGCTGGGAAATGTGATCGTCTGCGGTTCTGCGATACAGGCGCGCACTTCGTCTTTTATCGGCGGCGCTGTGGGTCGGATTAGCTCGATTGCGTTGGTCTCGAGATCCATCCGATAGATCGCGGAGGGCTTGGTAAATGACCCTGCAAGAAATACGGCATATCCATTGGACACATACAAATGCTGGATCGAAGAAAACTCAGTTTCGATCGCGTTTACAGCGCCGGATGCCACGTCCACGCTGACAAGCGACCAAGTACCGTTTCGTGTGACACATGCGATAATTCTGTCCGGTGACGCGAACCCAAACGAGGTCCCTCCCAACCTCCATGCAGGCGCCGCAAATTCTCCTGTTTCGCGGGTTACAGGTTTAAGGGTATCCCCTTCGACTTTACAAATGTTTGCCCAATAATCCCCGTCAATTTTCACACGGTCTGATATGACATATAGATGTCCATCGAGCGACCAAACCGGATTTACGATCGCTTCGTCAGAAAAACGCATAAGATCGGCAAGGACGGGGTTTGACAGTTGGTCGATATGTTCTGCTGGCGCACCAGCAATCATGCGGGGATCGCGGGGGGCTCCAGATGGATCAATTTGAGTGACCCAAAGTTGCGTTCCCTCCCATGGCATGGAAGGGTAATTCCAAGTGATCCAGCAAAGCTGCGTACCATCAGGTGAAAGTCTGGGGCTGGAATAAAAGTCGCCCCCTTGCGCGATAATCCTCGGCGGCCGCTCCCCTGCTAGATCCAATGCAACGAGTGATTGCGTGGGCTGCCCGTTTGTAATTACGCTTGTCTCTTCCATTACAGCGTAGACTACGCCATGCGCAGGATCGAGTTCGAAGTCCGCGTATGTTGCTGCGACAGGGGGTGTAATAGGTTTGGGAAGCTTGCCCCCAACGCACAGATGAACCCGTTGATCACGTGTTTTGGGAAAAGCATCGGCCTGATATTGAGTGAAGGCCAACACCCCGTCCTTTACACCAAGCGCCCCACCTCCATATGAGTTGACAGTCGTACGGGCGCTAAACCAACGCGAGGTTGCGTCCTCAACACCTGTGGTGGGCGTCCAGCGCATTATGGCACTACGGCCCGCTTCGTCTGGCCTGCTCTCGACCCAAAAGATCGCATCACCGTCTAGGCAAATCTTTTCAACTTTCCGGGTGCCCTCAGCAAGTGATGCAGGGGCGAGCGGCGACAACCACTCTCCATATCCGCGTATCTCAACTTGTTCTATAAAATCCGCCATTTAGCCCCCTGATGACAACATACTAGAGTGGAAGATGAACCCACGGCAACTTTTTTGTCGGCTCTTAGGGAAAGAAGCAGCAATGAGGCACTGTCAGAAGAAACTGACTTGAACATGGTAGGACGGTTTCGTAGCGTTTGCGGATGACAAAATCTTCGCCATTTCGCTACTTCAAGACGTCTCCTGAAATCATCCGCCTGGCAGTTATGATGTATGCTCGGGTCCCGCTGTCGCTCCGCAATGTGGAGGATTGGCGGTGTCAGAGGAAACAAGGGGGTAGTGTCAGATTAAATTCGCTTGAGACGGGCAGGGCGCTGATCTAGCATCTACGGATGGCAAAACGCTCCCCATTTCGCTATTTCAAGACCAGCCCAGAAATCATTCGCCTGGCGGTGATGATGTACGTCCGGTTTCCTCTTTCACTGCGCAATGTAGAGGATCTTTTGCACGAGAGAGGCGTCGATGTTAGCTACGAAACTGTCCGGTTTTGGTGGAACCGCTTTGGCCCAATCTTCGCTTCGGAAATCCGTCGTAAACGGATTCAACAACTGCGGGCGTATTCGAACTGGCAATGGCATCTGGATGAAATGTTCGTAAAAATCAACGGTGAACGTCACTATTTATGGCGCGCGGTTGATCACGAAGGTGAGGTGCTTGAAAGCTATGTCACTAAGCGCCGTGATCGCAAAGCGGCATTGAAATTCCTCAGAAAAGTGATGAAGCGCTTTGGTCCACCACATGTCATCGTGACCGATCGCCTTCGGTCTTACGGCGCGGCGATGAAAGAAATTGGCAATGCGCAGAGACAGGATTTCGGGCGCTGGAAAAACAATCGAGCGGAGAATTCTCATCTACCGTTTCGACGACGAGAACGCGCCATGCACCGCTTTCGCCGAATGGGAAGTTTACAGAAATTTGTCTCCGTCCACGCATCTGTTTTCAACCACTTGAATCAGGATCGCAGCCTTTCCCAAAGAGTTCATTTTAAGCGCTCACGAACCGCCGCTCTTGCCGAGTGGCGCGGCCTTTGCGCGGCATAAAGGACAGCACTACTGGCCTAGTAGAGACGAGTTCGAATTAGTCTGACACCACCCGCTGGAGCGCTTTGTTGCGCTGACCTCAACGAACCCTGCCAAACTCTGTGGTCTCTATCCTCAGAAAGGCGCACTTGTCATCGGTGCAGACGCCGACATCACTCTTTGGGATCCGACCAAAACAGCTGTTATTTCGCAGGACAATCTGCATCACGGTTGCGACTACGCACCTTATGAGGGGATGCGTATTACGGGATGGCCCACACGCACAATTCTGCGGGGAGAGACCATCGTACTGAACGGCGGTATCGTCGCGAAGATGGGGGTTGGCACCTATCAAACCCGTGGCACAAGCGCAGCATTGGATATACTTGGCGGCGACTGATTTGAGGCGGGTTCGCGCAATTAAGGGCGGTGATAATGGCCTAGCAGAGATGCGTTCGGCCTTCGCCTGACTGAACATCTCATGGTGTTAGAACATCCCGCAATTTTTTCATTTGTTTGGGGCTTTCGCGCAGGTCGAGCGCAGAATGAAGATCAACTAAATGGCTTCGCATTAGCTCTTCGGCCCGCGTGGCTTCATGATCTTGGATCGATTGAACCAAGGCATTGTGAGCGTGGCTCTCGCACAACGCACTTTGTCGCCGCCAATAAAGCGCAATGATGAGCGACGATCTTGCAATCAGAGTTTCAACGAAATCGGCAATGGTCGCCTGACCAGCAATCCGTGCAATTTCAATATGGAATTGGCCAGATAGGTAAAGTGCGCGGCCAATGTCTCCGGCATCCAGGGCTGCATGCTCCTCTGTGATGTGCTTTTTTAATTTTGCGACATCTGCTCGAGTTGCGTTCAGGGCGGCAGAACTCGCGGTCCGAGGCTCTAACAATTCCCGCGCTTCAAATATTTCGCGGGCTTCTCGCAAGCTCGGCTTTGCAACATGTGCACCACGGTTACGTTGAATTTCAACAAGCTGGATATGCGCTAAATATTGTAATGCTGAGCGCACCACAGTCCGAGAAACGTTGTAAATCTCCCCAATCTCATCTTCCCCAAGTTTTGTTCCTGGAGCGAGACGGTGCTCATGAATTGCGAGGGCAAGCGCCTTTGCAACGCGATCACTAGAACTTCTTTTTTCTGGAGCCGCTGAGGTTGTCTTTGAGGTCGGTAGCATAGTTTGTTTCCTTCAATTCAACTCATGGCAGACCTCCAGGCTGTAGACAAGAGAATCACACATTGAATGCGAAGTGGATTGTTATTGTATACAAAATTAATTCAAGTTGTGTTCATAAAATGGGCGCATATCAGATAAACTGACCAAATATCGGGCAAAGTGGACCGCCTCGGTCTTTTGGCGTGCGGGTACGTTTGATTTCACCTGCGACTCAGTCTTCAAATAAGTCAACGCAACGGGGGAATTATGAATAAGCCTGTCCTAGATCTCGAGTTGATATCGGTTACCAAACGTTACGGTCCAACTGTGGCTGTTGATGCGATCAGCCATCATTTTAAACCTTCCAGTTACACATGCCTTCTTGGTCCGTCCGGTTGTGGGAAATCCTCGACTCTTCGTATGATCGCTGGACATGAGAGTATAAGTGAAGGCTCAATTTTGCTTGCAGGGCGCGATATTTCGCGCTTGCCGCCAGCCAAACGCGGCACAGCTATGATGTTCCAGAGCTACGCTCTTTTTCCTCATTTGAGTGTCGTGGATAATGTCGCTTTTAGTCTAAAAATGAAGGGCGTCGACCTTAAGGAACGTCGCACAAAAGCCGGTGAGATGCTTGAGTTAGTTGATCTCAGTGTGCTTAGTGATCGACTTCCTGATCAGCTTTCTGGTGGCCAGCAACAGCGCGTCGCCCTAGCGCGGGCTTTGATCACTCGGCCTCAGGCTTTGCTCCTAGACGAGCCATTGTCGGCACTAGACCCCTTCCTGCGAGTTCGAATGCGCACTGAGTTAAAAAGGCTCCAAAAAGAACTTGGTATTAGCTTTGTTCATGTCACCCACGGCCAAGATGAAGCACTGGCGTTGGCGGATGAAATCGTCGTGATGAATAACGCCGTTATCGAGCAGGCCGGACCCGCGCGTGAAGTATTTAAAGCCCCAAAAACCAGTTTTGTTGCGCAGTTTATCGGCGGACACAACGTTATCGCACTTCCCGAAGGCCGCTATTCAATTCGCACAGATGAAGTTGCGGTAACAACGGCCGAAAAGGGGACTCTATCTGCCAATGTGATGGCGGTTGAGTATCAAGGTACCCACGTGTCTATCATGGCAAAAATTGCTGGAGATCAAGAAGTTACAGCTCTTGTGGCCGAGGGTGATTTCTTTGAGCACCCGCAAAACCCCGGTGATCAAATTGGTCTGACTTGGGACAAAAACAACCTACATAAATTGACAGCTTAACACAGTATTTTTATTGACTAGGAGAGCAAGATGACAAACTTCACGAAACGATCCGGCCTTAGCCGCCGTACCCTTCTAAAGGGCGCCGCCTCAACAGCAATTGCCGCAGGTGCCGCAACAATGGGCGCACCTATGGTTTGGGCTCAAAACATCAAAGACGTCACAATACGTCAGTTTGGTACAGGGGTTTCCAACCTCAATGAAGTGGCCACAAAGGTCAAAGAAGACCTCGGCTTCACTCTTGAAATGACAGCTCTTGATACGGACAGCGTAACTCAACGCGCCGCGACGCAGCCCAACAGCTTTGACATTGCAGATATCGAGTATTTCATCTGTAAAAAGGTCTGGGCTGCCGGCAATTTGCAGGCCATGGACACGTCAAAACTTGCGAATTACGACAAGATCGTTGGCACGTTCCGCTCGGGTAAGTTGACACCCGAAAGCGTGATCGCCCAAGGAACCGCGCCGCATACCGTTGGCTTTACCTCCGGCCAAAACGGTACCGATTTTGTGCAAGAAGAATCCGGTTGGATGACTTTGATCCCTACTATTTACAATGCCGACACACTTGGCATCCGCCCAGATTTGATCAATCGTCCAATCAATAATTGGTCTGAGTTGCTCAACCCTGAATTCAAGGGCAAGGCGTCCATCCTCGACATCTCCTCCATCGGTATTATGGATATGGCGATGGTTGTGGAATCCATGGGTGAATATACATACCCCGACAAAGGCAACATGACCAAAGAAGAGATCGACCTTACTTTCGCTATCTTCACGGAAGCCAAGAAAAACGGCCAGTTCCGCGCCTTTTGGAAATCGTTTGACGAGAGTGTAAATCTAATGGCGTCTGGCGAGGTCGTTATTCAATCCATGTGGTCTCCGGCGATCACAGCCGTAAAATCCAAGGGCATTGATTGCGTTTATCAACCGCTCGAAGAAGGCTACCGCAGCTGGGGCGGTGGTTTGGGGATTTCTGCAGCACTTTCTGGCTTGGAGTTGGAAGCAGCTTACGAATACATCAACTGGTACCTCTCTGGTTGGGTTGGCGGCTTCTTGATGCGCCAAGGTTACTACTCCGCTGTTCCTGAAACCTCCAAGCAATTTATGTCTGAAAATGAGTGGGGCTATTGGTTCGAAGGTAAAAAATCTACCGACATCATTACATCGCCATTCGGAGACACATTGGCTGATGCAGGCGCCACACGTGATGGCGGATCGTTCACAGAACGGATGGGTGCCGTGGCTTGTTGGAACTCCGTAATGGACGAAAACCAATACATGGTGCGCAAATGGAATGAGTTCATCGCGGCCTAGAATAACTGGGTTGCGCGGTAATTTCGTTGCGCAACCCATCTCTGCGAAATTTGGAAAATTATGTTAAAATTACGCGAAAGCAAGGCCTTAACGGGATGGCTCATGGTGTCTCCCTTGGTGCTCATCTTGCTGGTATTTCTTGTGGCTCCGATTATCATGATCGCCATCGTTAGCTTTTGGCGCGCAACCGAATTCTCAATTATTCCAGCTTTTGACTTCGAAAATTATGAGTTCCTATTTGGATCGTCCGTCACATATCGCGTATTCTTCAACACCTTTAAATACGCGCTGATTACCTGGATTTTCACATTCAGTATTGGATTTACAGTCGCCTACTATCTGGCTTTCCACATTCGAACGCTTACGTGGCAAATCGCCTTGTTTTTAATATGCACAATTCCATTCTGGACCAGCAATATTATTCGGATGATAAGTTGGATTCCATTTCTCGGGCGAAATGGAATCGCAAACTCGGCACTCATGTCTTGGGGTGTGATTGATGAGCCAGTCGATTGGTTATTGTTTAGCGACTTTGCCGTGATCCTCGCCTTTATCCACCTCTATACCCTGTTCATGGTCGTGCCAATTTTCAATACGATGATGCGCATAGATAAGTCTTTGATCGAGGCGGCGAGGGACGGAGGCGCAAATGGTGCGCAGATCCTTTGGAACGTCATCCTCCCTCTGACCAAGCCTGGTATTATGATCGGCACGATCTTCGTTGTGACCCTAGTCATGGGAGATTTCATCACAGTCCGGTTTATGTCCGGTAGCCAGTCGGCCAACGTCGGCCGTCTGATTTCAAACGATATTTCGCTTCTGCAATATCCATCCGCATCGGCAACCGCAATTGTTCTGCTGCTCACCGTTCTCATAGTGATTGGCATAATGTTGCGCTTTGTCGACATCAGAAAGGAGCTCTAAATGGAACCGCGTTCCCGCTCTTTCTACGTGTTGACCGCGTTTTTTATACTGTTTCTCGCGTTCCTTTACGGCCCAACAATGACCATAGGAATTTTGTCCTTTCAGGGTAAAGGCGGTGGTCTCACTTTTCCAATGCGCGGGGTTTCACTTTATTGGTTTCGAGATCTTTTTGAGCAACAATCCGTCGGTGATATCTGGGGTAGTTTTCGCCGCAGTATAGCCCTTGGGATGATGGTTATGGTGACAACTGTGGTTGTTTCGGTGATGGGAGGACTGGCGTTTCGCAAGCGCTTCCCCGGGTCGTCTATTCTCTTCTACCTCATCATTACATCCCTCGTGATCCCGTCTATCCTTATTTCGCTTGGGGTCGGGTTGCTGTTTTCTCAATCCGGCTTAACGGTGCATTGGGCGACGTCTGGATTTGGATCGCAGCTCACGTGGACCTTGCCGTTTGGACTGCTGATCATGTTCGCAGTCTTCAATCGCTTTGATAAGAGTTATGAGGAAGCCGCGCGCGATCTGGGCGCAACCCCGTGGCAAACGATCCAACACGTGGTGCTACCGATTATCGCGCCGTCTTTGATCGGCGTGGCTCTCTTTGGCTTCACGCTAAGTTATGATGAGTTCGCGCGGACTTTGCTTACCGCAGGGAGCTACAACACTTTGCCGTTGGAAATTTACGGGATGACAACGAATGTCACCTCCCCAGTTCTCTATGCGCTTGGCACGTTAACAACCGTGTTTTCGCTCGCCATCATTGGAGTGTTCCTTGGTCTTGCGCTCCTTGGTAAGCGGAGGCGCGCAAAAGTAGGAACCGACGCGGGTAAGGGAATGGTATGATCGTTATTATCAACCCAAACAGCACTGAAACCATGACCGACGCGATGGTGGATATAGCGCGTTCCGCAACTCCAGACGTGGCAATTGAAGGCTGGACGTCGCATGACGGACCTCCCGCTATTCAAGGCCCGAAAGACGGGGAAGACAGCATTCCTCCCTTGTTAAAACTCGTGCGTTTGGCAGCGGCAAAGGGCGCGCAAGCAATTATCATCGGTTGTTTTGATGATACCGGCCTCTCTCAAGCGCGCAAAATTGCTGCCTGTCCGGTCATTGGCATTGGTCAAGCCGCGTATCACCTTGCCGCCCTTGCGGGGGAGCGGTTTTCTGTTGTCACAACTCTAGATGTGTCGGTGCCGGTGCTTGAAAGCAATATACAAAGTTATGGCCTCACGGGGCACCTTGCAAAAGTGCGCGCCAGTGGTGTTCCTGTGCTCGATTTGGAAACCGACCCTGAGACGGCCAACCCAAAGGTTATTGCCGAAATTAACCGCGCCGTGAGCGAAGACCGTGTTCAAAGCGTGGTTCTTGGATGTGCGGGAATGGTGGGAATCCCTGCGATTTTTGGTGAAGATAGCCCAGTCCGATTGGTGGATGGAGTCGTCGCTGCAACAAAAATAGCGCGTATACTCATTTAGTCGAGAAGACGATTTACCCGAATAGAGGCATATTCAAATTTATCCGGCAGCACCGTTGCGGGGGTAAAGCCCTTGGTGCCCTAAATTTCAAAAGGAGGACGACATGGATATTAAAGTTGATGTAATAGCTGCTGCCAAAACCATCGTGGAAAACTACCTTGAGCGCTCGATGATACCCGATCCCAAGGGGGCGGCGGCCTATGTCAGCGATGACTTTCATTTGGTTTTCACGGGAGGGCGTAATTTTTCTGGGCCAGTTGAAAGCACTGCTTTTAATGCCAAACGGTACGCATGGGTTAAAAAGCGGTTCTTGCGTACTGATGCAGCGTTAGATGCGGAGACGGGAGACGTCCACGTCTACAACACGGGGTATCTTTTTGGTGAATGGAAAGACGGAATATCGTTTGAGAACAATCGGTACATGGACAAGTTTGTTGTTCGCGACGGAAAAATTGTGAGCACGAATGTTTGGAATGACAGCGCCGAAATATTGCTGCACAAAGCTGGCCTCGCGGAAGCGGAACTTTAAATAATGTTGAAAGATCACGGGCGCTACTCTTACTCCCCAATTCCCAAACGCGCGGACTATAGCTGGCGAGATGGTAAACGGCTTGCTGTTTATATTGGGCTTAACCTTGAACATTTTGCTTTCGGAGAGGGTCTTGGTGCCGAACTGGCGCCCGGTGGTCCTCAGCCTGCCGTCCTGAATTACGCGTGGCGTGATTACGGAAACCGCGTCGGTGCTTGGCGGATACTTGACATGTTCAATGCGTTGGACTTGCCTGCCACCGTGATTGCGAACAGCGCTATGTATGGGTACGCGCCTGATCTCATGACGGCGTTTCGCGAGCGTGGAGATGAGGTCGTCGGGCATGGGCGCACGAATTCTGAACGTCAAAATACTCTTGGTCACAAGGGTGAGGCCGCGCTAATTTCAGAGGCCACTGCGATACTGAAAAAGGGCGA
Source organism: Falsihalocynthiibacter sp. BN13B15 (assembly GCF_041205415.1). NCBI lineage: Bacteria > Pseudomonadati > Pseudomonadota > Alphaproteobacteria > Rhodobacterales > Roseobacteraceae > Falsihalocynthiibacter > Falsihalocynthiibacter sp. BN13B15. Next base: position 27,290 of record NZ_JBGFCE010000015.1, read on the forward strand.
AGGTACATGTCCTAAAGGTTGGCTGTCACCTTGGATCTCCGAAAGTCACGATACGCCGGAGCTGTTGGTGGAGGCGGGGTATAGATACACGCTCAACTGGTCCATGGATGATCAGCCGGTCTGGATGCAAACCTCGAACGGACGCCTTTTGTCGATTCCATACCCGCAAGAAATCAACGACATCCCGTCCATTGTGGCGCGTAAAGATAGTGCGTCCGATTTCGCCGATATGATCATTGATAACTTTGATGAGATGTTAGAACAGTCAACACATCAGCCCCTTGTCATGGGTATTGCTCTACATCCATACCTCGTAGGCCAGCCGTTTCGGTTGCGACATTTGCGACGGGCACTTCTCCATGTTGCGTCCCAACGAGATCAAATTTGGCTGACTAAAAGCGGAGAGATCCATGACTATTGTCGCCAGCAGATACCAACGCTCATCGCTTGATCCAGTCGTTGGCAGGCTCTTTAGGGGAACCACACAACTTTTAGCGGCAGTTATCACAGCCCAATCTATAACCACTTCAACCACCAAAGGCATCTCGAAAGCAGGCAATCCATCAACCAAAACGCGCAACTGCTCTCACGGAGTGGTTCAATTTCTGTGCCGCATGATGATTGACTTGATGTGCCTTTTGGGGCGTGCTCAAGTTTGTCTGACAACACCGCTTCACCTAAAGATTGTCGGCCAAGAGAATTTCAATTCTGATTTTCTCTTGTGATGCGAGGGTTGTTCGGTTTTCGCAGTTCGCACGCAGGATGCGTACCGCGCTCCGTACCAGATGTCCCGGATCCTGCGTAACCACAGCATCCAATGTACCGTTCATTAAGGCGTTTACTGTCGACGGGGTCCGTTCGTGTGCAATCTGAAGATGCCCTTTTCCCCGTCCATATATCTGAGCAGCTTCGAGCACTTCTCTGGCTTCTGAGCCCATGATGTATAGGCCGACGAGATCGGAATGCGCGGTGAAAATTGTTTCGATAACATTATGAATGCGGGCTGGATCACTGTGCGTTTCTAATGAAGGAAGAACTTTGAACGACGCGTAATCTCGGTTGATCACAGCATCAAAGCCCAGGCGACGCTCTAGGCTATCACGCGACTGCATGGTGTCAGTGACAACAGCGATTGCTCCGCTTTTTCCCGATAAAAAGCGCCCCATTAGACGACCAGCCGTCGCACCGGCTGCTCGGTTATCAATGCCAACAAAGTCCCCTTTTTCTTCGTTATTCTGGTTCGATATGAATGGAATCGTTTGAATTTTACGCTCTCGCATGCGTCGTATAGCATCGCGAATTTGGGGGAATTCAGGGGCCATAACTGCAACACCGTCGTAGTCTTCAGGTTTTAACCGAGACAGGGACCTAGCCGTTTTATGCGGATCTTTTTCATCCACCCGAAGCACCTTAACCTCGATCATTTCCGCTCGGAAGGCTTCGTTGATTTCTGTTATTCGGTCCACAATTTCTTTGAGGAATTCATCACCGTCTTTTGGTAATACGAAACCAAACCTGTATCCGCGTTTTCTGGCAAGTGTCGCGGCCAACTGGTTTCGCTCAAACCCTATACGCTTGATCGCTTCGTTGACGGCGTCGATGGTCTTTTTTCTAACACCCGACCTCGCATTCAATACTCGATCAACCGTTGCAAGGCTGACACCCGCTTCAGCGGCAAGATCTTTGGTTGTTGGTCGCATGAAGAACTTGCTCCGTATTTCAGTATTCTTTGCAGATATACGCGTGGTGTTACCCTATAATCAAGCTTTTTGAGGTGCGGACCTCAAAAATGTCTTTACTTGAGGTGCGCACCTCATTATGGATTGTGGACGTTGAGTCGTGACGAGGGGGTTGCGACCACACTAATGGGAGGAAATTCAAAAATGAGAAAGCAATTCACCACTACGGCTGTATCCGCAATCATCGCTGGTACAATGTCGTCAGCAGCGTTTGCCGAGGATCTGACCCTTTGTTGGGCTGCATGGGATCCAGCAAACTCTTTGATCGAGCTTAGTAAAGATTTTGAGAAGGCTTCCGGCCACGAAATGAATTTTGAATTTGTGCCTTGGCCAAATTTCGCTGACCGCATGCTCAATGAGCTGAACTCTGGCGGAAAGCTTTGCGATCTCATGATCGGAGACAGCCAATGGATCGGCGGCGGTGCCGAGAACGGGCACTACATCAAGCTGAACGACTTTTTTGATGCAAACGGCATCACGATGGATGATTTTATTCCCGCAACCGTGACGGGCTACTCTGAGTGGCCAAAAGGCACGCCAAACTATTACGCTCTGCCAGCATTTGGTGACGTTGTTGGGTGGTCCTACCGCAAAGATTGGTTTGAACGTCCAGAGCTTCAGGCCGAATTTATGGAGAAATATGGCTACAAGCTTGACGCTCCAGCCACTCTTGAGCAGTTAAAAGATATTGCTGAATTTTTTCAGGGGCGCGATATTGACGGCACCACAGTTTATGGAGCCGCGCTTTACACAGAACGTGGGTCTGAAGGCATCACAATGGGTGCGACTAACGCGCTTTACAATTATGGTTTCCAATACGAGAATCCAGAGTCCCCTTATGAGCTTGAAGGTTTTGTGAACTCTGCAGGTGCCGTTGAAGGGCTGGAATTCTACAAAGAGCTATACGACGTGGGAACACCTCCAGGCGCCTCAAACTGGTATATGGGTGAAAACATTGATGCTTATCGTTCGGGTCAGGTTGCAATGTCTATGGGTTTTGCCTTCGTTTGGCCCGGTGTAGAAGCTGATCCCAATGTTGGTGGCGGCCGGTCCGGTTATTTCCCGAATCCAGCTGGTCCCGCAGGTCAATTCGCTCAGCTGGGCGGCCAAGGGATTTCGGTTGTAGCGTATTCTGATAGGCAAGACGCAGCCCTTGAGTACATTCAATGGTTCGCCCAGCCTGAAGTTCAGGCGAAATGGTGGGAGCTCGGTGGCTACTCTGCTTTGAAGGCAGTTGTTGAAGATCCAGGTTTTGCGGATAGTCAGCCCTACGCGCAGACGTTCCTAGACTCGATGGCTATCGTGAAGGACTTCTGGGCTGAACCAGCATATGCTGAATTGTTGCTGGCTATGCAGGCGCGCTTGCACAACTACGTCATCGCTGGCGAAGGTTCAGCACAAGAAGCACTTGATGGTCTTGTCAAAGACTGGACCGAAACCTTCGAAGACGAAGGTAAGCTCTAGGTTAACTCCCTGTCGGGCCTTCTGGCCTGACGCTTCCCTAGCCATAGATCCGTCTTTGGGCCATTGACAGGTCCTTGGCTAGGGAAACATTACTTAAAACCACACATCGGCGGTAGAACTGAATGAAACGGCTCTGAAAGCCGCGATGAAGGATGATATTCAAATGACACACTCACCGATCGAAAGAGCGGCACAGGTCACGCCTGATACGGTTGCGAGAAAGATAAGAGGCTTATCTGATCGCACTATTGCCTGGATTTTTGTCGCTCCCACAATCTTCCTCCTTCTAGCGGTCAATATTTTCCCGCTCATTTGGACGATCCGTCTCAGCTTCACAAACTTTCGCGTGAACCGTCCTAACAATGACGTTGAATGGGTCGGGTTGCGCAATTACCAGCGCATTCTCAGTGACAGCGACATCTGGAACACGATGCAAGCTACGGCCCACTTCTTGCTTTGGACAATCGCTCTACAGGTCCTGATTGGCTTCTTCTTAGCCTTCTTGATCAACAAAAAGTTCAGGGGCAACGATATGTGGACGACGATCATTGTTTTTCCCATGATGTTGTCACCCGCTGTCGTCGGTAACTTCTGGACGTTTTTATACCAACCTCAAATTGGACTGTTCAACTATGTTGTCACTTTCTTCACTGGTGGTGACCCCGCGAGTTTCTCAATGATCGGAGACGTGCATCTTGCCCCTTGGTCTATCATCATAGCGGATACTTGGATGTGGACGCCTTTTGTTATGCTGATTTGTTTGGCCGGACTGCGATCCATCCCAGATAGCATCTATGAGGCGGCTGAATGTGATCGCGCCAGCAAATGGCGCCAGTTCTGGACGATCACCATTCCAATGGTGCTGCCGTTCCTCATGTTGGCCGTCTTGTTCCGAGGGATCGAAAACTTCAAAATGTTCGACCTTGTGGTGCAGCTCACAGGCGGTGGTCCAGGTAATGTCACGACGCTGACGTCCATCGACCTCAAACGAGAGGCCTTTGAAAAATGGCGCACCGGCTATTCCTCGGCTTATGCCGTCATCCTGTTTGTCACCGTGTTCGGCCTCGCTTCGATCTACGTGAAAGCGCTCAATAAGGTAAAAGACAGATGAGTTTTTCTGTAACAGAACCGTCCTCGAGGACGAAATGGTTCGCGGGCGCATTGGTCGTTGGCTATGCCATTATCACTCTCATGCCGCTGCTTTGGATCATTGCAACAGGCTTTAAGTCACCGGCGGATTCAATTTCTTATCCACCAAAGGTTTTCTTTGAACCAACGCTGGAAGGGTATGTGAATTTATTCACCGAACGTACGCGTGCTACGGCAGGTATGTTGGAAGAGGCCGGTGAACCGAAAAACTGGTACGAGCAAATTGCGCGTGATCGGGGGGCAGTAATCTCTGGACCGTCGCGTTATGGACAGCGGTTTATGAATTCGGTCATTATTGGGTTTGGGTCTACCGCCCTATGTATGATCCTCGGAACGGCTGCAGCCTATGCATTCAGCCGCTTTAGGGTCCCGTTCAAGGATGATTTGCTGTTCTTCATCCTATCAACACGGATGATGCCGCCAATCGCCGTCGCTATTCCGATCTTTCTGATGTTCCGTAATCTTGGCTTAAATGACACGCACCTTGGAATGATCCTGCTCTATACGGCAGTGAACCTGTCGCTCTCTGTTTGGCTTCTCAAGGGGTTTATCGATGAGATTCCGATCGAATATGAGGAAGCTGCGCTGATTGACGGATACACTCGGTTTCAAGCTTTTTACAAAGTGGTTCTTCCACAAGCGGCAACGGGCATTGCATCGACAGCGATCTTTTGCCTGATCTTCGCATGGAACGAATACGCTTTTGCGGTCTTGTTAACGTCCGGTACCGCCCAAACGGCACCGCCCTTTATCCCAACTATTATCGGGGTGAGTGGTAAAGACTGGCCTGCTGTCGCCGCTGGCGCCACCGTGTTCCTGATCCCCGTGATGATTTTCACAATCCTTCTGCGTAAGCACTTGTTGCGTGGCATTACATTCGGAGCAGTTCGCAAATGAGCAACTTCATCAAAGGACTTATGGGGTTCCGTCGGGGACCTTGGGAGATGCTCGCATCTATCTTAATCGCGGTAGGGGTCGTGATGTTGATGCAGCCGGTTTACCTCTGGCTCTTCACGTACTCCTTCATTGTCACGCTTATCGGCACGGTGATGTTCATCGTCGTCAGTCATTTTCCGGAGTAACCCATGGCACAAATACGTATTGAACACGTGCGCAAAGACTTCGGGTCGTTTAACGCCGTGAAATCCTCAACCTTCACCATCGAAGACGGTGAGTTCTTCATGCTGCTTGGCCCGTCTGGTTGCGGCAAGACGACAACGCTCCGTATGATGGCTGGTCTTGAACTTCCTACATCTGGCGAGATCTATATCGACGGTGAAGAGGTGGGCATGAAACCCGCCAGCCAACGAGATATCGCCTTTGTGTTCCAGATGTTTGCTTTGTATCCGCACATGAATGTCGGCAAGAACATAAGCTACCCGCTGTTATCGCAAGGCATGCCAAAAGCGGCCGTTAAAAAGAAAGTTGGAGAGGTCGCAGAAATCCTCGGCATTACCGACATCCTAAAGCGTCCGGTGGGCGGCTTGTCTGGCGGAGACCGTCAGCGGGTTGCTCTTGGACGGGCGATTGTTCGCGATCCAAAAGCATTCTTCATGGACGAGCCTCTGGGCGCTCTGGACGCTGAGTTTCGGGAACATATGTCAGAGGAGTTGCGCGCGCTGCATGATCGCATGAATGCGACGACTGTGTATGTGACCCACGACCAATTGGAAGCCATGCAAATGGGTGATAAAATCGTTGTTATGAATCACGGAGTCGTGGAACAATTTGGCGTGCCCCAGCAAATCTACGATTGGCCCGCTACCAAATTTGTCGCGCAATTCCTCGGATCACCGTCAATGAATTTTCTCGATTTTAGCGGTATGGTTGGCTCAAATGCCAATCAAGTCTCTCTGGGCGACACACTATTTCAAATACCCAAGCAAATTGATGGTGCCGTGGGGAACCTGACACTGGGCGTGCGTCCAGAGCATGTAAAATTGAATGACAACGCTGAGTACAGAGGCCGCGTTGTGGCCACCGAATATTTGGGGACCACACAAATTGTGAGTCTCGCTACAGCCAATGGTATGGTGAAAGCGCGTGTTGCCAGCACTGAAAAAATCTCAGTTGGTCAAACCACCGGCCTGAATTTTGATGCGCGCACAATCACAATTTTTGATGCTGAAACAGGCCGTGCCCTCAAATCACAGGCAAATGAAAAGGTGCTGAATCATGGCTGAAGTTCAACTCACGAATGTATCAAAGAGTTTCGGGGATGATGTCGCATTAGACAACGTCGATATGACGGTTCCAGATGGATCGTTCGTCGTTTTACTGGGGCCAACGGGTGCAGGAAAAACGACGACACTTCGTATGGTTTCAGGGCTTGATGCGCCAGACAGTGGATTCATCAGTATTGGAGGCCATTCGATGACTGGCTTGACGCCCGCGCAACGCGATGTGGCAATGGTCTTTCAACAATACTCGTTGTATCCTCATCTTACCGTCAAACAGAACTTGGCGTTTCCTCTGAAGTCGCCTCTCATGAACCTCACGGCCGAGGAGATTGACCGCAAGGTCGGAGAAGTGGCGGAAGTTTTGCAGATTTCTCACAAGCTAGACAACAAAGCAACGGCCTTGTCCGGCGGAGAGATGCAGCGGGTTTCGATTGGCCGCGCTCTTGTCCGAAATCCTTCGGTCTACTTGATGGATGAACCACTCAGTTCGTTGGATGCAAAGTTAAGGTCAGATTTACGTATTGAGTTGAAGAGCATTCAGGCAAATTCTGGAGCGACTTTTTTATATGTGACACATGACCAAATCGAAGCGATGACCATGGCCACCCATGTTGGCGTATTGGATGCGGGAAAGTTGGTGCAGTTCGGATCACCAAGAGAAATTTACGAGAACCCAGTGAGCGTATATGCGGCCAGTCGTTTGGGCCAGCCTCGGATCAATGTGTTGCCAGCCGATGTCTTCGGTGGCGCTCCGGAAAATGCAGTGACGATTGGCTTGCGCCCAGAGCAGATCACGCAAGGCGATGGCGAAGAAAGCTTCGTTCAGCGGGTTGAACACTTAGGTGATCAGACGCGATTGCATCTGGCATTCAAGAACCACGCGCTGATCACGGTAACCGATGCTCACACAGACTTAAAGAATGGCGATATTGTAAAAATTAGCCCTAACAAACCATTTTACTTCGACGCCAATGGCGCTCGGGTTGCTTGAGGGAGAAAACCATGGCTCAATTTATCAACCAAAGGGAAAACGCGGTCACGGATGCGATCGACGGTGTGATCCGGAGTTCTGGCGGTGCTTTAGCACGGTTGGATGGGTATCCACATATTCGGGTTGTTATTCGGAACGACTGGGGAAAATCAAAGGTCGCATTGGTTTCGGGGGGCGGCTCAGGGCATGAACCAGCGCATGCAGGATTTGTAGGACGGGGGATGCTTACGGCGGCGGTCTGTGGCGACGTTTTTGCATCACCCTCAGTTGATGCTGTGCTCGCAGGAATACTCGCCGTGACGGGCCCCGCGGGCTGTCTACTTATTGTCAAAAACTACACTGGTGATCGCTTAAACTTCGGATTAGCAGCAGAAAGAGCCCGCGCATTTGGCCTCAAAGTGAATATGGTCATCGTCGATGATGATATTGCACTACCGGATTTGGCGCAGCCCCGTGGTGTGGCAGGGACGCTGTTTGTCCACAAAATTGCTGGTGCGTTGGCCGAATCAGGTCAGCCTTTGGAGATTATAACTAAAGCGGCCGAACGCGTGGTTGCAGGCACTAAATCGCTCGGAATGTCGTTAGACACATGCACTGTTCCAGGCTCCCCAAAAGAAGATCGAATTCCATTGGGTAAGGTTGAATTGGGTCTGGGTATCCACGGAGAAGCGGGTGTTGAACAAATTTCATACGTTGATGCTAAGCAATCCGTTGCCGCAATTATCGAAAAGTTAGCACCCCTTTTGGAGAACAAACCCCATGTGGTTTTGCTTAACAATCTAGGTGGTTCTTCTGTTCTTGAGATGTCGGTTCTGGCAAATGAATTAGCGAATTGCTCAATTTCCAAAAAACTGAAGTTTATCGTGGGCCCGGCGTCAATGATGACTTCTCTAGACATGCGCGGGTTCTCGGTTTCCGTCTATCCGGTTAGTCCTGAGGAGGAAGAATTGTTGAAGGCTCCTTGCACCCCTGCCGCGTGGCCCGGATGTATGGAATTGAAGCAAATTCCTTTGATCGAATTGCCGGATGGTCTAACGCCGATCCAACCGGTTCCCTCCAAGCACGATGAAACAGCCGAATTTTTAACAAAGTGTTGTGAGACACTGATTTCAGCCGAGGCCGATCTGAACGCACTGGATGCAAAATCTGGAGATGGCGACACAGGGTCCACACTTTCGGGAGCCGCTCGCGCACTCATTGGAGCTCTAGATCGTCTGCCACTTGCCGATCACACACAGCTTTATCGGGCAATCGGACAAGAACTCAGTCAAACGATGGGCGGCTCGTCGGGAGTGCTACTCGCAATTTTCTTTACAGCGGCGGGCGATGCCGTTTCGAGCGGATTGCCCATGGTTGAGGCTTTGAAAGAGGGACTTAAACGGATGCAGCATATCGGGGGGGCACAAGTGGGTGACCGGACAATGGTCGATGCGCTTAAGCCAGCTTTGGACGCGCTTTCAGTCGGTATTGCACCAGCGGCTGAAGCCGCCCGCAAAGGGGCAATTCACACATCGACGATTGTGAAAGCAAAGGCAGGACGCGCGGCTTACATTAATGCCGAACAGCTACAAGGTCATATAGATCCCGGCGCAGAAGCTGTGGCGCGACTGTTTGAGCATTTGAACGCCCCCTAGTCTCTAACAGGCGGTGTCAGAGGAAACTGGCTTGAGAAGGGCAGGGCTACCAATTAGCGTTGTGTCATGAAAAAAAACGCTCTCCTTTTCGCTATTTCAAAACGAGCCCTGAGATTATCCGTCTTGCGGTGATGTTGTACGTCAGATTTCCACTCTCACTTCGAAACGTGGAAGATTTACTCCACGAACGAGGGATCGATGTGAGCCACGAAACAGTTCGGTTTTGGTGGAACCGTTTCGGTCCCATGTTCGCTACAGAAATCCGCTGTCGGCGGGTCCAACAACTACGCTCTTATTCAAACTGGCAATGGCACTTGGACGAAGTTTTGGTCAAGATTAACGGTGAGCGACATTATCTTTGGCGGGCTGTCGACCACGAAGGTGAGGTGTTGGAAAGTTATGTGAGCAAACGTCGAGATAGGGCTGCGGTCCTTAAATTCATGAAGAAAGTGATGAAACGGTACGGCCAACCGAAAGTCATCGTCATTGACAAGTTACGTTCCTATGGTGCCGCGATGAAGGTCATCGGAAATGCCAGTAGACAGGAAACGGGGCGTTGGAAGAATAACCGAGCCAAGAATTCACACCTACCTTTTCGACGACGAGAACGTGCCATGCACCGCTTTCGTCGTATGCGAAGTTTGCAGAAATTCGTAGCCGTACATGCTTCCGTTTGTAACAACTTCAATCAGGGTCGCAGCCTTTCCCAAAGAGACCATTTCAAGCTTGCGCGCGCCGCCGCTCTCGCCGAGTGGCGGGGACTTTGTGCGGCATAAAAGGGCAGCAGTACTGGCCCCGCTGAGACGTGTTCGAATTTGTCTTTAACCATCGTCCCCAGTTGGGGGGAGGATTTTAGCCGTAGGAAGCGAGGGCGACCTGCCGGTGGGGTATTTGGAGTTCTGCGTTTTCACGAGCAACAGTACGATTTCAGTAAAGGCCTCACTCTATGGCTTACTCAAGGGCCCTCTCAGATCGTGACCCGTGTGATCGAACTACCTCCGTTGCCAAAACAAATCTCCGTAAGGGTTGACGAATTTTGGATCTTTATCGATCTGATATACATTACACGCCCAGATTTTCGGCAACCGCTGTCAATTTTCGAGCAACGGCGTCGGCCCAAGGTTTCGACTGCCTGCCTCACTAGCAAACCGCCTAAGTTTGCGCCGCACGCACCTATGCTATTGCTGCATAGCAGCATGTTGTAATGAGTTATTGTGCATGCGCAGCATTTCACTACCTTCCAATTGAACGGTGACGATAGCGCTACCAACAGCGCACCAAACGCACCACTGAGTACAGGAGCATGAGAGATGACCCATACAGCAGACCTTTTTCATTCCGGAATTCGGCTTCGCGACTGGCTTGAAGCCAGCAGAAAAGCAGCAGCAGTGCGCCGTGCGCAGCACAGTGTGTACGTTCGGACACTGCGCGAACTTCAATGCTCGTCCGACCGCGAGCTTGCCGACATCGGCATCTCTCGGCTGTCGATCAAGGAAATTGCATACGAGGCCGCATACGGCCATACGCGTTCGCGGGCGGTAAACCGGCAGTCATAGGCGTGTCTCACTTGGGTAATTCCAAGCTGGCACTCTAAAACCGAAAAAGGACTAACCCAATGAAAAACAACGTGAGCACCGCAGGCATTCCGAACTTCTGGCCGCAACTGCGACACGCTGCAGGCGGTTTCGCTTCGTTCTTCGCAGGTTGCGCATCCACAGTATACTATGGCCTGGCGAGGTTCGTGGCCAATCTACAGATTGGAAGAATGGAATCCGTCCTCCGCGCAATGTCAGACGAAGAACTGGCGCAAATTGGGATCACACGAAGCGATATTAAGCGTCATGCGAAATTCCTGGCCACATACGAATACGACGGACTTTAAACAATGGATTGCGCGGCACTGTCAGAAGAAAACCGGTTGAGGCGGGCAGGGTGAACGCCTAGCGTCGCAGGATGACAAAACGCGACCCATTCAAGTACTTCAAGACGAGCCCGCAGATCATCCGCCTGGCAGTGATGCTTTACGTTCGGTACCCTCTGTCACTCCGGAATGTGGAGGATTTGTTGCATGAGCGCGGGATCGAAATTAGCCATGAGACTGTGCGGTTTTGGTGGAACCGGTTCGGCCCGTTGTTCGCGGCTGAGATCCGAAGAAAACGGGTTCAGCACCTTCGAGCTCATTCGAATTGGCAATGGCATTTGGACGAAGTGTTCGTAAAAATCAACGGTGAAACCCACTATCTCTGGAGGGCCGTGGATCACGAGGGCGAGGTGCTTGAAAGTTATGTCACCAAGCGCCGGGATCGCAAAGCGGCGTTGAAATTCCTCAGAAAAACAATGAAGCGCTTTGGTCCACCACATGTCATCGTGACTGATCTACTGCGGTCTTACGGCGCCGCGATGAAGGTCATCGGCAACGCTCATCGACAAGAAACTGACCGCTGGCTGAACAATCGGGCCGAGAATTCACACCAACCTTTTCGACGACGAGAACGGGCAATGTTGCGCTTCCGACGAACGCGAACCTTGCAGAAATTCGTCGCCATTCATTCGTCGGTGTTGCCAGACAAACTTGACGCCCCAACTGTTGATCCTTAATTTTGGTGAATGACAACACAAAACCCATTCAAGTATTTCAAAACGAGTCCTGAAATCATCCGTCTCGCTGTGATGTATTATATCCGCTACCCGCTCAGTTTTCGCCAGGTTGAAGATATCCTGCATGAGAGCGGGATTGATATTTGCAACGAAACAGTGCGGTTTTGGGTCAACAGATTTGGTGCAAAATTTGCTAAGGAGATCCGGCAGAAGAGGGTGGGGCACCACTCAAATTGGCAATGGCACTTGGACGAGGTTTTTGTGAAAATAGATGGTGAGATATTTTACCTTTGGCGTGCCGTTGATCATGAAGGTGAGGTTCTTGAATGCTTAGTTACAAAGCGGCGCAACAAGGCTGCGGCGAAGAAATTTATCATAAAGACGATGAAAAAGCATGGTGTGCCTAAGATTATCACAACGGATAAAATACCGTCCTATGGAGCAGCCTTTCGTGAGATTGGCGTTGCCGATAAACAATTATGCGGCGGCCGATCCAACAACAGATGCGAGAATTCGCACTTACCATTTCGACGTAGAGAACGAGCGATGCAGCGTTTCAAGACGGTTGCGACACTTCAGAAATTTGTCAGTTATCACAGCGAAATCTATAACCACTTCAACCACCAAAGGCATCTAGAAAGCAGGCAATCCTTCAAACGAAAACGTGCAACTGCTCTCACCGAGTGGTTCAATTTCTGTGCCGCATGATGATTGACTTGATGTGCCTTTTGCGGCGTGCTCAAGTTTGTTTGACAACACCCGAAAACGCACCAAAGACGGCAAAAGCAAAAGTGAGATCATCCGCTGCTTGAAACGCTACATCGTCCGAGAAATCTTCACGCATCTTTGCAGGCCAAAAATATTGGAACACCCGTGTTGACAAATATAGGAGCTTCATAACCACGCTCCGTCAACAGGAAAATTCCATCAAAAGATTATGTGGGGCTAGATGTGGGGCTGAATGGCGCGCGGATACATTTTTTGCAGCATTTTTAAATACTTATCGCCAGATTTTGGCGGAGAGACAGTCCGTCGAAAAGTTTTTCAGTTTTGTTAAATCTATATTTATTTCAATGCATTACATGTTTGCGGTGCAGGCTGCAATCTGCGATATGTGCACTAAATTGTGTACCAAATTGTGCACCATTATTTTGTACAGACTCTACGAAAAGGTGAAGTGCTACGCTGTAGGGGCCATTAGGCCGAGGCACTCCCGTCAGCCATGCCACAAAAGGTAAAGGGCTGCCTTACTGGCCCAGCTGAGACGAGTTCGAATTTGTCTGACTGCACCCGCGGGCTTTATACTTATAAGTAAAATTTACGTAAAATTTCGAAAAACTTGGGGGACCAATGGTCTGGACTTACTGAATGACCTTAATTTTCGGCGCACGAAGCGGGGTTTTTGCGTGCGATTTTCGTTAGGAGAAAACGTCATACAAGCTTGGCCGCGATGCGTCGAGTTGGAGCAGATCGAGGCTGGCGGCTATGCCGTCTATATGGTCCGAGATCAATTTATCCAGTAGGTCCAAATCGGAGGAGATCAGGGCGTCGAGAATCTCGGAATGCTCTTCGTGCGAGCAGCATTTCACTCCGGGTTTCTCGAAAAGTTGGATGATCAACGACTCCCGCGCGATGAGGTCGATCAAGTAGCGTTTCAGAACAGAATTCTCCGCGACGCCAGCAAGTAGAACATGGAACTCGCCCGAAAGGGCAATGAGGCGATCTTTGTCGCCCTTCTCTAGCGCCACTTTTTCGCGTTCTATATGAGTCCGAAGACGGGTGATGTCCTCGGGTTTTAGTCGCAAGGCAGCTTCGCGGGCGATTGTCGTCTCGATACAACGGCGCGCGATAAACATGTCGGTGGCTTCTTTGGTCGAGGGTTTTGCGACCGACGCGCCGCGATTGGGTTGATGATCAACAAGCCCGTCAAAGGCCAGTCGCGCGAAGATTTTGCGAACTGTGCCCCGCGTTGTCCCAAAAATGCGACAGAGTTCAACCTCCCGCAGCCTCTGACCGGGCAGAAGTTGGCGTGCGCTGATTGCGGCGCGAATCCGATCGTAAACTTCGCTTTCGTGATCGTTAAGCCGTGCCATACCTCGCCTGACGTTAATTCAAAGTGTTCAAATATTATGCAGCATTCAAGGTATTTGCAATGCTACTCGCTAAATAAAGAACCTAGGGGGAGTGTGCGTTACCTTTTTGATATATATGTTAAAAAATATGGATTGCTTCCGATTTTACCACTGGTGTGTAAATATTGTGCGCAAAAATAATTTGAATTGTTAACAAAAGTGTGGCTCAAGAAGGGCTTAAACGTGTTGCTGGACATTGATCTTTGCTGTGCGAATGCGTTTCACGTTGTTGTGCTCAACCAGACATGAAAAGGGTGAAAATGCAGTCCAATCCGCCCAATTCAACCGTTTTTGCGGGGCTGCGTTGATGCGCCTGTTGGTCGTAAATCCCAATACATCCGAAGAAGTGACGCAAGCCTATGTCGCCAAGGCGCGGCGTATTGCGCCGGCGGGCGTTGAAATCCAAGGCGTGACAGGCCGCTTCGGAGCGCGGATCGTAACAACCGAGGCCGAAAATCTAATCGCGGCGCATTCGGCTTTGGCGCTTATTGCCGAACATGCGCGGGGGTTTGACGGTGTGATCCTTGCCATTTCCTTTGATACCGCGAAGCTCGCTGCGTCCGAACTCTTGCCAATGCCTGTGGTTGGCATCACCGAGGCTGCACTGACCGAGGCTTCAGCGGACGGGCGCGCCTTCGGCGCCATTATCTTTGGCGCATCGAGTCGCCCTCTCTACTCACGCCTGATCGCTGGATATGGCATTTCACCCTTGGCTTGGGACTGTGTGGAATTCGACTCGGCTGCGGATTACTTTAACGCAAGCCGTCGGGATGACGTCATATTTGCTGCTGTTGATCGCCTTGCCCGTGCAGGCGCGGAGGCTGTGGTCATACTTGGCGCGGCGGTGGTCGGCGTGGCGGATCGCCTTGCGCCGCGTGCCACAATTCCACTTTTTGACGGTGCAGTGGCGGTGGCACTCTGTGTGTCACGTGTTGACGGGGGCGAGGCTGGCCCGCCGCGTCCTGTGCCCGTTGGCGAAACACTCGGCCTGAGCGCGCCACTCACAAATCTGATTGCTGGAAATTGGCAAAGAGAAGGAACCTCATGAGCGCGACTATTTTTCGAAACGTTCATCTGCTCGATTTGGATCGGGCGGATGGTATGACATCCATCACCGACGTTCTTATTCTCAACGGTTGTATTGCCAATGTGGGCGATGCATTGACGCCGCCTCAAGGCGCGACAATCATCGACGGTAAGGGCGATCTCCTTATGCCTGGTCTCATCAATGCGCATTTCCATTCGTCGGTAAATCATATGAAAGGGCGGCTTGCCAGCTTACCCCTTGAACTGTTCATGCTCTATGAAAGTCCGGCACTTGAAGCCCTGCGACCGACCCCGCGCGAGGCATACTTGCGCACAATGTTGGGTTGCATCGAGATGCTGCGCACAGGCACCACCGCCGTGCAGGATGACTGTTTTTTCGTTCCCGAACCCACGCCAGAAATTATCGATGCCATCTGCCAAGCCTACGCAGACAGCGGCATTCGCGCCAATATCGCGCTGGACGAACCGGAAATGTCCGAGGTTGAGAAACTGCCTTTTCTTGGCGACCTTGCCCCTCCTGAATGGCGGGAAATTTTGACGCGTCGTCCCAAAAACAGCGGGGGGGAACTGCTGTCGCTGTACCACCATCTCATAGACAATTGGCACGGTGCTGGAATGGGGCGGATCGGCGCGGCGGTGTCCTGCTCTGCGCCACAACGGGTGACGCCAGAATATTTCGCCGCACTAGATGATCTGAGCCGCAAGCATGACTTGCCCGTCTTTGCTCACATGCTTGAGACAAAGCTTCAGCGTGTGCTAGGCCATGAGAAGTTTGGCGGTCGCTCGCTGGTGCGCTACACTCACGATTTGGGGCTTCTGTCTGATCGGATGCAGGTCATCCATGCAATCTGGGTGGATGGCGAGGATCTCGATCTGATTGCGGCCGCTGGCGCCAATGTGGCCCATAATCCGAACAGCAACCTTAGGCTTGGATCGGGTTTAATGCCCCTGCGCGAGATACTTGATCGTGGCATTAGCGTTTCGTTGGGCGTGGATGAGGCGATCGCCGATGACGCGGTTAATATGTGGTCCGTGATGAAAACGGCTGGCATGATCCATACGCTGTCCGGTCATGATCCCGACCGATGGCCCAGCGCCCGTGATGTGCTGCAGGCTGCGACTGCGGGCGGGGGGCGCGCCATGCGGCGGCACGGGCTTGGGACGCTAGAAATCGGTGCGCCGGCGGACGTGATACTGGTTGACCTGTCTACCCTTGCTTTTCTTCCACTCAATGATCTGGTCCGGCAATTGGTGCATGTCGAACTGGGCAACTCGGTACGGCTGACGATGGTGGCTGGCGTTGTGGTTGCAGAGTCGGGACATGTGACCAGCGTAGACGAGAAAAGTCTTTTGGCCGAAGCGCGCGAAATGTTTCGCGGCAAAGCGGCAATACTGGAGCGTGCGGCAGTAGAGGTCGCGCCCTTGGTGCCACTTTACCGCGCCATGCACGACAAGGCGGTCGCCCGCGACGTCGGGATGACGCGTAATCTTTCTGGAGGTTTGGTATGACGCTACCGTGGCATTATTCCGCTTTGCCCACACGCAGGAGCGCGTCTTGGCCCAACGGTAAAAAACTTGCGCTTTGGGTCGCCGTGGGGGTTGAAAGCTATCGCCCCGACGACGGCCTGACCGAAGATATCCTGCCGCGCGGCGCACCACCTGACCTCGTAAATGCCGCTTGGCGCGACTACGGAAACCGCGCAGGGGCCTTTCGGCTTTTTGACCGGCTTGCGCGCTTTGGCATTCGGCCCACAGTTTTACTGAATTCGGACCTGTACGACGAAGCCCCCGCGGTTCTGGCCGCGGCCCGTTTGGTTGAGGCCGAGATCGTGGCGCACGGCCATTCTAATTCGGACAGTCTGGCTGGAATGACACCCGCCGAAGAAACCACCTATGTCACCGACGTGCGGGCGCGCATCGCGGCGGAGGAGGGCTCCCCACCTGGGGGGTGGTCAAGCCCTTGGCTCGCCCATTCGCCGACAACCCTCGACAGCCTTGCTGGGGCGGGTTACCAATATCTGCTCGACCTGAAGCTCGACGACCAACCCGTCTGGCTGAACACAGGGCAGGGGCGGTTGCTCTCTATTCCCTATGCCGCCGAACTCAACGACAGTACGACAATGATTGGCCGCCAGACCGACGCGCGAACCTTTGCGCGGATGATCCTTGATGAGGCCGAGGAGCTTCTGGATGGAGGGGGACAGCAGCCGGTGGTCATGAGCATCGTGTTACACAGTTTTGTTTCGGGCCAACCTTGGCGTCTGCGTGCGCTCTCTGAGGCTTTCGAGAAGTTACAGTCCCGCGCCGACGAAATCTGGTATACCACGCCCTCCGAGATACATGCGGCGGTGTTGGCCGATCCCAACTTAGCTGCGGAGTAAAGCATGCGTATCCTCTTTGCCAATCCAAACACCTCCACAGCGATGGCCACAATCATGGTGGACGAAGCCCGCCGCGTCGCCGCCCCGGGTACCGTTATTGATGTCTGCTCTGCGCCCTTTGGCTCGGCGTATATCTCGACGCGGGGCGAGGCTGCGGTGGCAGGGCACGCGTTGCTTTCGGCACTGGCCACGCATTACGATGGCCATGACGCGGTGATCGTCGGGGCCTTTATTGTGCCCGCCGTAACCGCCGCTGCAAAAGAAATGATGCCTGTTCCACTAATTGCGACGGGCGAGGCGGGGCTGGCGGCGGCCTCCCTGTTGGGACAGTCGCTATCCATATTGTCGATCGGTGCGCCGTCGCGACGGATGACCGAGGAACTGGTCGCCTCAACGGGACTTGGGCCTCGAGTCGTGTCGATCCGCGACCTCGGACTGTCGGGGACAGACCTCACGAATGATCAATCCGGCGCCGATTCCACCGCGTTGGCTTTGGCACGCGCAGCAGTTGAGGAAGACTTGGCCGACGTCATCCTGCTGGGCGCAGGGTCGTTGGAAGGGATGGCGCGGCGCATTCAGCCAAAACTGCCAGTGCCAGTGGTTTCTCCCGTTGGGGCGGCGGTCTGCATGGCCGAGATGGTCGTGCGTCTCGGCCTGCCGAAACCACGCGCGGGAACTTATGCCGCGCCGGATAGTATTGCCATGTCAGGTCTTGATCCCGCCCTTACGCGGCTTTTCCGAGGCGATTGATCCTTGCCCGCGACCTAGCACAACCAATCGGATGAAAACAAAGCCACGTGCGAAAACGGTGCAGTTGCCGTTTTCGCATTCTGCGCCTTAATACCCCATGGCTCGCGGCAACGACGTAACAATCGCTGGAAAAAACATACACAAGAAAAGGACTGCATACATTGCCGCGATGAAAGGCCAGCTTTCGCGCACCAACTCGGTCATTTTTACGCCAGTGACACCGCAGACAACAAAGAGAACCACCCCAACAGGCGGGGTCAACATGCCGATCACGAGGTTCATCACAAAAAGCAGTCCGAAATGCAGCGGGTCAATACCGAACTGTAACGCGATAGGATGAAAGAGCGGCACCAGCATAATGTTGGCGGCGTTTGATTCCAGAAACATACCCACAACCAGCATCATAGCCGTAACCAGCAGAAGGAACACGATAGGGCTGTCAGTCACTTCTTTCAGCAGTGCTGCAAGCTTGATCGGCAGAAGATCAATGGTGAAAAGGAAGGTAACAGTCGACGCGAAGGCGATCATCGCCCCCACCATTGCCGTGGTTTTGGCCGCAGAAAGCAACACGTCCGGTAGGTCGGATATTTTAAGTTGACGTGTGACAAAAAATCCAATGAACAGCGCGTAACAGACGCCGATGGCCGCACCTTCGGTCGGGGTGAATGCTCCCGCGACGATGCCACCGATCACCACAACCGGCATCATGAAAACCACGATTGAGCGGCGCAGTTCCCGCAGAGCCGCCACCAAGGTGAAGGGTTTTCCAGCGAGAGGATAGTCACGCTTCCACGAGATATACCAGCACAACGCCATGAGCGTAACGAACAGGATAAGGCCCGGCACGACACCCGCCATGAACATACCGCCGACAGAAACCGACGATCCGGCCATAAACGCATACACAATCATGGCACCAGAGGGCGGGATGATTGGCCCAAGGTTCGCGGCGGCTGCGACCACGCCAGACGAAAAGCCCAACCCGTATTGTTGCTTGAGCGATGGCACGAGCGTCGTCGCCAACGCCGATGCATCCGCCACTGCGGCACCCGAGACCGACGCCAAACCAGCTCCCGCGATGATCGACACCTGCGCCAAGCCACCGCGCATCCGCCCAATAAAGGCATTGGCGAAATCGACCAGCCGATCCATGATCCCGCCCTTGAGCATGAGTTCGCCCGCAATCATGAACAGTGGGATCGACATCAGAGGAAAGGAGTTCACCGCATTTAACATGCGGATGGGCATGATGCTCGGGTCAAACCCCGCCATCCAGAGGCCAAAAATCGCGGCGCAGCCCAGTGAGAACGCCAGTGGCATGCCCAAAAAACCCAAAACAAAAAAACAGGCAATGACGGATAGGCTCATGGGATTGGGGTCTCCGGATCTGCTGCCATTTGCAACAGGTGTAAGGCGGAATGCAGGGCACCCACGATGATGGGGAAAAAGAAGACGGCGGATGTGATGTTGATTGCGCCCATCCGTTCGTTCCATGTGACGCCTGCAACGTTGATCGCGGTCCATGCTACCAGTAACAGCATCAATCCCGCGATCAAATAGGTCGCTCGCTGCACAATCCCGCCAAGGGGGGCAGGAAACTTAGCCACGAAAATGTCGATACTTACGTGCGTTCCGTCACGGATACCGAGTGGGATTGCAATAAAGATGGTGGTGACAAAGGCTAGGCGGGAAATCTCGTCCGCCCAATCAAAGGAACCGTTGAAAACATAGCGCATCACAACTTGTGCCGAAACCACCGCAGCCATAATGGCGGCGGTGGCGATAACGACCTTGCGCGCACCGGAATCGGCGTGCGCAAGGAAAGTGACGAGAAAGTTTTTAATCACTGGATCAGTTCGATGGAGAAGCTATTTCAGCGTCGAGTAGTGCGACCAACTCTGGATCAAGGCGCGCCTTGGTTTCGGCTGCGACGCCTGCTGTTCCCGTGCGCAGGGCGGCGGCGAGTTCTGGTGAAACTTCAGTGTAGGTCATGCCCATTTCGATGATCTTGGCAAGTGCGGCATCGTCCTGTTCTGCTGCAAGGGTGCGTTGGAGGGTAACGGCGGTATCCATTGCCTCTGTTACCCAGCCTTGGGCTTCGGGAGCAAGGCCGTCGAACCATTTCTTGTTTGCCACGACGGAGATGAAGTCAAAGAAATGGCCTGTGTTGGAAACGTAGGGCTGCACTTCTGGGTATCCTGCAACTTGAATGATGGAGAATGGGTTTTCTTGCCCGTCGACGACCTTTTGCTCAAGCGCCGAATAAAGCTCGTTCACGTCCATGGCGAGGGGGTTGGCGCCAAGCGCGCGGAACGTGGCAAGGTGGGTTTCATTCGGCTGAAGACGGATTTTCAGACCCGCGATATCGTCTACAGTTTCAATCGGATGCACCGAGTTGGTGAGTTGGCGGAAGCCAAGTTCCATATAGCCCAGTGAAGTTATGTCGTGTGTGGCTAGCTTTATGTCGAGCGCGTCACCGACGGGGCCGTCGATAACCTTGAACGCCTGTTCCCGACTTTCAAACTCAAAAGGAAGGCCGACAATTTCCAATTCAGGCACGGTACGCGTCAGGTAGGCGCTGCCAACCCAGATAATTTCAACCGTGCCGATTTTGACGTTTTGAACGTTTTCGGACGCGCCACCCAATTGGCGGGCGGGGAAAATGTTGACTTCGATTTCGCCACCGGAAAGTTCTTCGAGCTGGCTTTTAAAAGTTTCCATAGCAACCGAGGACGAATGTTCCGTCGCAAAGTTTCCGGCAACCCGGATCACATCAGTTGCGTTTGCTGCTGTGGCGAGTGCGAAGAAAGATGTGGCGAGAGCGAATATCTGACGTTTCATGGGTAGTCTCCTGAGGTTCGGTTGGTTTTATAAAAGTTGTTCTAGAGAGGTTTTGGCACTGGCACCGAATGTCCGGCGACAACGCGCCCGAATGACTGATGCGATTTCGGCCAATGTGCTTGTGTGTTCTTCGAGCGGCGTCTCGTTCAGGCGGCGCTCGAAGATTTCGAATAGAGTCTTGCGGTCGGGAACCCGATGCAGTGCGAGAATGAACGGATGATCGAAGCGCGCGCGGTATATTTGATTAAGCTCAGCCAATCTCAGGGCCTCTGCCCGCGATAGGCTGTTCAGTCCAAGGCGCGCTTGCTCGAATGTTGATTCTATTGTCATCCGGCCTTCAGCGGCTTCGGCACCCGAGAGTTCCGGATGGGAATTGTACAAAGCTAACCGTGTTTCATGGCGTGCCTCGATTATAACTTCGACCAGAGCCTTAGCGAGGGTTTCGTCCGACGAAAAGGGCCGCTGGTCGACCACAATTTCGGTGACCCATGGCGAATTCTCGACCAAGGGTGCGAGTACGACAAGAGCCTCGTCGCGTTGGAGCATGTTGAGTGTGTTTAGAGAGGAATTCATGATGCCGTCCGCTTGCTGATAATGCAAACCTACGTATTAAATGCATTGCAATCCATAACATAAAGATCGATGCTTCGTTCGAATTATTCGAATGGTCTTAACAATGCCCTTAAACTTGGTTCCCCGCGTCCTACTGTATGTCGAGGCTGTTGCCGAACACGGCTCAATTCAGGCTGCTTCGCGTGCGATTGGTATTTCAGCTTCGGCAATTGATCGTCAAATCGTATTGCTTGAAGACAAACTGGATCTCCAGCTTTTTGACCGGCGAAGTACGGGCATGGATCTGAGTGCTGCTGGCGAAATGTTCGTGGTGCTGTCCCGCAGGTGGCGCGACGACGAAAACCGTGTTCTTTCGGATGTGAAACAGATGCACGGTGTCGAAGTCGGTCTTGTGCGACTGGCAACGATGGACAGTCTTACCAATGGACCTTTGCCCCAGATATTGGCACGGATCGGGCGGGAATATCCTCGGGTGGAGATCGAAGTAGAGATCATGACGCCCGACGAAGCCCTTGTCGCAATTGACGAAGGTTTGGCGGATATCGTGTTGGGGTTCAATCTCAAGGCGTCGCGCGATTTGCACGTGCTCTGGAGCGACGAACTGCCGCTTGTGTGCGTCGCGTCTCCAGATCATCCAGTATCGGAACGCGAGACGATCTCGATCAAAGATGTTCGGGCCTATCCTTTGGTTGTTCAAAGCGCAAAACTTGCCATTCGACGGATACTTGAAGCGCGGCACACGTGGCTTTTCTCCGATACGAGGCCGCCAGTTGTGACCAATTCTTTGCAGCTCCTTAAGCAAATGGCGGTGTCAGGCTCTCACATTGCGTTGACGTCGGAACTCGATGCCTCTTCGGAACTTCTGGACGGTAGCCTGATCGCCATTCCTATCTCGGAGCAAAAAATCTCTAGTCAATCCATCGGACTTGTTGTGAGTGTGCGCAGGACATTGCCCCGCATTTGTACGACTGTTTCTGAAATTGTTGCAGAAGAGATCGCAAGCTGTATCGCCGAAGTTCGGGGCGTAGCCGCGGCGCGGCAGGTGGCAAGGCCGACGGTGAGGGATGGCGATTTGTTTTGAAAAAGATAAAGAATTTAGATCAAAGTGGGGGGTGGTTTGCAGATTTGTGGCACCCTCACATTCAAAGTAGTAACCCTATCAATTGAAACAGACCACGAATCCCTTTTGAGGCATCGCGGCGAACGGGATGAAACTCGAGTGAACCAGATCGCGCTTATCAATCCGAATTCCAATGCGGAAACAACCGAAAAGATGGTCGCGATTGCTCGCAAGGTTGATCTCGATCTAGTAATAGACGGCTTTACCGCGCAACGTGCACCGAAGCTGATTATCGACAAGGCGTCGTTGGATGCCAGTGCTGCCGAGGTGGTGGAAATTGCAAGAGCAATGCACGGATACTCTTGCGTTATTGTGGCGGCCTTCGGCGATCCAGGCGCGGATATTCTGCGAAGAAATTTGCCGATGCCGGTCATTGGTATTGGAGCGGCTGCGGCGCGCAGAGCGATGCGGGAGGGCATGCCATTTGCCGTTGCGACCACAACACCCGCGCTTGTGCCGAGTATCGATACCTTAATGCGCGCCAATGGGGGTGCAGCCCCATATATTGGATCGTTCGTTCCGGAAGGCGACGCGGTTTCCCTTATGGCGCAGGCCGAGGCGTTGGATCGCGCGTTGTTGCACCAAATTGAACGTGCCGTTCATGCAGGTGCGAGGCAGGTTATTATTGGCGGCGGACCCTTGGGCGAAGCGGCTGAAAGGCTGTGCGGTCAGGCCACGGTGCCCCTGATCCATCCAATCAAGGAAGCGGTCAAAGAATGTATTGCCCTCATGGCGACCAAAAATGGAGAATGAAATGAGTGATGACTGGACTGCAAAGCTTGTGGCTGCGCATCGGGCGAACAGTCGGTTTGTGCCAGAGGGCGCGGGGCCTCAAAACTTTGACGACGCGTACCGGATTCAATCAGGTGTGTGCCGCGAAATGGGTGCAGTTGGCGGCTTCAAAACGGCCCGTAAGCTAGGGGAGGAGCCCATCATGGCGCCTATTTTTGCGGCGAGTGTGGTGCCAAGTGGCGCGCAGCTGAACGTGGCCGATATGATGGGTATTGAGTTGGAAGTGGGATTACGGATCCTGTCGGATTTGCCTGATGATTTCGCAATGGTTCCTGAGGGCGACTTGGCGGCGTACCTACAGCCCGTTGCGGTGATCGAATTGGTCGACACGCGCTTTGACGGGCCATTGTCCCAAAATCCTTTGGTCAAACTTGCCGATAATCAGATTAATTTTGGTCTTGTCGTCGGGGGAGAAGTTCAGGCGTGGGACGGTCGCGATATTGGCGTTGTTGAAGCGCAATTGCGGGCTGGGGACGATCAGGTTTTATCTGGGACGACCACGGTTCCCGGTGGGTCCGCCTTGGAGACTTTTGCAGCGCTTGCAAGGCGGATTGGCAATCATTGTGGCGGGCTGCGCAAAGGTCAAATCGTCATTACTGGGTCCCTCCATCCGCTGGTTTATTATCCAAAAGGGTGCGAGGTGGAGGGCGAGATTGCAGGTATTGGCACGGTAAAGGTTACGTTGGCGTAGCAGCCAATGCGGGCCATCTAAACGGGGCGACGCAGGTTGAAGCAAGGTCCGTCAAAAGCGCTTCTGACCCGTGTTGCCCAATAAGCTGCATTCCAATCGGAAGCCCCTCTGATGCAGCGGGAAATGCGACAGCAGGAAGTCCTGCCGCGTTGACCCAGCCTGTGAAAACCGCATGACCGCGCGGTCCAACAGTGTGCCCGTCAATCTCGGTTGGAAAAGGCTCGGAGGCTGGCCACGGATTGGCTGCGGCAGTGGGCGTGAGGACTATGTCGTAGGCCGCGAACAACGCCGCTAACTCATTTCGCAACGCGAAGACGATCTCCATAATTTGATATAGGTCTGTTGCTGTTTTGGATGCTCCAGCTTGTGCCATCTCCAAGTATTTGGGGTTCGCACTGGCGCGCACCTCCGGTGCCTGAGTGAAATAATTTGCAAGGCCAATCGCGCCGATCTGGCTCCAGACGGCATTCAGCGCCCTTAGATCAATGGGCAGTTGCGCCCGCGTTACGGGATGGCCCAAGGCTGCGAGCCTCTCGCATGTATCATCGAAAGCCTCGCGGATCGTCGGATCGCAAGGGGACTCTCCCAAAGCCTCGACGGCCAGAATACGCATACTTTTCAAAGGCGTAGGCGGGCAGGGGGTGTCGGCGAGGACCATGTCCAGCAAAGCAAGGTCCCGCGCGCTTCGGGCAATAGGCCCAACCACCTCAAAATCAAGAAGAACCTGCGCAAGCCCGCCGCGGCGACCGACATGCCCGATTCCGGGTTTCAGCCCCAAAAGGCCGGTGTAGCCCGCAGGTCTGCGGATTGAGCCGCCTCCATCTGTTCCGATTCCAGCCGCTGCCATACCCGCAGCGACGGCCGCAACGACGCCGCCGGAGGATCCACCCGGTGTTAGCGCAGGATCAAAAGGGTTGCGCGTCACGCCGAAAGTCAGATTGTCAGTGTACCCTTCAACCGCAAACTCAGGCGTGTTGCCTTTGCCCAAAAATATTGCACCTGCCGCGCGCAATTTAGCGATAGGCGCTTCATCGTGAGTACAGGCAAGTTTGGACAAATAGGCATTTCCCCAAGATGCGGGCATGCCCGCTGTCACAAGGTTGTCTTTGATAATAAGCGGCACGCCATCCAAAAGACCAAGCGGCGTGCCATTTTGCCACCGTTGTGTGGACGCGGCTGCTTGGATCAGCGCGTCTGGATTTATCGCGGTGTAGGCATTTAGCGTCTGGTTGAGGGCCGCGATGCGCTCTTGCAGACAGGCCACCGCCTGTGTTGGCGTGATACTGCCGTCGGCATAGCCCGCGAGCAGATCGGTTATATCCAGTTTCCAGATACTCATCCCATGATGCTTTCGGGCAACCACATCACGATACTCGGCCACAAAATCAGCGCTGTCGCAAACAAAATCATAATCGCCGCATAAGGGATGGCACCGATAACCACGTCCAAAAACGGACCGTTGTCATCGCGCACGCCCTGCACAACATAGAGGTTCATTCCAACCGGTGGGGTGATCATGCCAAGTTCGCTCATCAAAACGACAAAGATGCCAAACCAGATTGGGTCGATACCCGCCGCAACGATGATCGGAACGGCAATCGGGATTGTCAGCACCTGCATCGACAAAACATCCATAAACATGCCCAAAATCAGATAGAATAACATGAGTGCAAAGAGCAGCGCTATCGAGGTTAAGCCAAGCCCCTCGACCCAACCACTCATGGCGCCAGTGATCCCACCGAGGGCCAGCGTGACGTTCAGCGTAAAGGCTGCCGCGATTATCAAAAGGATCATGCCCGTTGTTTTAGCGGTTTGGCGAAAGCAGATATCCAGAAACGCAAAGTTAAGCTTGCCTTCACGCCAAACAAAAAGAAGTGCCACGATCACGGCAAGAGCAGCACTTTCCGTGGGGGTCGCAATCCCCAGATAAATCGAGCCCATCACAATCGAGAAGACCACCGCGGGTGGGATTAAATGTCGTAGGGCACTGATCCGTTCGCTGCGGGAAACCTCAGGAGGGGCGGCAACGTCGTCGGGGCGCCAATAGTGTTGAAGGGCAATCAAAACCATGAAGGACAGTGTCAGCAAAATGCCAGGCACAATGCCCGCAATGAATAACTGCCCCACAGAAACATTCGCCAGCGATCCATACACCAAAAGGTTCACGGAGGGCGGGATGAGAATGCCCAAAGTGCCGCCCGCCGCGAGGGAGCCAAGCGAGCGTGAGGGGGTGTAGCCACGTTCGGTCAACGAGGGGAGGGCCACAGTGCCGACGGTCGCCGCCGTTGCCACCGAAGATCCGGATGTAGCGGCAAACAGGGCGCAACAGCCAATGTTGGTGTGTAGTAATCCCCCCGGAAGACGCCCGAGCCAAAGGGCCAATGCGCCATACATCCGATCCGCAATACCGGACCTGAGGAGCAACTCGCCCAGCAAGATAAACAGCGGGATCGCCGTCAGAACATTTTCGTTCTGAACCCCCCACAGGACGGGCCCCATACTTTGTAGCAAAACCGGCCCATAGAGGATCATGCCACCGACAACCCCCATAGCCACCATGACCACGGCAACCGGAAAACCAATGAGCAACAAGCCCATCATGACCGAGAAGCCAATTGCGATATCAAGAATTGTCATGCTATTTTCCTGCCCGTTGTTTGAGCCCTTGCAGCTCTTCGGCGAGTTCATCTGCCGCGCCTTTTGGGTTGAATTCGGCGGTTAAGGTCGTGTGGCGGCCCGTGAAAAACAGCCATGTGGCGCGGAGGGATAAAACAATGGCGCAGATCGAGAACACAGCGAGCGCCCCGTACCATGCGGATTGCGGCCAGATCAAAGGTGTCGCCCAAGGGGTCGGGGCGGTTGAGCCGTAATCAATCGTATCAATGATCACAAACCAGCCAACATAGAGAAAAAAGCACCCCAAAAGCGCCATGGCAACGGCCGCAAGCCAGTCGATCAAGGACTGAATGAAAACCGGGAATTTCTGGTGTAGGATGTCGATGCGGATATGGGCGCGCTCTGCGAGTGTGACCACAAAAGCCAGCGAAGACCCAAAGGCGAGAATATAGCCCCCCAGCTCGTCCGCGCCTTGTAGGGACGTATTGAAAAGCTTGCGCATCACGGTTTCCAGGGAGACGAAGGCCGCGAGAAAAAGAAGCGACCAGCCAAAGAGGCGGCTGATCCATGTGGCGATATAATCCATTGATATCCCTTATTCATGAGGTCTAAGGGCGGCTTGCACCGCCCCCAGATAAAATTTAAAAGTCGATATCAACGCCGACAGTATCCATCCAATCGCTTGAGCAAGCGTCATTTGTGGCATCGCAAATTTCTTTCCAAGCAGGGAAAGACACATCCGTTACCGCAGTGGAAATGAGCGCTTTGTCTGTCTCGGTCACTTCGACCAGTTTCAGGTCATAAAGCGTGCCTGTCTCGCAGGGTTGTTGCCCCACGTTGCATTTAACCGCATCCACGAACAATTCTTCGGAATAGGCCCAAATCTCGTCGCTCAGAGTGTCAAAAGCGGCCTGCATCTTGCCTTGATCTTCGGCGGACAGGGCGTTCCATTTGTCGAGGTTCATGCCGTAACCATTCATGGCGAGCTGGAAAGCGATTGGCAGCATATAGGACGTAACTTCTGGCCAGCCAGCGGAGTTCGCGGAGGAGGGCCCCGTGATCGCGCAATCAACTACGCCACGAGCCAAGGACTGTTGCACATCCCCAAAGGACAGCGGAACCGGTGTGCCACCCACAAGGGAAACAAAATTTGCAAGGTTCTGGTCATAGACCCGCACTTTGAGGCCCTTCATATCCGCCAGAGAGGAAATTTCTGGCTTACAGAACAGCACTTGAGGTCCGAAGGGCCAAACGCCCAGAAGTTTTGTGTTGAACTTTTCCTGAAGGCGCGCGTCGACCACGGGCAGGTATGCAGCGGCCGTTTTCTTGCCCGTTTCATAGTCGGGGTTTAGCCCAACAAGGTCGAGGCCCAGAATGGTTGGCTCGTCCCGCGACACCTGACTTAGGCGCAAGGAAATGATGTCGAACAAGCCGCTTTTTAGCACGCGAAGTTGCTCGGTATCTTTAATCCCAGTGACATCGGCAGGCTGAAAATCTGCATCAATATCGAGTCCGGTACGGGCCGCGAAATCTGCAAAGAATGGACCTTCAACGTTTTTTTGAATGAGGCCTGTTCCGGCGGGCTGGCCCATGACGCGCATCGTTTCGGAGGCGGCGGGTAGAGCCATCGCGCAGAGCGCCAAGCTGGTAACAAGGGTTTTCATCTTCATGTCGGTCTCACTTTCATTTAGGTTGGGGTTTGAATTTCTGAAAAACGCTGGAACACTGAGCCCCAGCCGGTGACGCGCGCAGGGTCGAGCCCAACTTCGCGCATGCAATGGGCTGCTGTGACCGACACGGAGTCGAATACAGGTACGCCCGTTTCTGCTTCGATTTCAGCGGCTTGAGGGGCACCTCTAAAGTTCGTGCAGACAATTGAGACTGCAGCAGGTTTTGCCTTGGCAACCGACCGTATCAGGGCGGCAACATGGTCCGCCGAATAGGTGCCAAACGCGTGGTTGATTTTTTCGTGCAGACGTTCATCCGCGGTGACCATAATGCCTTGGCCTGCGTAATTTTCGATAATGAGGTCCTGAATTTCGCTTATATACGGCGTCACAAGACCAAGGGTTTCAATCCCGAGGCCTCGATAGAGCTGGTCATAAGCAAGGGCTGTGGACGTCGCCTTGATACCCGTTTCGGTCTCAATTAACGCGCACAGCGCTCGGTCCGTGTCTAGCCCCAGCCAACTGGCCGAAGTGCCATTCCAAGCGATAAGATCAACCTGTGCCTCCGCGAGGCGATTGGCGGCCTCCAAAATGGGTGCGTTCGTAAATTGGGTTTTCGACGCATCCGACATTGAAATTTCAACGACACGAAAGCGCCCGAAATGTGCGGAGGCTTCGTCGCCAAACGGGCCAAACATCGCAGAGGTATACGGCTCCAGAACCGTGTTCGAAGAGGGGGTCAGCATTCCGATGCGCTTGCCGGTCTGTCTTGGGTAAGATTTCACAACAACACCTCCGGCGATTTGCGAGGCAGATAGGTGCCACTGGCGGATTCTGTGATGGTGTTGTTTTGGCAAACTGTTTTGCCGCGTAGGATTGTGCGAACGGGCCAGCCCGTGACGGCAAACCCTTCCCATGGCGTATAGTCGGACCCGTGGTGCAGATCGTTTTGGGAAATTTGCTTTGTGAGGGTCGGGTCCCACAAAACGATGTCTGCATCCGCCCCTACGGCAATGGCGCCCTTGCGGGGGGCCAAGCCATACAAACGCGCGTGATTGGTGGCTGTCAACTCGGCGAAGCGGCTAAGAGAGATGCGTCCCTTCATCACGCCCTCTGAAAACAGGATGGGCAGGCGCGTTTCAATTCCTGGAATTCCGTTCGGGATATTTCGAAAGGAGGCGCGCGCGCCAGCCGCGTCTTTTCCTGCGGGGTCGGCAAACCTGAAAGGACAGTGATCCGATGAGAACAGGTTGAAGTCGCCCCGCTCAATCCCCGCCCAGATCGCATTTTGTTCGTCGGTGTCGCGAGGGGGCGGTGAGCACACGTATTTGGCCCCTTCAAAACCGGCGCGGTCAAGATCATCTGCAGTGAGCGTGATATATTGCGGGCAAGTTTCCGCGAAAACCTTTACGCCGCGCTGCCTTGCGCGCATGATTTCGTCGAGCGCGGCACCGTTGGACACATGCACGATGGTCACGGGTACACCGGCGATCTCTGCCAGCGAAATGGCGCGATGCGTGGCTTCCCGCTCGACGGGAACTGGACGGGTGCGGGCATGATAAAGGGGAGCTGTCTCGCCGTGTGCTTCGGCCTTGTCGCGCAGAAACTCTATGGCGGCTTCGTTTTCGGCATGTACCATGACCATGGCATTATGCCGTTTGGCGGCATCCATCACTTCCAGTATTTGGCTGTCAGAAAGAGCTAAGCCCTCGTAGGTCATGAAGATTTTGAAACTGGTATATCCCGCTTCAATTAAGGCGGGTAGATCCTGTCCAATTGTTTGCGGATCGGTATTCTTGATAATTAGATGGAAAGATACGTCCACAAAACACTGCCCATCAGCCTTTGCGTGATAATCCGCAACGGCCTCGCGCAATGTGTATCCGTCGTCTTGCAAACAAAACGGCATAACAGTGGTGTTCCCGCCACAAGCTGCGGAACGGGTCGCGGAGGCAAAATCATCCGCCATCTCAATCCCGGGGCCAGAAGGTTGGGCGATATGGACGTGGCTGTCGATCCCACCCGGAAGCGCGATCAACCCAGTGGCGTCAATCACTTCATGTGCGGGCCCGAGATCCAGCCCAAGCGTGGCGATACAGCCGTCCTTGATACCAATATCACAAAGGGTTTCCCCACTGCCTGTGACGACGCGGGCGTTTTTGATGATCGTGTCATGGTACATCACACGTTCTCCTTGCCAATGGCTGCGGCGAGGGGCTGTGTTAGTCCGACCGAGGATTTCGCAACGGGCTTGGAGGCGCGGTTTGCGAAGGCCCCTTTGTCGGTGATCTGTGCAAGGGCCACGGCCTGCGCCGCAGCGGCAGCAATCGGATCAATAACGATTGCCGGAACCTCAAGAGCGATATCAGGGGCTAGCCCTGCCAGAGGCGCCCCCCCCATGATAATGACGTCTGCGCTATCTTCTTGCACGGCCTTCGTTGCCAATTGGATCATTTCTTTACGAAGTTCGTGGCGAACAGCCGAGACATCAACTGAATGGGCTTCTGGTGTTAGAACCCCACAAAACCGGGCGCTCAACCCCGTTGCATTGACACAATCGGTGTACCAGCGGTGCATCACGCTGGAAAAAGTGACTACGGCAAAGGTTTTGGCCAACAGCGCGGCCGACATCACGGCGGCTTCGGCCATGCCAACAATCGGTATATCAAAGAGTTCACGTGCCGCAGCGACCCCAGGATCCCCAAATGCCGCGACGATAACCGCGTCAAAATCCGCGCCGTGCTCGGCGATCATGTCTAGCACAATTGCCCCTGCAATCTGTGCTTCGGCTCGACTTGCAATGTATGGAAAACCGCGCTCAGCTGTGATCGCTACAATCTCAACATTCGCTCCAACAGTGCGCTGAGCGATGTTTGCCATCGTATCGGTCATGGACTGTGTCATGTTGGGATTGATTAGAAGGAGTCTCATAGTGCGGCCTTTTTCATGTTATACCACTCAAATTGAAGGCGGTTCTTCAAATGGCATTCCATTTTAATATGTTGAGCTGGGAGAGGAGTGCACAGTAAATGCAAACAAAAAGACCGATTTTTTATAGATTGATTGAAATTTGGGCACGTTTTTTGCCGCAATATCGAGTCTTAGGCGCGCAATGAAAAATATGGCATTCCATTTTGAGGCACTTTGTTTCACGGGGCCGCAGGGGATTCGCGCTTTTCACGATTTTGGCGTTCAGGCATCGCTTGAGTTGCGTTTGGGCGCGCCAGTAGCGCCTGCCGAACTTTAGGTCAGTCGCGTTTTTTAGTTTCCGTTGGGAACGTGACGGGTGGCGGACTGGCGTGTCCGCGATCAAAAGCCCCTCCGAGTTGCCACGAAGGAAGTTGGGGGGAGGTCGAAAATCGAAGGGAAAACTTTCAGAGCGCGTTTTGGTCTATCAATCGATTTCAGCCTGTTTCAGAACCTCGGCAACTGTGCGGCCCGTGTTTTGAAGGTGAGCGCACCAAGTTCGACGCGCACCGTCGCCGTCACGAGACCGCAAGTAAGCCATCAGTTGCTCGTGTTCCTCGACGGATTCGTCCCACCGTACAGGATCAATAATCGCCATAAAACGGCCCCGACGCGCCCGCGCCATCAGTTTGGTATGCGCGTCGCTTAAGATCGGATTGCCACACATCCGAAGAATTGCGTCATGGATCTCTGAATTGGCGTCAAAATAATTCTCGGCATTACCGATCCGTTTAAATAACAGCATTTGCGCGTGCAGATCCTCCAGGATATCAAGGTTTTCGTTTGAAATCGTCGCCGTAAGCCTCTCTGCAGCTAGGCTTTCTAACGACGCGATCACATCGAATAAATCAAGGGCCTGTTGCGATGTATATTCCGTTACCTGCGCCCCTTTATTGCGAGAAATATCGATCAACCTATCGGCGTGAAGTAACTTAAGGGCTTCGCGGATTGGCGTGCGGGAAACTGCTAGCTCGATCGCGAGCTTGCGTTCAACAATACGTTCGCCTGATGTTAGCTGCCCCTTTATTATGCGGTCACGCAATATTTCTGCGACCCATTCCGCCACTGCAGTTAGGTCTTTTCCGGGGGGGGCAAAAGTTGCGGTGTCCACCATTCGATCCATCCTGTTTCCAGAGTGACAATATGGGATGCTATCTCATTATGCTATGGAAAAAGGTGAAGCGGCAGAGTCAGATGTAACTGTCTTGAGTGGGCATTGACACATTAACTCGACGAGCGGGATTGCTACGGATAGTTGTGGTCGAATGAGCAAGATATCCTACGCACGCCACCGATTCCCACCGACAATAATCCAACGGTCTGTCTGGCTGTATTTCCGATTTCCGCTAAGCTTTCGAGACATTGAGGAAATGCTGGCCGAACGCGGGATTGATGTCAGTTATGAGACGATCCGTCGATGGGTTTTGAAATTCGGCCCGGCTATTGCTGCGAACGTCAGATCCCGCAGAGTTCAACCTTCAGGAACTTGGCATTTTGATGAGGTCTTTGTTCGCATTGGCGGTAAACGGATCTATTTGTGGCGAGCCGTAGACGATGAGGGCGAAGTTCTTGAAGTCCTGGCCTAACCTCGCCGAAACAAGCGCGCAGCCCATAAACTTATGCGGAAACTCCTAAAGAAGCAGGGATATATTCCGGATAAGATTGTTACCGACAAGTTGGGTTCATATTCTGCGGCACTTCGGGAGCTTGGCCTGGAGCATCTTCATGTTACAGGTGGTCGACTGAACAATCGGGCAGAAGTTTCACATCAACCGACGCGCCGACGGGAACGGCGAATGGGCAGGTTCAAATCGCCAGGTTCAATGCAACGGTTTCTGTCTGCCCATGATGCCATCTACAACCATTTCAATTTGCAACGTCATCTGATCTCCCGCTCAAATCTCCGTCACTTACGCGCTAAGGCGCTTGCTGAATGGTGTGAGATTGTTGCCGCCTAAATTCGGGCGGTTTCAATTTCGCTGACCTGAATGAGTTACTGTGACAAAGCCATAGCGATACTCTGGGTTCACCGGCTCTAAAGAAAACCAGAATGCGCCATAATGTTCGGTACGAACGACATAAAGATTGGCTTCCGGATCAGCCTCGTCTTGGCGAAAGAGTTTAAGCGTTGAGCGGCGGCCTGCGTCCATTGCATCAAATGAATACGCGTAGGGCAAGGACCCGCTGGGGTCCTGTTCTGCGATAAAGAGGCCCGGAGCATAGTAATCCTTTGGGAGCTCATTTGGAAACAAGAATCCATTTCCAAGTGGAAAAAAGCTTAAGTATAAGATCTGCGGGTTCATCGGATAATCTTCAGAGAGAGAGGACCGTTGAGATAACTCTGCCCCCTTTTGCTCTCCCACTTATGTTGATCACAGTAGAGCTTGGGCCCACCAACAATGGGTCCCCACACCACGTCTTTGCCAAAAGTGAATGAGCGCTGTGTTTGTGTTGATTTTATGTGCTCACGGTGTTCGATGGCAAGTGTCTGGTCTAAAGCCTCTATTTCAAAAGTCCAAAAATCCTCTTCTTTCATCCGAAATTCGACGACCGTTTCAGTCCCAAATTTTTGTTTTGCCCAAGCTTTTGCGACGTGGAGTTCTGTTCCCAGATAGAAACCTTGACCAAACTCTCCACCACCAACAGTCGTGTTGACAGATCCGCTTACAAGGTCATTGGCAAAGACATCTGAGGTGCCATGGTAGGTCGATGTATCATCAAAGGTGGGCATTGCAGCTCTTTCACTTGTCACTCAAAGCGAGTGGGTAGGAGGAGCATATCCAAAATTGCTTTTCTGTTCTAGCCCATCGTCGCTCCGTCCTAACAATCCGATATCACCGCCTTGAAGCATTTGCCGCTTGAAACGCAGCCGCCAAAGCGGCTTGAGAGCCTAACCTGTGACATTTCATGCGCAGATATCGGCCACTTCGTTTTGTGATCCGTCCTAATATGGTTCGCCCGCCAATGCTGTGTTGCCTGGCGACAAACCCAAGCCACAATTCAAGA
This sequence comes from Falsihalocynthiibacter sp. BN13B15, assembly GCF_041205415.1. Taxonomy (NCBI): domain Bacteria; kingdom Pseudomonadati; phylum Pseudomonadota; class Alphaproteobacteria; order Rhodobacterales; family Roseobacteraceae; genus Falsihalocynthiibacter; species Falsihalocynthiibacter sp. BN13B15. Next base: position 61,628 of record NZ_JBGFCE010000015.1, read on the forward strand.
TCACGACCGCGATCAAAGGCTTCGCCGTTGCCGATTGCGGCAACCATTGCGCTGGAGTTTGGGGCCGTACTGTCAATTTGACTGGACTTCTGTACCACCGCAAGCGTGTGTGTGGATATGGAACATGAACGTATTCTCGATGACCTTTCGAAAGGATTTGGCGACCTGGTTGCATTGGAAGAACTAATAACAACTTGCCAAAGAGACTAACCGGTTCCACTGGACTTGTCCGCCAGCGCAAGCGTTAGTGACGCAGCTTACCCCGCGCCGCGGGCTTCACTCAGTACAAGGCTCCGGAAATTCCAGGCCGACTGATTGGAGAACAACATGACAAATGCAACGAACCCTGTCCTGGCTAAATCGCCGGATAAAAATCTTGAGGGCATAGGTACTCAAGAATCCGCCTCAACCAAACCCGCCCAAACTAAAAAGGCCAGATTGATTGCGCTGCTGAATGCAAGAAACGGCGCCCGAACCCCAACCATTTGCAAATCCCTCGACTGGCAAAAGCACACGGTGCGGGCAGCATTGTCGGGGTTGCGCAAAGAAGGGCACGTGATTGTCACGTCAAAATCTGCCCGTGATGGCGTTACTGTCTACCGGATAGAATCCAGTCCCGGGAAGGCTGCGTGATGGTTGAGCGCAGCATTGTTGTTGCCAATCCCGACCGCGCAGACATTTACAATGAATGGTGCACAGCCTTTGGGCGACCACCGCCCAAACACCTGTCGACCAGCTTTATGCAGCGTGCATTGGGTTGGGAAGCACAATCAAAACAGAGTGGTGGATTGCAAACAGATATAAAGCGCGCCCTGCAATCCATCGCCAGCGGTAAAAAACCCAAACTGGCGGTGCCCCGCAAAGTCGCAACGGGCGCACATCTGGTGCGGGAGTGGAACGGTCGGACTTATCAGGTGGAAGTGCTGGAACGGGGGTTCCGGATGGATGGCAGGGAATACGGCTCACTTACAGCGATTGCCAAAAAGATCACGGGCGCCAACTGGTCAGGGCCGCGGTTCTTCGGATTGAAAGGCGCTTGAGATGCAGAAAATACGCTGCGCCATATACACCCGCAAATCATCCGAAGAAGGGCTGGAGCAGGACTTCAACTCGCTGGATGCCCAGCGGGAGGCCTGTGAGGCCTATGTCACCAGCCAGAAGCACGAGGGCTGGGTTGCCCTTGTGGATCACTACGACGACGGCGGTATCTCCGGCGGGACGCTGGAGCGCCCCTCACTGAAGCGTCTGATGCAGGATATCGATGACGGGCTGGTGGATCAGATCGTGGTTTACAAGATCGACAGGCTGACACGCTCATTGGGGGACTTTGCCAGACTGGTCGATCGACTGGATGCTGCGAATGCCTCGTTTGTATCCGTCACCCAGTCCTTCAACACCGCCACCAGCATGGGGCGGCTGACCCTGAATGTTCTGCTGAGCTTTGCCCAGTTCGAGCGCGAAGTTACCGCCGAGAGGATCAGGGACAAGATCGCGGCCTCGAAGAGGAAAGGCATGTGGATGGGCGGGATGGTACCGCTTGGCTACAACGCGGCTGGCCGCACATTGGAGATCAATGGGGAGGAAGCTGAAACGATCCGCACTCTTTTTGAACTTTATCACAATTATGGGACTGTCAGAGAGGTAGCGCATCAGGCTGCAAAACTGGGTCTGCGCTCCAAAAAACGGACAAATGCCAAGGGCGTTCAATCCGGCGGTATTGCTCTGGATCGTGGCCATATCCATCACATCCTGACCAATCCGATCCATGCCGGGCGAATACGTCATCGCGACAAGACCTATGAGGGGCTGCACGAAGCGATTATTGAACCAGCCGTATGGGACGATGTTCAGACAAGATTGCAAGTGAAAGCAGCATACAGACGGGGCGAAGGAAAGAAGGTAAAAGATCCATCTCCATTGATCGGCAAACTCTTTGATGAAACCGGTGATCGTTTTACACCGAGCCATTCCAGAAAGCAGGGCAAACGCCATCGATACTATGTCTCGCATCGTTTGGTGAAACGGGCAGGGGAAAAGGATCTGTCTGGCTGGCGACTGCCTGCATTACAGTTGGAGCAGCAGATAACAAAAACGATACAGGAGCATCTGGTCACAGCTGCGACACCGGAGATGGTAGATGGCCTGACGTCAGAGGAAATTGTCCGGATCAGAGCGCAAGTGGAGCTGGCCGGCTTGAAGCAGAAGAAGCTGTTTGCGCTGATCAGGCGGATCGATATTGCCGCGGGTAGCATGCAAATCCGACTGGATACCGACGCGATGATAGCCGTTCTGCAAATCGAACCCGATCGCCTGATACCGGAGGCATTGACCATCACCCAGCCGTTCCGGATACGCAAACGCGGTGTCGAGACGAAGTTGATTATCGGGGACAATCCAGCTGAACTTGATGATGCCCTGATCCGCAATATCGCCAAAGCACACCACTGGTTTGCAATGATCAAGTCGGGCAAGACCTTCGACGAGATCGCCGCGACCGAGGCAACCTCCAAACGCCGTATCCAGCAGGTTATCGAGTGGGCATTGCTGGCACCGGACATTGTCCGGATGATTGTCGAGGGACGCCAGCCAATCGGTCTGACCTCGAATTGGTTGTTGCGTCACGCGCTGCCAACAGACTGGAACGCGCAGCGTCAACTAATCGCCACGCTCTGAGCCTCCAGACAGCGAGGCCCGATCCCATTCATTCCATATGTGTATCGCCGAAATGGCCTGCCGAGACTTTGCCTGGATATCGACCGTACCCAGTGCCAATGAAGCGTCTCTGCGGCGAACCCGTATAGCCAACCCGCGGATAACACGCAGCTTTGCCAAGCTGTAACGCATGCTCTCGAAATTATGTAAGTGTTTGGCTGTGCTGCCAGTCCTGAGCGAGCCAGTCTCGGCTGATTTTCCCTGCTAACAGGGAAATTAACAGGGAATATTGTGGAAAATAGACTGATATCGCCAGATAACACGGATGGTCGTGGAGTGATTTCAATACCTTAGCGCAAAGCTCCCTAGAGATTTAACAGGGAATTATTCCAAAATGCAGGGATTTCAAGGGGCGTGCTAGATGGGTGTGTATCTGCGTCACAATCTCTTTCCGGGTATCCTCAGTTTTGCACGTGCCTTACGTGGACGAGAACGCAAACCTAGGTGGCTAGTTCACGCAATATGGAAAACTCGGCGGGGGGCTTTTTCGTGCGACTATGGCCGGCGCCACCCTGCGTTTAGTGACGCTTGCTTTGCGGTTAAAGTCCAGTCTTAACTATCGAGATCGCTTGTATCGATCTGTCGCCCTAGAAAGAGTTTGTCAACCATTACAAAAGCTTAATAAAAATATCCCTTGATTTCGCAACCAATCTATGACAGGTTTTTCCCCTAAGTAACGAGGTGTCACGGTAGGATTCCATTCCAACCACCGCAATAAAACGGTGGCCGAAATGTTTCCTTTCACCACACCAAAACTCTCGTCGCATGAAACTTTATTCAAGGCGGGAGGCAGCAATGTCCAAAAATCACAAAGCAATTTTTAAAAGTCGTCGAGCGTGTTCGGCAGACAAAGCCAATGGGTCAAACTGGCAAAGCACAGATGAAGTCGTAACATGTCCCGAGTTTCTCATCAGGAACGATCTTGCTCCGGAGCTCAACTCTATTCTTGTTACTGTGGCCAATCTTAAACCCTCACAGCATCAGGTGCGCAAACCGACGAAAAAGCAGATATCAAAGGTAAAGCGATCAATAGAGGTATTCGGTTTCGTTGCCCCCATTCTAATAAATGGCGAAAATGATATTGTTGATGGTCATTCGCGCGTAGAGGCCGCTCGTGCGCTTGGATTAAAATCAATCCCATGTCTGCAGGTCGGGCATTTGTCGGAGCCGGAAGTGCGAGCGCTCAGAATTGCACTTAACAGAACCCAGGAGACAGGCGCTTGGGATGAGGACGTCCTTAAACTTGAATTTGAATATCTTCTGGACTTTAGAGCGGATCTGGAAATCACCGGGTTCGAACCACCCGAGATTGATATGATCCTTGAGGTCGGGGGACCAACCGGTGATGAAGTCGATTCAGTTGATGATATAAGTGACCTTCCCAATACAAAAACCGCTGCGGTCACTCAAACCGGAGATCTCTGGATACTTGGGGATCATCGCATTTTATGTGGGAATGCCCGGAGCCTTGTTGATATTGACAGGCTAGTTCAAGCATCACCCGTTGCAATGGTTTTTACAGATCCGCCTTTCAATGTTCCGATCAACGGCCATGTGCGCGTTTCGGCTGGCAAGTTCGAAGAGTTTAGTGAAGCCTCGGGCGAAATGACCCCCGATGCGTTTATAGCCTTTCTAGCAGAAACGCTCGGAAATGCAATGTCTACACTTAAGCTAGGTGGGCTTTTATATGCCTTCATGGATTGGCGCCATATGAGTGAGATGCAGGCAGCGCTTGACCAAATAGGCCTGAAACTAATCAATCTGTGCGTTTGGGCGAAGGTAAACGGCGGTATGGGATCGTTTTATCGTTCGCGCCATGAGTTGGTGTTTGTGGCAAAGCTGCCGGGTGCACCCCATCGCAATAATATCGAATTGGGCAAACACGGCCGTTACCGTACAAATGTTTGGGAATATGCTGGGGCGACGGGGGGTGCAAGATCGCAGGAAGATGATTTTACGCTGCACCCGACAGTCAAACCGGTAAAACTGGTAATGGACGCCATTCTAGACGCCACCGCCATTGATGAGGTCATTTTGGATCCCTTTCTCGGTAGTGGCAGCACGTTGCTTGCCGCAGAGCGGGCGCGGCGACGATGCTTTGGTGTCGAGATATCGCCTGCCTATGTGGATGTTGCAATCCGCCGCTGGCAGGCGATGACAGGGTTAGATGCAGTGCACATGGAAACTGGTGAAAGGTTCAATGATCGAAAAGGGCGGTTGTCCGACGGTGATGATGCCGACGGCTATCCTGAGGAACTCCTAGAAATTGCGTCCGTCGAACCGGCCGACGGCATTCCAGATTGGGAGAGTTTCTAATGAACGAAGATGACAAATCAGCCGATATAACCAATCCAAAGGATCATAAGATTGGCTACGGAAATCCTCCAAAGAATTCACAATTCAAGAAAAACCAAAGCGGCAATCCGAAAGGTCGGCCAAATGGATCCAACAATCTGAACAAAATCCTTGAAAAACTTGGTCTCGAAAAAGTTTCTGTGACCGAGAATGGCACTAAGAAGTTCATGACAAAAATTGAACTAGTACTCGCAAGTATGATGAACAAGGCGTCCAAAGGGGACGTAGCCGCCGCAAGGCTACTGGTTTCAGTATCCCAAATGTCGGGGGCGGTAGACAATTCGGAATATGAGCAACCGTATTCTGAGGTAGATCACAAGCTCGTTTTGGAAGAGGCCGAGTGGCAAGTGTATTTGAATAAATATAAAGGGGGTGAGGGCGATGAGTAAAGTCAATCAACTCGCGCAAGCTCTTTACCACGAAAACCTTTATAATTTTGCTAGGCGGGCATTTGAAGATTTGAATCCAGGCGCATTGTTCTCCGGTGACCGCTATGTCCGAGCAATCTGCCATGCGCTCGAACGGGTATATCGTGGCGAAGTCAGTCGCCTGATAATCATGTTGCCGCCGCGCCACCTGAAATCGCAAGTGGCCAGTGTGGCGTTTCCAGCTTGGGTGTTGGGGCGCGATCCTACTAAGAGACTTATCTGTGCCAGTTATGCGGCCAGCCTTTCGGAAACATTTGGGTATCAAGCGCGCATTATTATACAGAAACCCTGGTACAAAGCCACGTTCCCAAAAACACGGTTCAGTACTGCAAAACCGGCTGTGGATGAGTTGCGAACAACGCATAACGGCTGGCGGCTTGCCACTTCAACCGGTGGTACACTCACGGGGAAAGGGGGCGACATAATCATCATAGATGACGCTATGAAGGCCGAGGACGCCCAATCGGAAGTCAAGAGGGAGAGTACATATTCCTGGTATCGAAATACAGTTGTCAGCCGGCTTGATAATCAGAAGGAAGGTGCGATCGTGGTGGTGGCGCAGCGACTACACGACGACGATCTAATCGGTCGTTTGCTTCAACAGGAAAGCTGGGAAGTCCTTTGTCTTCCAGCTATCGCAGAAGAAGGCCTAATCGTACCAATTGCAGTGGACGTAAACTGGAGTAGAAAGGCAGGCGTGCCACTTGACCCCGCGCGTGTTGGGCTTGAGGAACTTGCCAGGATCAAGCGTGAACTTGGCACCAGTGCGTTCGAAGCGCAATATATGTTGCGACCTGCCTTACCAGGCGGCAATTTGATCAAACGGGAATGGTTCGGCCGATATAAGGGAAAGCCTGGTCGCAATCAGTTTGAAGCCATTGTGCAAAGCTGGGATGTTGCGGCAATTCCAGGCGAAAACAATGATTGGTGCGTCTGTACCACCTGGGGCCTGATTGGTTCCTACGTCGATCTTCTGCATGTTCACCGAAGGCAGCATATATTACCGGATCTGCTAAATGCAGCGCAGGCTCTTGATAAGACATGGAAACCGAATCTGATCTTGGTGGAAAAAGCTGGATCAGGAATTGGTCTTGGGCAGTCACTCAGGGATCTAGGGCTTGCAAATGTACAAGCCCTAGATCCCATAGGCAGCAAGGTTCTGAGAATGAGCCTACAGTCGCCAAAACTGGAACGCGGAGAGGTCCGGCTTCCTGAAGAGGCCCCCTGGTTGAAAGGTTTCCTTGACGAAGTTTTAGTGTTTCCAAACGGCAAACATGACGACCAGGTCGATACAATGTCGCAAATTTTGAGGGCATTGGATAAGCAACCGCGTGAGATCAGGGGGATTAGTCGGTATAAAGTATTAGGCACTGCGATACAGAAACGTTGACATTTTTCACGCAAATACGTCATTGACTTATCAAAACCGTGAAAATGGACTGTTAGTCCTGATGTTTTCCGTTGGATCCGGTTCCTGTCACAATACCGCGCTTGATTTGCGGTGGACAAAGCCAAGGATTTTCTGGTTCTGGCGTATTCTATGCGGTCTTCACTATGTATTATTGCATTGTATCGCCGCCAAATGTTCCGCCCCGAATGTCCTTTTGTCTTCCCAGGCAACTAGGGGTGTCGCTTTGCAATTTGGAAATGAGTGCCTTTCCCGTTGGGCAATGTAGATTAGGTTGTAGCCTTGACCCAAGTCGTCACGTTTTTCGGCTGTTTCTAACAATCAGACACAATCCGAAATTAAAGGTTGGGAGGCGTGTGATCGCTAAGTGATGATACCCCGACAGTACGTGCTCCTGGTAAGCCAAAAAAGCATTTTTAGGCGGCAAACATGCTGGCAAAGATGACTTGATAAAGCTGCCATATAGGACCTTACTGATAAATGCGCCAAGCGCGCGTCGATATCTCTTGAGCGACTTTAGCGCAAGGGAAAGTGCAAACAGTGATGAGGGAGGAGCAATGGTAGGTGATCCAAGTAATCAGGAACAATTACTGGCACTAGCCTCATTTCTGCCGGTGCTGGAAGCCGCAGAATTTTCGGCAGGAGAAATGGTTTCTTCGCCAGACACGGTTGACGGAGTCTCTCGGTTCCCTCATGGCAATCCCCGTGAGGCAGTCGGGCATTTCCTAGACATGCTATATGAACAAAACTGGGTGGTGCCATTCGACTGGCAACTCTGGATGGAAACCCAAGGAGGGGTAAATTTGTTTGCAGAAGATGGTGTTGCTTTGGCAAGCGCCAGTCCTGAACAGCTTTGCAAGATGCTGACTACCTTTGTCCGCCGGGATCGTTTTTCCTGGGGAGACCCTTTGATGGGAGATTTTGAGTCTGGCTTGATCACGCGAATTGTGCGTCGCGCCCATGTACTGTCTCAAAGTTCCATTGAGGACGCTTAAGACCAGTGCAAGTCTCGACAGATGTAGACCTTTACAAATTTGGTATAGTGTTCTTGCCTTGAACAAAGTCGTTGCACTTCAGGCTGGCGCTCTTTCGGTTTTGGAGCTATGCCCGAAAGTTGGTGACGGCGTGATCAGGCGGCATTTTGAATTTGCTTGATCCCGTCCTTAAACTCAACCCCTTGGATGATCTCGGGCATTCGGTTGGCTCCATCGAGTTTGCGCCATTTGTTTTGTGCTGACATCATCAGTTTGAAGGCCATGGCGAGGCCAGTTTTGCGACTGAGGCAGCCCTTGGTTTTTCCGGTGCGATGTCGGACTGTGGCGAACGTGCTTTCAATCGGGTTGGTCGTTCGGATGTGTTTCCAGTGTTCGGCCGGGAAGTCGTAGAAGGCCAGCAGCACATCGCGGTCCTTGGCCAATTTGCCTACGGCTTTATCGTATTTGACGCCGTAGGTTTTAGCGAAGAAGTCGAAAGCCGCCTCAGCATCCACGCGAGTTTCGGCCTGGGCACTGTCAGAAGAAAACCGGTTGAGGCGGGCAGGGTGAACGCCTAGCGTCGCAGGATGACAAAACGCGACCCATTCAAGTACTTCAAGACGAGCCCGCAGATCATCCGCCTGGCAGTGATGCTTTACGTTCGGTACCCTCTGTCACTCCGGAATGTGGAGGATTTGTTGCATGAGCGCGGGATCGAAATTAGCCATGAGACTGTGCGGTTTTGGTGGAACCGGTTCGGTCCGTTGTTCACCGCGGAGATCCGAAGAAAACGGGTTCAGCACCTTCGAGCTCATTCGAATTGGCAATGGCATTTGGACGAAGTGTTTGTAAAAATCAACGGTGAAACCCACTATCTCTGGAGGGCCGTGGATCACGAGGGCGAGGTGCTTGAAAGTTATGTCACCAAGCGCCGGGATCGCAAAGCGGCGTTGAAATTCCTCAGAAAAACAATGAAGCGCTTTGGTCCACCACATGTCATCGTGACTGATCTACTGCGTCTTGAACTTCGGCTCAACAGCGCCCTCACGCAGGTACTTCTTAATTGTGTTACGAGACAGACCCGTCCGGCGGGCAATCTCTCGAATTGGCATCTCTTCACGCAATGCCCAACGTCGTATTACACTTAAAAATCCCATGTCGATCACTCCATATCTCCCCGACCAAATCCGTCAGGGTAGTGTGTTTACATGGGTCAATTCTCAGTGAAAATTTATGGGGCTACCGGGTCAGCTCTCAGTGCAAAACAACACGGCATCATCCATGTCCTGAAACGTGGGTTGCAGTGGCGGGATGCTCCCCCCGAATACGGCCCGCATAAGACCCTGTATAATCGCTTCATCCGCTGGAGCAGGTTAGGCGTATTTAATAATATTTTAAAGCCTTATCATCTCAGGACACGCCGAAACAATTGCAGATAGACGCGACGCACCTCAAGGCGCATCGTACCGCTTGCAGCCTCCAAAAAAAGGGGCCGAACTATTGCTGGCCGATTTCCCGGCGGCCAAGCACCTCCTTGCTGATCGAGGTTACGACGCGGACTGGTTCAGGGATGGCTTACTGGACAAAGGGATAGCCCCCTGCATTCCCTTAAGGAGGAACCGAAAGCGTCTGATAGAATACAATAAGGCTTCGCATAAACAGAGGCATAAGGTCGAAAACATGTTCGATAAACTCAAAGACTGGAGGCGTATATCAACTCGATATGACCGCTGTGCACACACTTTTTTCTCCTCAATATGCATCGCAGAAATCGTGATATTTTGGATTTAACGAGTCCTGACCCTAGGCAAAGTTTGTGTTTCCAAACAAATTGGACCCCGCCGAGTGTCGGCGGGGTCCAAAGATTAAGAAATTGACTTAGTTAGAAGCTTCAAGGATAGCGTTCACAAGGCCGTCACCATTGGTTTCGATAAAGGCTTCCCAAACTGGTTTAATAGCCTCTTGAAATGCGTTTCCATCAACGTCGCGGTTGATTGTCATTCCATCGGCTTCCAGTGCGGCAAGCATTTCGTCTTCTTTCGCGATGCTCAACTCGCGCTGCATCGCAACGGCTTCTGCTGCCACCTCAAGAATAACCGTCTGTTCATCTGCTGACAAACCTTCAAAAGCATTATTATTCATCGCAAGTGCCAACGGTGAATAGGCGTGCTGGGTCAGGCTGAGGAATTTCTGCACTTCATAGAACTTAAACGAAAGAGTCACACCAATCGGGTGATCCTGCGCGTCGACAACACCAGTTTCCAAGGCGGTGTATAGTTCGGCTACTGGAATTTGCTGAGGGTTTGCATCAAGGGCCGAGAACATGTCGTTGAGCGCGATAGAGTTGTTAACCCTCATTTGGAGGCCCGCAACATCAGCTGGTACTTTTATTGGGCCGCGATTGTTGGTCATGTTGCGATAGCCGTTTTCTGGAAAACCTAGACCTTTAAGACCAAATTCACCCATTTGATCCAGTACGCCTTGACCGACCGGTCCGTCTAGAACCTGATAGGCCGCTTCGCGGGTTGGAAACATGAAAGGCAAAGTGAAAGCTGCGGACTCAGGCATTAAACCGGAGTAGTTGTTCAACCCAACCATTGCCAAATCGATAATGCCGGAACGAATTCCGTCAATCATCTGTGCATCGTTGCCCAATTGACCGGATGGGAAAATGTTGACCATGACGTTGCCGTCCGTGCGTGCTTCGACTTGCTCTTTGAAGAACAGAGACATTGTTTGCTGGAGGTCGGATTCCGGTGCTGCGTGCGCCAACTTTAGCGTTGTTTCAGCTGTAGCGAATGTAGCGCCAAAAATCATTGTGCCAGCAAGCACCATTGGTTTCATAAAAGATTTCACTTGTTTTCTCCTCCGAGGACAATTTAGCCGGTGATGAATTTCATCGGCACGATTATGATGTCCGGGAAAGCTATGAACAGCCCCAAGAGCACCAAATATGCAGCTATGAAAGGGAGCACCCCTTTGACAGCCTTGGACATTGGCACGCGGCCAACACCACAAACAACATTCAGAACATTGCCGACTGGTGGCGTGATCAATCCAATGGAACAATTGATCACGAACATCAGCCCGAAATAGACTGGATCGATCCCCGCCAATTTAATGACAGGCATCAGCAGCGGCACAAGGATAAGCACGGTAGGCGCCAGATCCATGACCATGCCGACGGCCAAAACCAGCAACATAATCAACAGCATCAGAGTGCGCGGATTATCGATAAATGGCCCAAGCAGTACTGCCAGCTGTTGCGGCAACTGCGCCACAGTAATGAGCCATGCCGCAACCATAGCGCAGCCGACAAGAAACATGACCATTGCAGTTGCGCGTCCAGAATTTTTCAGTACCAAATAAAACTTGCTCCAAGTCATCTCTCGATAAACAAACGTGGAGATAACGAGCGCATAAACCGCAGCGACAACCGCAGCCTCTGTGGGGGTGAAGACTCCAAACCGAATACCGCCGATGATGATAACAGGCATCAGGAGTGCCCAAATGCCTTCACGCAACGAGGCCATTTTTTCGGCCAACGGGGCCTTGGGTGCAACAGGCAGATCCTCGTTGCGTACAAGAATAGACCAGACCAGAATAAGCGTTAGCCCCATCAGTAGCCCAGGGACAATCCCACCCAAGAACAAATCCTTAATCGAAATTCCGCCCGCAACACCGACCAAGATCAGTGGCAGTGAGGGTGGAATAACTGGGGCAATGATACCACCAGACGCCAGCAAGCCCATAGAGCGTCCTTCTGGATATCCGGCTTGTTTCATCATCGGATACAGAATGCTAACCAAAGCGGCGGCATCGGCGACAGCCGATCCAGAGAGACCGGCCAACAAGACCGAAGTGAAAATCGCAACGTACCCCAAGCCACCCTTACGGTGCCCAACAAACATCGTCGCCATCCGCACAATACGCGTCGAGAGGCCACCAACGGACATAACCTCGCCCGCCACAAGGAAGAATGGAATCGCTAGCAGCGGAAAACTATCTACACCGTTGATCAGCGACTGTGCAAGAATATCAACGCTGAACGTATCCATGTAAAACATGAGCGCGATGGACGACAACAACAGTGCGAACGCGACGGGCAATCGAAGCATGATCGAGAACAGCAGAACACTGAGGAAAATTGCCAGAGTCATAGTGTGGGTCCATCTTTAGTGGCGAACGCATCGGGATAGAAAATTCGCACGGCTGCTACGAAGGCCATCAAGCCACCAGAAATAACGCCGGCTGCATAGAAGAGCCCTGAAGGCAGCCCAGTAAGTTGTGAAATATTGTTCCAATTGGCCATCATTTGGCGGAACGACCCCCAAAACAGCATACCAACGGCGAACAAGATAATTACCCAACCGAGGCGTCGCAGAAAGGGGACGGCACGAGGAAAAAGAACATCTGATATTTCAGTCACTGCGAGATGTTCATCACGTCGCAATACGACCACCGCGCCAAGCATGACTACCCATACAAAGCACATTCTTGATAACTCGACTGAAGGCCGCAAACTTGACGAAAAGCCGTAGCGCAATACCACATTTGTGAAAACAAAAGCGATCATGACAATCATAAGAACCGCTATTACGGCTTCAATGGAGTTCCATAACCTTTCGGCAAGTTTACTCATGCGCTCCTCCCAAAGCAAATTTCAACAGGCTAAATCAGGCGCCAGAGTCGAATAATCGAATACTATAGTTGGGATTGCAAATGTCCCAAGATATGTTATCGATAACACATATTGAATGTTATCGATAACACTTGCAACAACTTTCTGTCAATAACCATAGTTTTCATTTTAACTAAGGGGAGGGCGCACTGGGAACCTGATCGCCTCAATCCGATCAGGTGGAGTCACCTTCGGGCACGTTGGTAAAGTGAAAAGTATGTGTCTTTACCTGTCTCCGAGGCAAGGTTTGAAAGGAAAAGCTAGGCGGGGATGCAACAATCGGCGTTTTTACTTGGCTATCCATGCGGCACGCGGTGGGTTCAATGTCACCACGAGACCAAGCGCCCCACGCGGTACGGGTTTAGCCATTGTCGAAGCTGGGCGGCCTGCCAAATGTCAACAAACCTGTAACGGGCGCGTAGCGTATGATTCTGTCATTGTGATGGTCCGAGAAAAGTAAACAGTTCAGATACTGAACCAGTTCGTCCTAGTTGCGAGAAACTTGACCGATGCGACCCAGACATTGCGGTCACACACTTGCCATGGTTTTTGTGAAATGACATTTGTGTTTTATTTCCTAGTCTGGGTAAGTGTTATCGATAACTGCTCGCATCTTCAAAACGAAAGAAGGCTATTATGATTGCAACTATGGACACCAAATTGCTCACCCATCGGGGAGCGATGGGGATGCTTACAGCGGGTGTGGAAGCCGCTGAACAGATGGGCCAGCCGCAATGTATTGTTATTGTCGATGCCAGCGGGCAGTTGATTGCGGAAATCCGGATGACGGGTGCCAAGTTTCTGAGCCGCAAGTCGGCAAAAGCTAAGGCGTTGACAGCTGCATCGACCGGTGGAGCTTCATCCAATATTCCGGAGAGCGTACGCCCAGCAATTGGGGTCGCGACAGGCGGCCACATGACTGGCTTACCAGGAGGTTTGCCGATTATTGTAAATGGCGTTGTGCTGGGAGGGATCGGTGTCGGGTCGGGCACAGGTCAGCAAGACATTGAGGTCGCAGTGGCGGCGCTGAATTCAATCGGTGCTGACATATGAAAATTGCGTTTCTCGGCACCGGATTAATGGGTGCGCCCATGGCACGCCATTTGGCCGCTGTGCACGACGTGACCGTGTGGAATCGCAGTGAGCACAAGGCGAAGGCCCTTGGGGATGTATGTAATGTCCGTGCAACTCCGCAGGAAGCTGTAAAAGGTGCGGAGTGCGTGATTTCCATGCTATTGGATGGTCCTGCAACGCGCGCAGTTTTGGATAACCTTACGATGCACGCTGCGGCGAAAGGTGGGCTAATCATAGATATGGGATCCGTTGATCCTGACACAGATCGGGCACTGGCAAGGCAAAGCGAAAGTATCGGGTTGGCCTACCTGGATGCGCCAGTGTCAGGCGGCGTGACGGGTGCCGAGGCCGCAAGTCTCGCGATCTTGGTTGGTGGCTCAAAGGCTTCATTCCTACGTGCAACCCCTGTTTTTAATTTGCTTGGTCGGGCAACGCATTTGGGGGAAGTAGGCGCAGGGCAGGTCGCGAAATTGGCCAACCAATTGATCGTCGCAACCACGATTGGCGCGGTGGCTGAGGCTATGCGATTGGCCGAGGCAGGGGGGTGTGACAAGGCTGCGTTGCGCGACGCCCTGCGTGGCGGGTTTGCCGATAGTCGTATCCTTGATCTGCACGGTGCACGCATGGTCGAGGGTAATTTTACCCCCGGTGGTCGCTCTGTCGCGCAACTTAAAGATCTCAACAACGCGATGACCTTGGCACATACAGCGGGTCTGTCTTTGCCACTTTCAGAAACGATCACAGCAGGGTTTCGCGATTTTGTTGAAGTCCATAACGGCGGCGAGAAAGACCACTCCGCCTATTATGAATGGCTGGACCTTAAGCGAAACTAATCTGTGCTTTCATCGTCTGCGTGCGATCTGACGCCAGCTTGAACCCTGCAACAGCATCATCAATGCTGACGGTGTGCGTGATCAGCGGCTTCACGTCGATCAACCCTTTTTGCATCAAACTGACACCGGTTTGGAATTCATCATGAAACCGGAACGACCCCTTGAGTGACAGCTCTTTAGCCGTGATAGCCATCATCGGTAGGGTCATGTCCCCGCCAAGCCCAAGCTGCATGATCGTGCCGTGCGGGCGCATCGCGTGAATGCCTGCCGCCAGCGCGGGGGCCGCACCCGTGCATTCATACAAGACGTCGAACGTGCCTTTGTCCGGTGTGAACTCTGCCAATCCATCGGGATTTTGCGCCATGTTGATAACTTTATCTGCTCCCGCAGCGCGCGCCATTTGTAGTGTGTAATCACTCAGATCTGTTGCCACAATCAGGTCCGCACCGGCGCGACGGGCGCATAGGATGGACAGGATGCCAATAGGGCCACAGCCGGTCACCAGCACTGACTTCCCGACCAAGTTGCCCGCCCGCCGCGTCGCGTGCAGGCAAACGGCAAGTGGTTCAGCCATTGCGGCTTCGCCCGGAGTTATGCCGTCTGCGACTGCGCATTGGCTGTCACTAACATTCAACACTTGGCGGAACGCGCCTTGGATATGCGGGAATGGCATGGCTGAGCCATAGAAACGCATGTTCAGGCATTGGTTTTGCGCGCCCTCTAGGCAAAACTTACATGTATTGCAGGGCCGCGACGGGGAAATGGCTACAAGTTGGCCAAGCTTTAGGTGTTCAACACCAATGCCTAGTTCAGTGATGTGTCCGGCGACTTCATGTCCAAGTACCATCGGCTCGCGCAGCTTGATGACGCCAAACCCACCGTGGTTATAATAGTGTAAATCGGTGCCGCAAATACCTCCAATGGCCATGGTGATCTGTACCTCGCCGCTGGCGGGTGGGGTGATGTCATGGTCTTCGATGCGCAGATCATTTGCTGCGTGAATGACAAGCGATTTCATCCTAATTTACCTTCGTCAAAAGTGGATTGCCTGCGAAATGCGCAATCAGGTTGTCACGCACCAGCTTACCCATTGCTTTGCGTGTTTCAAAGGTGCCAGACGCGTGGTGCGGTTGGACCATCACGTTGTCTAACGCAAGAAAACGTGGGTTCAAGGCCGGCTCGCCTTCAAACACGTCCAATGCAGCGGCACCGACGGTCTTGTTTTCCAGCGCAATTAACAATGCCTCTTCGTCGATGTTGGCCGCACGTGAGATGTTAATGACCATGCCATCAGGCCCAAGGGCATCCAATACTTCTTTGCCAACGATATGGCGCGTGTCAGTGGATGCAGCGAGGGTTACGAACAAGAAATCCGCATGTTTCGCGAGTGCAATCGGATCTGCGATAAACGTCCAGTCCGGCGCGTAGCCTTTGGCGCTGACATCACTATAGGCGATGTCGAGATTGAAACCCGAGAGCCGTTTAGCGACCTCGAACCCGATCCGCCCAAGGCCCAGGACTCCGGCCTTTTTGCCCCAAACGCGCGATTGCAACGGGTACAGACCCTTTGCCTCCCAAGACCCGTCACGGACCCACTGGGATGCACCGATCATGCCGCGCGACTGGGCGAGCATCATCGCTACGCCAAGGTCGGCCACGTCGCTTGTCAGCACATCGGGCGTGTTTGTTACATGGATACCGCGTGCAGTGCAGGCAGCCACATCGACCGCGTCATAGCCAACGCCGTAAACCGAAACTACTTGGAGATTGGGGCACGCATCGAGCATGGCCTGCGTGGTCCCGAGTTCACCACGCGTTGCGATGCCTTTGATGCTTGGACCTACCTTGGCAAGGAATGTAGCTTTGTCATCAGCTTCGAAATATTTGTGCATGTTGAATGCTTCATCCAGCGGTTCTTGGTCCCAGTCCGGATAGTAACCAACCTGAAGAATATCTGGTTTTGTCATTGTGCACTCCTGCGGTTCGACTGAATTTGTTATCGATAACATAGATCAGACAATTGGAGCCGTCCAGTCGTAACTTCGTTTGTTAAGTGGTCTATTGACAAAATTTGTTATCGATAACATAAATTGGGTACTGATATTAAAAGGGATTCGAAAAATGGGCCTTCAATTGTTTGACCTGACAGGTAAGCGAGCTCTGATAACGGGGTCGTCTCAGGGAATAGGCTTTGCCCTTGCGCGCGGCCTTGCATCTGCGGGCGCGTCGATCGTGCTGAACGGGCGCGACACCGCCAAGTTAAACGCTGCTGCAGCGAGATTGCGGGAAGACGGCGCGGTAGTTGAGGTGCTTGCTTTTGATGCTACGGATCATGTTCGAGTACGCGCGGCTGTTGATAAATTTGAGGCAGAAACCGGCCCGATTGATATCCTAGTAAACAATGCAGGCATGCAGCACCGCGAAATGCTTGAAGACTTTCCAGCTGATATGTTCGAAAAAATGCTGCAAACCAACATTGCATCCGTGTTTCACGTCGGTCAGGCATGCGCGAACCATATGATCAAACGTGGTAAGGGTAAAATTGTGAATATCGCAAGCGTTCAGACCGCACTCGCGCGCCCCGGAATTGCACCATATACGGCGACGAAAGGGGCAGTTGGGAACCTCACAAAGGGGATGGCGACAGATTGGGCGCGGCATGGATTGCAATGCAATGCTTTGGCTCCTGGATATTTTGATACGCCCTTGAATGCGGCTCTTGTAGCAGATCCCGAATTCTCCTCGTGGCTAGCAAAGCGTACGCCGGCAGGACGGTGGGGCAATGTCAAAGAACTGGTTGGGGCGTGTATTTTTCTGACCTCCGACGCGTCCTCTTTTGTGAATGGCACGACAGTGTTTGTGGATGGCGGCATCACTGCTTCTCTATGATGAAACGCTTCGTGGTCATGGGTGTAGCGGGTTGCGGAAAGTCTTCGATTGGGGCGGAATTTGCCGTCCAGTTGGGTGCGGATTTTATAGATGGCGATGATCTGCATTCAGCTGCTAATATTACAAAGATGGCAGCGGGTATTCCTTTGGACGATGCTGATCGTGGTCCATGGCTCGCTGCCGTCGGACGCACCTTTGTAGATCACAAGCTTCCGTTGGTCGTTGCTTGCTCTGCTCTCAAGCGTAGCTATCGCGATATCATCCGCAGAGCTGCACGTGGTGCCGTCACATTTCTGCATCTTGACGGCACTCGCGATGTGATTGCGGGCCGGATGGCTGCGCGTACAGATCATTTTATGCCGCCTGCCTTGCTTGACAGTCAGTTATCAACTCTTGAACCACCCGCACCGGATGAAAACGCAGTTAGAGTCGATATTGCCCAGAGCCCGGATGCGATCGTAGCCGAACTGGTCGCCCATTTTTATAAGGATACAAAATGTCAGTAAAGGTCGCATTAATTGGCGCAGGAGCCATGGGCGGTGCGATTGGCACCCGTTTGGCACAAACCGGCAATCAGCTCACAGTCTTTGATCTAGATGCCGACAAAGTCGCGGAATTGGTCGCACATGGCGCCGTGGCCGCAGAGTCTGCCGCCGCGGCCGCTGCTGCGAGTGATTATGTCATCACCAGCCTTAATGCGCCGCGCATCGTAGACATCGCCGTGTTTGGCAAAGCTGGCGTGGCGGAGGGTGCTAAGCCCGGCACACTGATTATCGATATGTCCTCTATTGACCCCGAAGCAACAAAGAACCTTGCCGCGAAGGCATCAGAGATAGGGTTGCGCTGGGTCGATAGTCCGCTATCGGGAGGTGCACCCAAGGCATTGATCGGAGAGTTGACGTTGATGGCGGGCGGCGATGCGCAAGACGTCGCGGACGCGCATAATGTGCTGAAACATGTCGCTTCGAATTACACGCATATGGGGCCCGTTGGAGCAGGGCAGACAACAAAACTTATCAATCAGGTTCTATGCGGGCTCAACTTTCTGGCGGTGGCTGAGGCTACAAAATTGGCACTTGATGCCGGTGTTGATGCGGCAAAAATCCCGATCGCCTTAAAAGGTGGGCGCGCAGATAGCGCAATATTGCAAGAATACATGCCCCGTTACGTCGCCAAAGATTATCGTCGCACAGGCCGAATAGACAATATGGTCAAGGATCTGAATGGCGCCCAAGATTTGGCGCGGCGTACCAACACCGCCATGCCGATGACCGCCGTTTGCGCCGAAGTGCACCGCCTGCTGACGGCCGCCGGATTGGGCGGCGAGGATCAAGCGGCATTGATGGAATATTTCAATGGCCCAGAGGAGTTGGCAGAATGATCACGAGATTTGCAATGTTTGAAGGAACAATCCACGCGGGAAAGACGGACGCGTTTCGCGCAGCTATAATGGATGAACTCTTGCCTAAGTGGCAGGCATTCCCCGGTGCACGAGCAGTGCGTGTAACGTTCACCGAGGAGGCCGATCCTGGCGCGCCAGAATTCCCCTTGATCATGGAGATCGATTACGATGATCTCACCGCCGTGACCACTGCGTTGAATTCGCCCGCGAGGACGGAGGGTAAAAAAGCGACAGAAGCATTGCTGCCGCGGTTCTTTAAGGGTCGGATCCACCACCATGTTGCCACCAAGGCTTGTTAGCGCATGATTTGGTTGCAAGTCCGAGATGAACTCGCCAGAAGTGGTATCGATCACATATAAGGAAGCTCTATGAAGCGTAGCCCAACTATGAAAGACGTAGCGCGAGCTACTGGCTTGTCCGTTATGACGGTCAGTCGCGCTTTCAAGGAAGAGGCTTCTGTGGGGGCTGCGACTCGGGCAAAAATACACGAAACGGCGAACCGGCTTGGCTACGTTTTTGATATGACAGCCGCGAACCTTCGCACCAAGCGCAGTGATTTTATCGCGGTGACAATTCCGTCCCTTAATAATGCCAATTTTGCCGCGACCGTTGTGGCGCTGACCAACAAGCTTAGCCAAGCGGGCTACCAGGTGCTGCTAGGACATACTAATTATGAATTGGAGCGCGAAGAGCAGCTGATCGGTCAATTCCTGCGCCGTCGCCCTGAAGCGATAATCGTCACAGGTGGACACCACACCGACAAGGCCCGTCAAATGTTGATAGGGGCCGGTGTGCCTGTCATTGAAACATGGGACAATCCGCATAGCCCAATTGGCCATGTAGTTGGGTTTTCCAATGCAGATACGATGCAGCTACTTGTAGATCATCTCGTTCAGCAAGGGCGCACGCGTATTGCGTTTATGGGTGGCGATTCTGAAAGCGACACGCGTGGACAAGATCGGCGCCGTGGTTTTCAAGCGGCTATGGCGAGCCATGGATTGCCGACTGATCTTTTGGTCGGTTCTGGTGCGCCGCAAGGTCCTATGCAAAAGGGTGCAAAAGCGATGAGCGAATTACTTGAACGGTTTCCTGATGCGAATGCGGTGATTTGCGTGTCTGATCTTGTGGGTTTTGGCGCGTTGTCCGAGTGTCAACGCCGCGGCATAGCTGTTCCTCATCAAATCGCAATCGCTGGGTTTGGGGCATACGATATTGCTGAGGTCTGCGTGCCGACAATGACCACTATTGACCCGATGTCGAAAGAAATCGGGGAGAGCGCCGCCGATCTGGTGTTGGAGTTATTGAAGTCTCCCGAAACGGCGCGGAACAAAATGATCACTCCGGTCCTGAAACCAGCACAATCTACATCGACTAAGTTTGCCACTTTCTGAAAGGCGGGGTCCATATACATCCGCACATGGCCAAGAAGACGACACGGCGGGACCTATTTCAAAACCATCTCGACAAGAGGGAGCATGGTGTTGTCAGAGGAAACTGACTTGCGCGGGGCGGGGCGGGGTAAGTAACTAGCTTAGGGCCATGACAAAACACTCCCCTTTTCGCTATTTCAAAACGAGCCCTGAAATCATCCGTCTAGCGGTGATGCTTTACGTTCGGTTTCCGCTCTCACTTCGAAACGTGGAGGATTTACTCCACGAAACGGTTCGGTTTTGGTGGAACAGGTTCGGGCCAATGTTTGCGTCTGAGATACGGAAGAAACGAGTGGAACGATTGCGATCCTGGCCTCAATGGCAGTGGCACCTAGATGAGGTTTGTTTTGAAAGTAAACGGCGAACGTCACTACTTATGGCTAGCGGTTGATCATGAAGGTGAGGTGTTGGAAAGTTACGTCACCAAGCGCCGCGATGAGGGCACAGCCCTTAAATTTACGAAGAAAGCGATGAAACGGTACAGCCAGCCTGAGATTATAGTCACTGACAAACTTCGCTCATACGGCGCCGCGATGAAGATGATTGGTAACGCGGCGAAACAGGAAACAGGACGCTGGAAAAACAATCGCGCTGAGAATTCACACTTGCCGTTCCGACGACGAGAGCGAGCGATGCACCGCTTTCGTCGAATGCGAAGTTTGCAGAAATTTGTTTCCGTTCACGCATCCGTTTTCAACCACTTCAATCAGGATCGCAGTCTATCGCAAAGAGTTCATTTCAAAGCCAATCGCAACGCGGCTCTTACTGAGTGGCGCGGCTTTTGTGCGGCATAAAAGGGCAGGGATCCTAGCCTAGCTGAGACGAGTTCGAATTAGTCTGAAACCACCGTTTGAGATTGTTTGTGTTCCATCATTATAGATCAGGCACGCGCGCGAACCATCCGGATCACCTTATTCGATAAGTATTTTTGCAAGGGATAGGTGATCCAATCCGTGATACCCA